>NZ_JBWZCK010000002.1:0-392403 GCF_059383555.1 Pseudarthrobacter sp. MDT1-56
CCAGCAGACCCGCGAAACCGTCCCCGCCAACTAGTCAACACCTGACTGACACCCCTGGCGGCGGCCCTGAACACCAGGGCCGCCGCCACACTTCGTCCCAACCACGTGGAGCACCATGACCTCCGGCAACACCAACTCGCTGCAGCAGCGGCACCGTCGCACTGGCATTACGCTGGGCCTGCGGCAGAACCTGGCCCAGTTCATGCTCCTCGTCGCCGTCAACGCGCTGGTCGGCGGCACCCTGGGCCAGGAACGCACGGTCCTCCCGCTGCTCGCCGGACAGGTCTTCCACCTCGACCTCTACACGTCCGCGCTGACGTATATCCTGGCCTTCGGCCTCGCCAAGGCCGCCACCAACTACTTCGCCGGCACCCTCTCAGACCGTTACGGCCGCAAACCTGTCCTGATCGTCGGCTGGGTTATCGCCCTGCCCGTCCCGCTGATGTTGATCTTCGGACCGAGCTGGGGCTGGATCGTCGCGGCCAACGTCATCCTGGGCATCAGCCAGGGCCTCACATGGTCCACCACCGTCATCATGAAAATGGACCTCGTCGGCCCGTCCAAGCGGGGCCTCGCCATGGGCCTGAACGAGGCGGCCGGGTACCTCGGGGTCGCCGGCACCGCCCTGGCCACCGGCTACATCGCCGCCAACTACGGTCTGCGGCCCGGACCGTTCCTGCTGGGCGCCGCCTACATCGCACTCGGTCTCGGCCTCTCGGTCTTCGCCGTGAAGGAAACCCGGGGCCACGCGAAGCTCGAAGCAGCCAACCATACGTTGGCCCACGGCGAGGCCCACGGCGAACTGAGCAACCGGGAAATCTTCACCCTCACCAGCTTCCGGGACAAGTCACTGTCGTCGGTCAGCCAGGCCGGCATGGTCAATAACCTCAACGACGGCCTGGCCTGGGGACTCTTCCCCGTCCTGTTCGCCGCGGCCGGACTGACGATCGAAAAGATCGGCATCCTGGCCGCCGTCTATCCCGCCGTCTGGGGTGCCGCCCAACTCGTCACCGGCGCACTGTCGGACAAATACGGCCGGAAATGGCTGATCGTGGGCGGTATGCTGCTCCAGGCCGCCGCCCTGGCAATGATCGCCGTCGGCCAGGACTTCGGGATCTGGCTGGCCGCCGCCATCCTCCTGGGCCTCGGCACGGCGATGGTCTACCCGACCCTGCTCGCCGCCATCGGCGACGTCGCGCACCCGGAGTGGCGTGCGCGCTCCGTAGGCATCTACCGGCTGTGGCGCGACGGCGGATTCGCTGTCGGCGCCCTGCTCTCCGGCATCATCGCCGACGCCTACGGCATCCCGGCCGCCGTCGGCGTCGTCGCAGGACTCACAGCCCTGTCAGGTCTGCTGGTGGCCGTCCGTATGCGCGGCACCGACCACCGCCCGGCCGCCGCCTGAGCTGGCGCGGAACCCCTCGGCGGTCCCGCACCCAGCCATTGCAATCTGCGGCCGCAAGGTCCAATATCGAGTCCAGCCCTGCGCCGTCCCGCTGAGGCAGGAGGTCATCGTGGCGGATTTTGCCAGGCAGCCCATTCCGGCTCACCCGGATGAGCGCCGCCGGCCTGGCTTGCCGATGCCGCTGCTGCGGCTGGACCCGGGTTTCGGCCGACGTTAAGCGTGGGGCGCGATGAGCGACATCAAGGACTCGGCCGGACTCGTTCCCGGTGCCGTCAATCTCGACGGTCTGACGGAGATCCGTGTGCACGGCGTGGGCGGCACACCGCCGGAGGATCTTCTCGGCGATCTGCGGCCGACGAGGGTCGCGGGGGATCGCATCGCCGGGTTCTACCGGACAAGCGATGCCCGCGGCCGACACCGTGAGGCTTACTCGTGGGGCGGCCTGACCTCGCACTCGCCGCTCCGGGTGCTGTGGACGCCGCTGCTGCCGTCGATGCTTGCCAACATGGCCGGGTGGATGGCCCGGCGCCGGGTGATGTCCGGCGATGAGGAGGCAACCGCGGAGCCGACGACGAAGACGTTCCGGTGGTTTGCCCGCCTCGCCGCCCTCGCGCTGACCCTGAGCACCGCGATTATGGTCACCATGCCGAGCCTGGATACCGTCGCCTACCAATGCCTGGGCCAGCAGCAGTGCCGCTCCAGGCTGTGGGGTGCCCAGTTTCTGGACTTCGTGGCGCCGTACGACCGCCCCGGCTTCCGGCTGGCCGCGGGCATCATCGCGCCGGTAACCGTCGCGGTGATCTTCTACGTTCTGGCTTCCCGTTCGCGCACCAGCTATGAAGGCGTTGAACCGCCCGCGCCGGGAACGGCCAGGCCCGTGCCCTACGGCCGCTGTGCCGCGGCGCAGTCGGGCGGGTTGCGCAGCGCTGACTTCTGGTCCGGGCGCCGGTGGCACCAGCACCTCTCGGAACTGCACCTGGCGGCCGGCCTGGCGGTGGCGGCGGGGACGCTGGGCTGGTGCGTGTCCGAACTCGGCGGACGTGTGGACCTCACGGACACGGGCGCCCACGTGGCCGCCCGGGCAGCCGGCGTGGCCTCCGCCGTCGTGATCGCTGCTGTCATCGTGATGCTCGCATCGGACGAGGCGCACGAGCAGCTCGCCCGGGGAACGCTCTATGCAGCAATCGGCGCCCTGCTGGCCTCGGTCACCGGCGCCCTGACCCTGCCTCTGGAACTCAACGAGGCCGGCGGTGGGCCGGAGACCGTCACCCAACCGGCGGGCGTCCTGCCGGGCATCGGTTCGTCTGTCGCTACTGGCTGGGCGCTCACTCTCGTGCTGCTGGTCCCCTTGATGATGCAGCTGGTGGCGGCGTGGATCATCCGGTGGCGGAACGCCCTGAGGGTCGAGGAGCCCGGGCCCGGGCGGATCAAGCGCTTGACGGCCATTGCTCGCGGCTCCAACAGTGTGTTCCCGTGGGCGGCGCCACTGGTCCTGAATGTCGTGGCACTCATAGTGGCCAACGCAGTGCTGTTGTCGTTGATGATGCTCGTCGCCGCCGGGCTCGGGACGATCGAATACGGGCTCGGGCCACAAGAAGTCAGCGGCGGGCGACCCGCTGCGGGCAATTACGCGGGCCCGGTGCTGTGGGTGCCGAAGGCGGTGGCGTCGATCGCTTCCCTTCTGGCCCTGGGCCTTATCGGCGTGCTTGGACTTTTCGCGGCGGCCGCCGGCGTGTGGCTGTCCGTCACATCACGGCAGCGCGCGGTGAGCCTCGTGGTCGAACTCCAGCGCGACTACGACGCAGCGGAGGCAGTGCAGGCCGGTCCGCCCATGGAAGCTGCAGCACCGGCAAGCAGGACGTCCCGGAGTCGCGGGAACGCCTGGACGGTGTCGGCCTTTGACCCGGCGCCGTTCAGCTGGGGCCGGTCCGCAGCCCTACGGGCAGGTGACGGAACGCGCCCCAGCCCCTGGGTCCGCAAGGTGGCGAGGATGCGATTGCTCGGCGAGTACGCCCCCACCCTGGCGGCCTACCTGATGATTGCGGTCGCCGGTGCGGCTCTGCTGGGTGTGGCGCTTTTTGCCACCCAGGTCTTTGTGCTCGATCAGGATCCGCCCTTCCTGAACATCGGAGTGGCCACGTGGATCAGCGCCTCGTTGCCCATTGTGTACGGGGTGGTCCTCCGGCTCGCGTTCCGGCAGGAGAAATGGCGCAAGATCCTGCTCTCGCCGTTCGACGTCGGGACGTTCTTTCCGCGGTCCTTCCACCCGTTCGCCCCTCCTTCGTACACCGAGCGGGCGGTGCCCGAGCTGACACGCCGGATCTGGCGGTTGCATGACAACCAGGGCCGGGTGGTGCTCACCGCGCACTCGCAGGGCAGCATGGTGGCCGCCGCCGCGCTGGCGCGCCAGTCCGCCCGCCACGAGGAGAAGACCGTCGGCCTGGTGACCCTCGGTTCCCCGCTGGCGAAGCTGTATCGCTGGGCGTTTCCCGCCCTGGTCAGCGACGGACTCCTGCAGAATTTCGCCGGGGGCCACGGCGGCATCGGTGCGGTCCGGTGGCGCAACGTCTACTACGAGACCGATTACATCGGCGGACCGGTCGCCACGGATGACTGGCCCGCGCCCAGTACGACGGACGTCCGCCTTGTCGACCCGCCGACGGACAAATTCGTGTTCGCCCAGCCGCTGCCTCGGATCCTTAGCCATACCGGCTACTGGGTTGACGCCAGATTCTGGCATGAGGTCGACAGCGTCTGCGACGCAATCGCAGCGGACACCGCGGCTTTCCCCACACCGGGCAGCCCTGGCCCTGGCGGGACCGGGCCGCCCCGCGAACTTCCCCCGGAAAAGCCGGCGACCGACGGGACGGCACCCGGGGGTGCCGCCGAGGACGGCCGCCAGGGTTTGGCGGACACCATCGCTCCTGACCCCGCGGCGCCGCTCCAATACCGGTAGACCTTCACCCGTCCGTGACGCCGGGGCGGATTTCGCGATGCCACCCCGTGCCGTCAGACCAAGGTGGACGCCCGGACCACCAGTTCAGGGGGAAAGACGACCTGGCGTGGCACAAACCCGGACTCCGGGTTGGCCTCCCGGAGCAACAACTCCAGGGCGGTGGAACCAATCAGGGCGCTGGGCTGCCGGATGGACGAAAGGGGGACCACGGCGGCCGCGGCGAACTCGATATCGTCATAGCCAATCAACGCAATTTCCTGCGGCACCGGCACGCCGCCCATCAGCATGAGCCCCTGCAGGACACCCACCGCGAGCAGATCGTTGGCCGCGAAAATCGCATCCGGCCGTTGTGCCGCGGGCCGGAGCCGGATGGCTTCGCCGGCGGCACGGCCGGACAGGACGGTCAACGACTCCGTCCTGATGACTTCCAGGCTGGCGCCGGGCGCAGCCTCGATGGCCTTGCGCGCTCCGGACAGCCGGTCTGCCACCTGGCGGATAGTTTCCGGCCCGCCCACGAAGGCGATCCGGCGCCGGCCCACGGAGAGCAGGTGCGCAACAGCCATCTCACCGCCGGCCAGGTCGTCCACCGCGACGGAAGAGAAACTCAAGTTATCCGCCTGCCGGTCCACCAGGACCGTGGGGATACCCCTGCGGCGCAGCTGTTCAAGCCGGGGGATCACATTGCCCACGGGGGAGATCAGCACGCCGCGGACACGCTGCTGTTCAAACAGATCCAGGTAGGCCGCTTCCCGCCCTGCGTCCTCGTTGCTGTTGCCCACCAGTACGGTGAAATGTTCGGCAGCAGCCCGGTCTTCCGCTCCTCTGGCCAGATCGGTGAAGAAGGGGTTCGCGGCGTCCAGCACCACCAGGCCAACACTGTGGCTCAGGCCGGCGCGGAGCTGGCGTGCGGCGTCGTTGCGCACGAATCCAAGCTTGTCGATCGCGGCCTGCACCCGGGAGGTGACCTCCGTGGACACCTTTTCCGGACGGTTCAGCACGTTCGATACCGTCCCGACGGAGACGCCGGCCAGGGCCGCGACGTCCTTGACGCTGGCTGAAACCATTCCTGAGCTCCTGAAGGCGGGACGTCGCCGCCGCGGGGGAGAGGCAAGCGGGCGAACCGAAGTTGGTGCCCCTAGGATACCCGCCCCGGACCCATTTTGAACCCTTTCATTGAAACGAATCAAAAATGCCGGCGCGGGGATTCTGGGCCTATTGACGACGAGGCCACCCTGCTCATATGATTCAAATCACAGCAGCTCTGAAACGATTCATTATGATGTTCACTCAGCCCCAAAGGTGCGGTTACTTCCATGCAGCAGACAGACAGCTCCCGGTCCGGTCCCTCACCGGACGGACCGGGACCGGTACTTTCCCTTTCCCATGCAGCCAAGACCTTCGGCCCGGTGGTCGCGCTGGCCGATGGCACCATCGAACTCCGGGCCGGCGAAATCCACGCCCTGGTCGGCGAGAACGGGGCCGGAAAGTCCACCCTGGTGAAGATCCTCGCCGGCCTGCACCATCCGGATTCCGGCGACTTCAGGGTCGGCGGCGAGAGTGTCCAGTTCCGCAACGTCGGCGACAGCAAGGCCGCGGGCATCTCCGTCATCTACCAGGAACCCACGCTCTTTCCGGACCTCACCGTCGCGGAGAACATCTTCGTCGGACGCCAGCCCAAGGGCCGGTTCGGCCTGATCAGCAAGGCGGCCATGGTCCGGGAGGCCAGCAAACTCTTCGACCGCCTCGGCGTCCCCATCGATCCGACGCGTATTGCCGAGGGCCTGTCCATTGCGGACCAACAGATCATCGAAATCGCCAAGGCCATATCGCTCGACGCCAAAGTGCTCGTGATGGACGAACCGACGGCAGCGCTGAGCGGAGTGGAAGTGGAGCGGCTGTTCGCCGTCGCCCGCAGCCTCCGGGACAAGGGCACCGGCATCCTCTTCATCTCGCACCGCTTCGACGAGGTCTTTGATCTGTGCGACCGGATCACGGTCATGCGGGACGGCCGGTACATCTCCACGCACCGGACCTCCGATGTCACCGTCGCGGAGATTGTCCGCGAGATGGTCGGCCGCGACATCGAGGCGCTCTTCCCCAAGACCGTTGCGGAGATCGGCGACACTGTCCTGAAGGTCGACGGCCTCAGCCGGGCCGGGGTCTTCAACGACATCAGCTTCGAGGTCCGGGCCGGGGAGATCGTGGCGCTGGCCGGCCTGGTGGGCGCCGGCCGCACGGAGGTCGCCCGCGCCGTCTTCGGCATCGACCCCTACGACGCCGGTGAGATCAGTTTCAAAGGAAGAAGACTCAAAGCACGCGATCCGCAGGCGGCCATCACCGCGGGCATGGGATTCGTTCCTGAAGACCGCCGCAAGCAGGGACTGGTCATGAACCTCTCCGTGGCCCGTAACGTCACCCTCACGCTGCGCAACAAGCTGGCGACGGCGGGCCTGATCAACGGCGCCGCCGAGCGCCGTGCCGCCCAGGACTGGAGCAAGCGGCTCCAGGTCAAGGCCGGATCGCAGGAACACGCAGTCTCCACCCTCTCCGGCGGAAACCAGCAGAAGGTGGTGCTTGCCAAGTGGCTGGCCACCGACCCGCAGCTGCTGATCATTGACGAACCCACCCGAGGGATCGACGTCGGGACCAAAAGCGAGGTCCACCGGCTCATTTCCGACCTCGCGGGACGGGGGATCGCCATCCTCATGATCTCCTCCGAACTGCCCGAAGTCCTCGGGATGGCGGACCGCGTCCTGGTCATGCGCGAGGGCCGGATCACCGCCGAACTGGACCGCGCCGTGGCCAACCCCGAATCCGTCATGCACGCCGCAACATCTTCCGCAGGAGGAACCCTGTGAGCTCAGCTCTGGACCACAAAAAGCCGACGACGGCGGCGCCCGCCGGCAGTGCCCGTGGTGCCGTGGCCTCCGTGCTGCGGCTGCGCGAAGTGCCCGTGATCATCGCACTGGCGCTGCTGGTGCTCGTCACCTACCTGATCAACCCGCTGTTCCTAACGCCCCAGGGCGTCAAGGACCTCCTGCTCAATGCCACCATCGTGATGATCCTGGCGGCCGGGCAGACCCTGCTGATCATTACCCGGAACATCGACCTGTCCGTGGGGTCGATGCTGGGGCTGGTGGCCTTCGGCACCGGCTCCATCTTCTCCGCCATGCCCGAGCTGCCGATTTTTGCGGTGTTCGTGATCGGCATGGCCTTCGGCGCGTTGCTGGGGGCGATCAACGGGCTCCTGGTGACCGCGGCCAAGGTGCCCGCCCTCGTCATCACCCTCGGAACCCTCTACGTCTTCCGTGGCCTGAACAACGCCTGGGCCGGTGGGAAGCAGTACTTCGCCGGGGACCGGCCGGACGCCTTCGGAGCCCTTTCGGTGGACACCGTGCTGGGGTTCCCCATCATCACCCTGCTGGCCATCCTGGTCGTCGTCGCGGTGGCGGTCTACATGGCCGGCACCCGTCCTGGACGCGACCTCTACGCCATCGGTTCCGATCCGGATGCGGCCACCGCCTTCGGCATCAAGGTGTCCAAGCGCGTGCTCCTGGCCTTCCTGGCCAACGGTGCCCTGGCCGGACTGGCCGGCGTGCTCTACGCCAGCCGCTTCAACTCCGTCGGCGCCACCACGGGAACCGGCATGGAACTGACCGTCGTGGCTGCCGCCGTCGTGGGGGGAGTGGCCATCTTCGGCGGCAGCGGATCGGTGACCGGCGCCGCCCTCGGCGCGTTGCTCCTCACCACCATCACCAGCTCCCTGACCGCCCTGCGCGTCGACAAATTCTGGCAACAGGCAATCGTCGGCGTACTGATCCTCACGGCCATCATCATTGACCGCGTGGCAAGCCTGCGCACAGCCAAGAAACTGCGGATAAGCGAGGCACGCAATGTCTGAAACCACATCGACAACCGGCACGGTTCCGGCTCCGGTGGCTGACAGCACCAAGCCGCTGGCCTCCGAACCCAAGGGCAGGACAGGCGCCGCGAGGATCCTGGCCGGCCGCGACGCCATCACCATCTATGCCCTGCTGGCGTTCCTGATCTATGCAGCCATCGCCATCCCGCGTTTCGCTTCACCGGTAACCACCGGATTCCTGCTCCTGGACGTCATCCCGGTCCTGCTGATCGCCATGCCAATGACCCTGATCATCATCACCGGCGAAATCGACCTCTCGGTCGCGAGCATTGCAGGACTGACCAGCGCCCTGATGGGCGTGCTCTGGGCCGGCGGCATGGACATCTGGCTGGTCCTGGCGATCAGCCTGCTCGCCGGCATCGCGGCCGGAATGTTCAACGGCTTCCTGATCGCGGTCCTCGGACTGCCCTCCCTGGCGGTCACGATCGGCACCCTGGCCCTCTTCCGGGGCCTGGCCCTCGTCACTATCGGCGACAACGCCGTGGCCAATTTCCCGAAAGCCCTGACTGCCTTCTTCACCTCCAAGCTCGGCGGCACGGGCATCCCCACCGTCATGATCGGCGTCGTGGTCGTCATCGTCTTCTTTGGGGTCCTGTTGCATTTCACGCCGTTCGGCCGCGGTCTGTTCGCCATCGGCTACAGCAAGGAAGCCGCCAGCTTTGTCGGCATCAAGGTGGCCCGCAGCAAGTTCTGGCTCTATGTGGCCTCCGGCGCAGTCTCGGCCCTGGCCGGGATCTACTGGACATTGCGCTACACGAGCGCCCGCAGCGACAACGCGTCCGGCCTGGAACTCGCCGTCATCGCAGCGGTTCTGCTGGGCGGGGTCTCGATCTTCGGCGGCAAGGGGTCCATCCCCGGCGTGATCGCCGGTGTCCTGCTGATCGGAAGCCTCAACTACGCCCTCCGCCTGGCCCGCGTGTCCGACGTCGTCCTCATCACCGTGACCGGGCTGCTGCTGATCGTCTCGGTCGTGGCACCGAGCGTCGGCTCCGCGATCAAACAATGGCGCCACACCCGACGCGTCCGCCGAAGTTTCACCGCAAGCACCAGCTGAAATTTTGCCCACTGCACTACCCGCCGCATCCAGAACGGACCGGCTGTACCGACCGCACGAGGAAAAAGGAAGAACAATGATGTTGAACCGCAAGAGCCCGGGCCAGACCGGCCGTTTGGCGGGCGTGGTGGCCATCGCTGCCGCCGCCGCACTAGCCCTGACCGCCTGCAACAGCGGCTCGGGATCCACCGATGGAAGCAGTCCCGCCGCGGGCGGGGACCTGAAGATCACCTTCATCCCCAAGCAGCTCAACAACCCCTACACCGACGTTGTCCTGGGCGGCGGCAAGAAGGGCGCCACCGAAGCCGGCTTCGCCTCCGCCCAGGTGGTCGGACCGCTCGAGGCCTCCGCCTCCAGCCAGGTCTCGTTCATCAACGCCGAGACGCAGGCCGGCACCAACGTCATTGTGATCGCCGCCAACGATCCCGACGCCGTCTGCACGGCGCTCGGTGAAGCCCGGTCGGCCGGTGCCAAGATCGTGGCGTTCGACTCGGACGCCAACCCGGACTGCCGCGACGTCTTCATCAGCCAGGTGGTGGCCAAGGAAGTGGCGCTGATCCAGACCAAGCTGATTTCCGAGCAGATCGGCGGCAGCGGCGAAATCGCCATCCTGTCAGCCACGGCGAACGCCACGAACCAGAACGAGTGGATCAAGTTCATGGAAGAGGAACTGGCCTCCAACCCCGCCTACAAGGACATCAAACTCGTATCCAAGGTGTACGGCGACGACAACGACACCAAGTCGTTCCAGGAAGCCCAGGGCCTGATGCAGGCCCACCCGAACCTGAAGGGCATCATCTCACCGACCACCGTCGGCATTGCGGCCACCGCCCGGTACCTCTCGACCTCCGAGTACAAGGGCAAAGTAGCCCTCACCGGTCTGGGGCTGCCCAATGAAATGCGACCCTTCGTCAAGGACGGGACCGTGAAGGAATTCGCCCTCTGGGATCCGGCGCAGCTGGGCTACGTTGCCGCCTTTGCCGGCAAGGCGCTCACGGACGGCAAGATGACCGGCGCCGAAGGGGACACGTTCACCGCCGGCGAGCTGGGCGAACGCAAAGTCGAAAAGGGTGGCCTCGTGATCGTCGGACCGCCCACGGTCTTCAACGCCGAGAACATCGACAAGTACAACTTCTGAGCCGCCGCGTCTGAGCGGCCCGAACTGAGCCGCCGGGCAGGCTGCTGACAGCCTGCCCGGCGCCAACCCCGCACCGCCCCCGTACACTGCACCGTCCCCTGCCGGGAGCGGGCGCGCTGAGCCCCACGAGTTCCTTTTCCATGCCGGAAGGCCCCTTCACATGAACCAGAAACAACCGGATGCGCGGCTGCTCCAACCGCACCGCCGCCGGCCCACCCGCATCGGATTGGTCTCCGGCGGCCTTGGCGCCTACTGGCCCCAGTTTCCCGAGTTGCTGCCGCAGCTGCAGGAGTCCGTCCGCTACGTGACGGACCGCTTCGAAGCACTCGACGCCGACGTCGTCAACACCGGCTTCATCTCCGATGCGCAGGAAGCAGCCGCAGCCGGCGAAAAGCTTCGCATCGCCGACTGCGACCTCATCGTCATTTTCCTGACCACCTACCTGACCTCGTCGATGGTGCTCCCCATCGCCCAGCGGGCCAAGACCCCCGTCCTGGTGATTGACCTGCAGCCCACCGAAGCCATGGACCACGCCAACTTCGACACCGGAAAGTGGCTGGCCTACTGCGGCCAGTGCCCGGTCCCCGAGGTCGCCAACGTCTTCCGCCGGGCCGGCATCGAGTTCCGCTCCGTTTCCGGGCACCTCAAGCAGGAAGCCGCCTGGGACCGCATCACCCGGTGGGTGCACGCGGCCGGCGTCCGCGCCCGCTTGCGCAACGCCCGGCACGGGCTCATGGGCCACCTGTATCCGGGCATGCTGGATGTCGCCACCGACCTCACCACCGTCTCCACGACCTTCGGCTCCCACGTCGAAGTGCTGGAATTCGATGACCTCCGGGAACGGGTGAACGAGGTCACCGACACTGAAGTCGCTGAACGCCTCGACCTGGCCCGGCAGCTGTTTGTCCTCGACGGTTCCGTGAACGACGACGACTTCGCCTGGGGCGCGAAAGTATCCGTCGGCCTGGACCGGCTCGTGGAAGACTTCGACCTCGACTCCGTGGCCTACTACCACCGCGGCCTCGCCGGCGAGCAGCACGAACGCCTCGGTGCCGGGATGATCCTCGGGTCCTCCATCCTCACGGCCCGGGGAATCCCGATGGCCGGCGAGTTCGAATTGCGGACCTCCATCGCCATGCTCGCAGCGCAGGCGATTGGTGCCGGCGGGTCGTTCACCGAAATCCAGGCCCTGAACTTCTTCGACAACGTGGTGGAAATGGGCCACGACGGTCCCGCCCACCTGGCCGTTTCTGCGCAGCAACCGCTGCTGCGTGGCCTGGGCGTCTTCCACGGCAAGCGCGGCTGGGGCGTCTCGGTCGAATTCGACGTCCGGCACGGCCCGGTCACCACGTTCGGGCTCGGGCAGGACCCGGACGGCAGCTACGTGTTCATCACCTCCGAAGGTGAAGTGGTGCCCGGCCCGCTCCTCGCGATAGGCAACACAACCTCACGGGTGGACTTCGGCGGTGACCCGGGACTCTGGGTGGACCGCTGGAGCCAGACCGCCATCGGCCACCACTGGGCGCTCTGCGTCGGACACCGCGGTGCCGACATCAAGGCAGCCGCGTCCCTGCTGGGCATTGAACACCGGCAGGTGGTCCTGTCATGAGCACCAGGCGCGTCTGCTTCCAGCTCCAGCTCAAACCCGGACGGATCGCCGAGTACAAGGCCCGCCACGCCGCCGTGTGGCCGGAGATGCTCCAGGCCCTGAAGTCCGCCGGCTGGAACAACTACTCCCTCTTCCTCCGCCCTGACGGGCTGCTGATCGGCTACTTCGAAACCGACAACCTCGAGGAAGCCCAGGCCCGGATGGCAGCCAAGGACATCAACGCCCGCTGGCAAGCCGAGATGTCCGGCTTTTTCGAAGACCTGAACGGGGCCCCCGATGAGGGGTTCCTCCAACTGACCGAAGTATTCAACCTCGAGGACCAGCTGGCCGCAGCCGCGTCAGCCCTCACCCAGTCCAAGTCCCTAGGAGACTGACGTGTCTATCCCCACCGACGTTCTGACCACGCTCGAACAACAGAGCATCGAACTGCCCTCCTGGGCGTTCGGCAATTCCGGCACTCGGTTCAAGGTCTTCGCCACACCGGGAACTCCGCGCACCATTGAGGAGAAACTCGCCGACGCCGCCCAGGTCAACGCCCTGACGGGGCTTGCCCCCTCGGTTGCCCTGCACATTCCCTGGGACAAAGTCGACGACTATGCCGTGCTGGCGGACTACGCGGCCGGCCTGGGCGTCAAGCTCGGGACGATCAACAGCAACACCTTCCAGGACGACGACTACAAGTTCGGCAGCCTCACGCACAGCGATCCGGCGGTGCGGCAAAAGGCGGTGGACCATATGTACGAGTGCCTGGAAGTGATGAACATGACCGGCTCGCAGGACCTGAAAATCTGGCTGGCCGACGGCACCAACTACCCGGGACAGGGCAACATGCGGGCCCGCCAGGACTGGCTGGCCGAATCCCTCCGCAAGGTCTACGACCGTCTCGGCGAGAACCAGCGGATGGTGCTGGAGTACAAGTTCTTCGAGCCGGCTTTCTACCACACCGACGTTCCGGATTGGGGCACCTCCTACGTGCACTGCGCCGCCCTGGGCGAGAAGGCCAGGGTATGCCTGGACACCGGACACCACGCGCCCGGGACGAACATCGAGTTCATCGTCGCGCAGCTCCTGCGGCTGGGGAAGCTCGGTTCCTTCGACTTCAACTCGCGCTTCTACGCCGACGATGACCTGATTGTGGGGGCCGCGGATCCGTTCCAGCTGTTCCGCATCATGCACGAGGTGGTCCGCGGCGGCGGGCTGGAGCCGGCCGCCGGGGTGGCGTTCATGCTGGACCAGTGCCACAACATCGAAGGGAAGATCCCCGGCCAGATCCGTTCCGTGCTCAACGTCCAGGAGATGACGGCGCGGGCCCTCCTTGTCGACACCGCAGCCCTCGAGGCCGCGCAGCACACGGGCGATGTCCTCGCTGCCAACGCGGTACTGATGGACGCGTTCTACACCGATGTCCGCCCCGGACTGGCGGAATGGCGCGAATCGCGGGGACTTCCCGCCGACCCGATGGCAGCCTTCGCCGCCAGCGGATACCAGGAAAAGATCAATGCCGACCGCCAGGGCGGCCACCAGGCCGGATGGGGAGCCTAAGACCATGACCAATCCAACCGTTGAACAGCTGGTACGCCGTTCCAACCGGCTCGGCGCCGACAAACGAAACACCAATTTCGCCGGTGGCAACACCTCCGCCAAGGGCACCGAAAAGGACCCTGTCACCGGCGAAGACGTGCAGCTCCTGTGGGTCAAGGGATCCGGCGGTGACCTGGGCACGCTGACCGAATCCGGACTCGCGGTCCTGCGCCTGGACCGGCTGCAGGCCCTAAAAAACGTCTACCCCGGCGTCGACCGCGAAGACGAGATGGTGGCCGCATTCGATTACTGCCTGCATGGCAAGGGCGGGGCGGCCCCCTCGATTGACACCGCCATGCACGGACTGGTGGACGCAGCCCACGTGGACCACCTCCACCCGGACGCGGGAATCACGATCGCCACGGCCGCCGACGGCGAGGCGCTGACCGCCAGGATCTTCGGCGACAAGGTGGCCTGGGTGCCGTGGCGCCGTCCCGGTTTCCAGCTCGGGCTGGACATCGCCGCGATCAAGGACGCCAACCCGCAGGCCGTCGGCACCATCCTGGGCGGCCACGGCACCACCGCGTGGGGCGCCACCAGTGAGGAAGCCGAAACGAACTCCCTGTGGATCATCGAACAGGCCGAGAAATACATCGCGGAACACGGCCGGCCCGAGCCTTTCGGACCGAAACTTCCCGGCTATGGCGCCCTGCCGGAGGCCGGGCGTCGCGCCAGGGCTGCAGCCCTGGCACCGGTGATCCGCGGGCTGGCCTCCACTGACAAGCCCGTGATCGGACACTTCAGCGATGATGCCGCCGTCCTTGACTTCCTCGAAGGCGCCGAACATCCACGCCTCGGTGCGCTGGGTACCTCGTGTCCTGACCATTTCCTGCGCACCAAGGTCAAACCGCTGGTCCTGGACCTGCCGGCGGACGCCTCGATCGAGGAGTCCGTGGCCCGGCTGAAGGAACTCCACGCCGCCTACCGGGAGGACTACCAGGGATACTACGACCGCCATGCGGACGCGGACTCACCCGCGCTGCGCGGGGCGGACCCCGCCATCGTCCTGGTCCCGGGCGTCGGAATGTTCTCCTACGGAAAGGACAAGCAGACCGCGCGGGTCGCCGGGGAGTACTACCTCAACGCGATCAATGTGATGCGCGGCGCTGAGGCAATCTCCACCTACGCCCCGATCGAGGAAGCCGAGAAGTTCCGGATCGAATACTGGGCGCTGGAGGAAGCCAAACTGGCCCGCATGCCCCAACCGAAGTCCCACGCCTCCCGCATCGCGCTGGTGACCGGGGCGGCGTCGGGCATCGGCAAGGCCATCGCCACCCGGCTCGCGGCCGAGGGCGCCTGCGTCGTCATCGCTGACCTGAACCTGGACACCGCACGGGCTGCCGCGGCGGAGCTCGGCGGCTCCGACGTCGCCGTCGGCATCCAGGCCGATGTCACCGACGAAGCCCAGGTCATCGCCGCGGTGAACGCCGCCGTGCTCGCCTTCGGCGGCCTGGACCTCGTGGTCAACAACGCCGGACTGTCCATCTCCAAACCGCTGCTGGAAACCACCGAGCAGGACTGGGACCTGCAGCACAACGTCATGGCCAAGGGCTCCTTCCTGGTCTCCAAGGCCGCAGCGAGGGTCCTGATTGACCAGGGCATGGGCGGGGACATTATCTACATTTCCTCGAAGAACTCCGTCTTCGCCGGGCCGAACAACATTGCCTACTCCGCCACCAAGGCCGACCAGGCGCACCAGGTCCGGCTCCTCGCGGCGGAACTGGGCGAGTACGGCATCCGGGTCAACGGGATCAACCCCGACGGGGTGGTCCGCGGCTCCGGGATCTTCGCCGGCGGCTGGGGCGCCAAGCGCGCCGCCGTGTACGGTGTCGACGAGCAGGACCTGGGCAAGTACTACGCCCAGCGGACCCTGCTCAAGCGCGAAGTCCTGCCGGAAAACGTGGCAAACGCCGTCGCCGTCCTCACCGGCAGCGAACTCTCGCACACCACCGGACTGCACATCCCGGTGGACGCCGGCGTCGCCACCGCCTTCCTCCGATGACCACGGCACCATCCACGGCCGGCGGGGTGTTTGCTGCGGTCGATATTGGGGCGTCCTCCGGCCGCGTGATTCTGGGACGAATCACCCGTGACGGAGGGACCCCGGGTGTTGTGCTGGAAACGGTCCACCGGTTCCCCAACGGCGTGGTGGAATCCGACGGCGGCCTGCGCTGGGATTTCACCGCGCTCTTCGCGGAGGTGCTCACCGGCCTGACGGCTGCCGCGGGCTGCGCAGCCGAGCACGGGGAACGGCTCACCAGCATCGGGATCGACACCTGGGCCGTGGACTACGGGAGGGTGAACACCGCCGGCGAGCTGGTCGCGCAGCCTTTCAGCTACCGGGATGGCCGGGGCCGCGGTGCGGTGGCGAAGGTCCACCGGCGCCTCGATCCGGAACGCCTGTACGCGACGACCGGGCTGCAGTTCCTGGAATTCAACACGATCTACCAGCTCGCCAGCGAAGCTGACCTGACCGGGCTCCAGGCCCTGCTCGTTCCGGACCTGATCGCGTTCCTCCTCACCGGCCAGCGCCGAACCGAGGCCACCAATGCCTCCACCACGGGACTTTTCGATGCCGTGGCGGGGCAGTGGGCCACGGAGTTCCTGACCGCTCTGGAGCTGCCCCGGGACCTGTTCCCCCCGCTGATCCAGCCCGGCGAAACCGTCGGCACCCTGCTGCCCGGCATCGCCGCCAGGACCGGACTGGACCCTGCCACGAAGGTAGTGGCCGTCGGCTCGCACGACACCGCCTCCGCCGTCGCCGCCATCCCGGCCCGGACCGGGAACTTCGCCTATATCTCCTCCGGGACCTGGTCCCTGGTAGGGGTCGAGCTGAAGCGCCCCGTGCTCACCGAAGCCAGCCGGCAGGCGAACTTCACCAACGAACGCGGCGTGGACGGCACCATCAGGTACCTCCGCAACGTCGGAGGACTCTGGCTTCTCAGCGAATGCCAGCGCAGCTGGGCCGCCGGCGGCTACTCGCTTGAGTTGAGCCAGCTGCTGGCGGCCGCCGCCGCCCTGCCGCCAGGCGGGCCCCAAATCAACGCCAACGATCCGTACTTCATCGCACCGGACAATATGCCCGAAAGGATCCGGGCTGCTTCACGCATCACCGGAGCCGTCCTCACCGACAACCCCGCTGCGATCACCCGTTGCATCCTGGACAGCCTCGCTGCTGGCTACGCCCGGACAGTCGCCGACGCCGAACGCCTCGCGGACGTGGTGGTGGACGTGGTGCACATCGTGGGCGGAGGCTCGCAAAACAGGCTCCTGTGCCAGCTCACGGCCGATGCCACCGGCCGTCCCGTCATCGCGGGCCCGGTTGAAGCGACCGCCCTCGGCAACGTGCTGGTCCAGGCCCGTGCCGCCGGCGATCTTTCAGGGAGCCTCGCGGAACTGAGGACGATTGTCGCCGGCGGCACGGCCCTGGAACGGTACGAGCCGTCCGCGCTCACGAACGGGCCGCTGCCGTCGCCAAACCCGATCCACCAGGGCTAATGCTCCAGGCGCACCGTGATGTCGAGGTGAATGCCGTTGGTGGCCAGGCGGTCCGCCAGGAATGTGGCGAGGCTCGCCTCAGTGGCGGTGTGCTCGTCTTTTGCGATGGCGCCCCGCAGGCAGGCCATCGTCGACGTGGACTTGACGGTGGACAGCGGTGCACGGTGGTCGGATACCAGCCGCTCGATGTCCGTTTGGAAGGCGCGCTGGTGGCCTTCCCGTGCGGTGGCGAGCAGGGTGAAGGGTACAAAAGCAGTTGGCACGGAGAATCCTTTTCTGGCGGCGGCCCCATGGCCGTCCAATGGGAACAAGTCTTCGAAGTCTCCTGCTATTCCGCTGCCGGGCGTAATGAGGCCGGGCTCACCCGGCGGGCTCCTCTGCCCGCCGGGGTGCCAGCGTGACGGAGGAGACGAGTTTCAGCCGGGGATGCAGCTGGTCACCGCCATCCACGACGCCGGTCTGCCACCATAGATTCAGCCCCTCCGGTGCTACTTCCAGGCAGGCCAGGTTGTTGTCGAACCAGGGCCCTTTGATGCCAGACCAGCGAAACGGCGGGTCAGGGACCTTCGCCGAGCGCGCTACCAGGGCGCCTACCGGGGAGGCCAGACCGTAGGACATGACGGCCGCGAAGGACCTCATCAGCCGGGGCAGCGGGTTGCGGATGGGGGAGCAGACGGCCTGCACGATCCGGCTGCCGGAGGAGCGCTCCACCTCCGAAACGTAGGAGTAGTGCACGTCTCCGGAGAGAAACGCGATGGTTTCCGGTGCCGGGCCGCGTTTGCCGTCGGCGACCTCGGTCACCATGGCCGCCACTTCCTGGAAACTGTTCTGGAAGGCGCCCCAGTGTTCAAGGTCCACCGCCTGGCGCAGCTTTTCGCCGACCCGGGAAACAGGTTTCCCCCACGCACCTTGGGAAATTGCCTCATTCCAGGACTCGACGTAGTGCAGTCCCATCGGCAGCAGGAAAGGCAGCGACGTCGCTACCAGCAGGTGGCGGAAACCGCCGCGCATCCGTCCGTCGAGCCAGGCCATTTCCGCCTTGTCCACCAAGGCGCGGTCATCCGGCGTCAGGTCCCGGGCCGCCCGGGAATCCACCACAATCAGCCGCGTGTCCCCGAAATCGCGACAGTAGCTCCACCGGTACGATCCCGGGTCCTTGTCTGCCCGGTCCGCGAAACTGTCCAGCTCGGCGCTCACGTCGATCTCATCCTCGCCCGCGTGCCCGGCGATCAGCTGCCACACGGCGTCCCCGGCCCGCTCCTGCGGCGACAGGTTCCCCAGATGCTGGTACACCCAGTAGGAGGCCAGCCCGGCGACGATCCGCCCATGCCACCAGGACGTGGCCTCCATCTGCTTTCTCCAGCTGAGTGAGGTATTCCAGTCGTCGCGGATGTCGTGGTCGTCGAAAATCATGGCGCTGGGAAGGGTGGACAGCAGCCACCTGTTCGCGGGGTCAGACCAGGCCAGATTGTAGAGGTGGGCGTATTCCTCATAGTCCTTGAGCTCCTCGCCGGGCGGTTCATCGGTGTCCCGGCGGGCGCGGATGAACTCCTGCATCTGCTCGCTGGTCAGGTCGGCGTAGACCTGGTCGCCGAGGAAAGCCACCAGATCCGGCCACTGCAGGTCACCGCCGGAGGCCATCCCCACTGCGTAAGCCCGCAGTGAGTCGACGCCGTGGGTCCGGTTGCCGGTCTTATCGTGCGGCACACTGGTCCGGCAGGAGCCGAAAGCCATCCGCAGCGGCTTGCCGGTCTGCAGCGTCGCGATCATGGACGGCGGGAACTCCGATGCGGGATCAGGCCAGACCTGGCTTCCGTTGATGTCGACGGCGTACGGTGTGACCGTTCCCGGCTCCAGCCCGTCCAGTTCCACCAGCGCGTAGTGGTGGCCGTGCACCGCGAAGGTACGGGCTACCCAGTCCCGTCCGCCTGCGCGGATGGAGACCCGGGCAGCAGCCCGGGTCTCCATCCAGACGCTCGCCGAGGTCTCATCCACGTACCGCATCATCGGGCCGAGCACCAGGGGTGAGGTAGTCATGACTCAGTTCTACCTGCTCGGCCCGGGGTGCGGCCATGCTTTGGCGGCAAATGATCCAGCGGAGCGGCTGCTTTTCGTGACGTGCAGGGCCTGCCGCCTCCGATATCCAGGGACCAGGAGGTCAACCGCGCGGGGCCATGGCGTAGGTGACGGTGGCGTAGGCCAGGGCCGCGGACATTTCCTTCAGCATGTCCGCGTTGGTGTTACTGATGGTGTCGCAGGCCTTGTGGTAGCAGGAATCGAGTTTCTTCCCGGCCACACCGCCGTAAGCCTGCATCTGGGCCTTGGTCTTGGATTCCACGTCGCCGGTGAACAGCCCGCCGCCGGGAATGCCTGCCCGCAGGAACGGTTCGTAATCGGACCCGCCGTCAAAGGGAGTGGTTTCCGCCGGCAGCGAATTGTCTTCGAAGAACCGGAAAAAGACGTCCTCGATCTCCTGGGAGCCTTTCGGCCCGGCCTCCTCGAAATCCGACCCGTCACCGTCATGGATGGACCGCACGCCGTTGGGCGAAGCTGCCATGTCCACATTCAGGTAGACCGCTGTCCTGCGGACTTCGGCCGCGCTCAGCTCGTCAACGTAGTGCCGGGAGCCGTCGAGGTCATCCTCTTCGGCGCCCCAGAATGCGAACCGGACCCGGTTCGCCGGCGTGATCCCGCTCTCCTTCATCCACCGGGCGGTTTCCAGCACTGCAGCGACGCCGCTGGCGTTGTCGTTGATTCCCGGACCGTCCTCCACGGAGTCCAAATGGGCGCCCACCACAATGGTGTTCTCGGCACTTCCCTCCGTGTCGGCGAGAATGTTGAAGGTCTCCACCCGCTCGTCATCGGGCCGGTGGGTAAACGTCTGCCTGACCGGGTTGTACCCGGCCGCGCGCAACTGGTCCTCCACGTAGCGTGCCGAGTCCTCGTATCCCGAGGTCCCCGAGGCGCGGTTGCCGTCATTCTCATCAGCGACACGCTGCAGCGCCTCCATGTGCTTCACCATGCCCCGGCCCCTGAAGGCCTCAAGCACCGTTCGTGCGTCGACCGCACTCGCGGGCCCCAACCGAGGAGCCGCAATGCTGGGGTCGGTGGATGTCGCGCCGCTGCCGGGGCTGCTGGTCACTTCTTCGGGCAGGAAGTTTGGCCGGGAGCCGGCCGCGGATTCGGAAGTACAGGCGGTCGCGGACAGGAGCAACACGGCCAGGACTGAAGGAAGTACGTGCTTTCGCAGAGTCAACATGCTCGGAAACCCATCAGTAGTCGGTTTCAGCTCGGAAGGCCAAGGCGCCCGCCACTGACGTACGGCAAGCCACGGCCACCATTGATTCCGCGAACACCGCTATCAGTTTCGACCATTCTTGTAGATCCGGCTGTATCTTCAATAGCGCGTGCCTGTGAAAATGCTGTGCGAATGGCGTGACGTCGTTGCCCGGCAGGATGGCCGAACGTTGGTTCGCCTGCAGCGGATTGCTCCGCGGCGTCATGGCCAGGGCGGATAGACTGGTTCGCACTATGGATGACCCTCCCTCGCATATGCCCTCGCCCCTCAACCTCCTGACCGGGATTCCGGCCACCGCGGGAGAGGGGCGCCCGAATGTATGAATGGATCATGATTGGCGTTGGCCTCGTCCTGACGGTCGGGACGGGAATGTTCGTTGCCTCCGAGTTCGCCCTGGTCAACCTGGACCGCAACGACCTTGAAGCCCGCCAGGCGCGCGGCGAGAAGCGGCTGACGCCCACTATCAAGGCCCTTAAGGTCACGTCGACGCACCTCTCCGGCGCGCAACTCGGCATCACCTTGACCACGCTCCTTACCGGGTACACCTTTGAGCCGGCCATCAGCAAACTGCTCAGCGGACCGTTGACCAGCGCCGGTCTCCCCGAAACGGTTGTCCCCGGGGTGGGGGCTGTCGTGGGCATCTTCCTGGCCACGATTTTCTCCATGGTGATTGGTGAACTAGTGCCCAAGAACTTCGCCCTGGCGCTTCCGCTGGCCACGGCGAGAGTGGTGGTTCCTTTCCAGACGCTCTTCACCACGGTCTTCAAGCCAGTGATTCTCCTGTTCAACAACACGGCCAATTCGATCATCAGGTCGTTCGGCATTGAACCTAAGGAAGAGCTGTCAGGCGCGCGCAGTGCCGAGGAATTGAGCTCCCTGGTTCGCCGCTCCGCGCTGGAAGGCGTCCTTGACCTGGACCACGCGGCCTTGTTGCACCGGACACTGCGGTTTTCCGACCACAGTGCCGCCGACGTGATGACCCCGCGCGTGCGGATGGCGACGATCGGAGCCGACGACACGGCCGAGCAGATCGTCAGCCTGGCGACAGCTACCGGATATTCGCGTTTCCCGGTGATCGGCCGGGACCGGGACGAGGTCCTTGGTGTGCTGCACGTCAAACAAGCCTTCGCGGTGGCCCTCGACAATAGATCGGAAGTGTCCGCCTCCGACCTCATGATCGAGCCGCTGCGGGTGCCTGAGTCGATGGGGGTCGACACCCTCCTGGGACTCCTGCGCCGGCAGGGCCTGCAGGTGGCGATCGTCTCGGACGAGCATGGCGGCACGGCCGGCATCGTCACGCTCGAGGACCTGGTGGAAGAGATTGTCGGGGAGCTGGAAGACGAACACGACCGTGCGCGCACCGGCGTCGTACGGACGGGCCGTTCGCTGACTTTTGATGCGTCCCTCCGGCCCGACGAACTCCTGGACCGGACCGGCATCACCGTCCCGGACGGCGAGGAGTACGACACGATGGCCGGCTTCGTCACGGACCGGCTGGACCGGATCCCTGAACTCGGCGACGAGGTGGCCATCGACGGCGGGACGCTTCGGGTGGAACGCGTGGTGGGGACCCACGTCGAGCGGCTCCGGTATACCCCGGATGAATCCGCGGAACCCCCGCAGAGCGCCCATGACCGGATCATCGACAATCTCACGCAGGAGCTGACCCATGAGTGAATATCTGCCAGGCATCATCTGGCTCGTCGTCCTGCTGGTCGTCAATGCCTTCTTCGTCGGTGCTGAATTCGCTGTCATCTCCGCCCGGCGTTCGCAGATCGAGCCGAGGGCCGAGGCCGGAAGCAAAGCGGCCAAGACCACCCTCTGGGCGATGGAGCACGCCACCCTGATGCTGGCGACCAGCCAGCTTGGCATCACGGTGTGCTCCCTGGTTATCCTGAACGTCTCGGAACCGGCGATCCACCACCTGCTGGAGATCCCCCTTGGCTTGACTTCCCTGTCGGCTGAGACCATCGGCATCGTCGCCTTCGTCGTCGCCCTGCTGCTGGTGACGTTCCTGCATGTGGTGTTTGGCGAAATGGTGCCGAAGAACATCTCCTTCTCCGTTCCGACCCGGGCTGCGCTGCTCCTGGCGCCGCCGCTGGTGCTGGTGGCCCGGGTGTTCAAGCCGGTCATCTGGACCCTGAACGGCATCGCAAATTCAATTCTGCGGCTCTTCAAAGTTGAACCCAAGGACGAAGCCACCAGCGCCTATACGCTGGACGAGGTGGCGAACATCGTGGAGCAGTCCACCCGGGACGGGATGCTGACGGACACCAGCGGGACCCTGACCGCGGCCTTCGAGTTCACTGCCAAGACCGTCGCCGACGTCGAAGTGCCGATCGATTCGATGGTGCTGCTGCCGTCGTCCGCCACCCCGGCTGATATCCAGCGGGCTGTCGCGGCGCACGGCTACTCCCGCTACATCCTCACGGACGACGACGGCGCCCCCACCGGCTACCTGCACCTCAAGGACGTTATGGACCTCACGACGCCGGCCGCGTTCAGCGAGGCGGTCCCCGCCAAACGGATCCGGAAGCTGGCGTCGGCGTTCAGCGGCAGCGAACTCGAAGACGCCCTGGCCGTGATGCGCCGCACGGGAGCCCACGTCGCACGGGTATTTGACGCCCACGGCACAACAACAGGCGTGCTGTTCCTTGAGGACATCATTGAGGAACTCGTCGGCGAGGTGCAGGATGCCACCAGCGCTTAAGTTTCTCCGATCACCTGAATTACCGGACCGAACTGGCCTCCGGGGCCGGATCCCTCACGGAAGTTGAGCAACATGACCGTTTCCCCCCTTATCTGGGCAAGCACCATCGCCGTCATCCTGGCCTTGCTGGCCTTCGACTACTTCTTCCACATCCGCAAGGCCCACGTGCCCACGCTCAAGGAGGCGGCCGCGTGGTCGGCCCTCTACGTGGGACTGGCCGTCCTCTTTGGTGTCCTCGTGTGGATTTTCGGCGGCACCGAGATGGGGTCGGAATACTTCGCCGGCTACATCACGGAGAAGGCCCTCTCCGTCGACAACCTGTTTGTCTTCCTGATCATCATCGCGAGTTTCCGGGTGCCGCGCGAAGACCAGCAGAAGGTGCTGCTTTTCGGCATCGTTTTCTCGCTGATCGCCCGCACCGGGTTCATTTTCCTCGGGGCCGCGCTGATCAATTCCTTTGCGTGGGTGTTCTACATCTTTGGCCTGATTTTGTTGATCACCGCGGGCAACCTGCTCCGGCCGGACGCCCACGGCGACGACCAGGCCGATAATTTCCTGATCCGCATTGCCAGGAAGCTGTTCCACACCACGGAGCACTACGACGGGGACAAGCTCTTTACAGTTCACGACGGCAAGAGGGCGCTCACGCCGATGCTGCTGGTGATGGTGGCCATCGGGGGAACCGATATCCTCTTTGCCCTGGACTCGATCCCGGCGATCTTCGGGCTGACCCAGAACGTGTTCATCGTGTTCACCGCCACCGCGTTTTCCCTGATGGGCCTGCGCCAGCTGTACTTCCTGATCGACGGCCTCCTGGACCGCCT
Organism: Pseudarthrobacter sp. MDT1-56; assembly: GCF_059383555.1. Lineage (NCBI taxonomy): Bacteria > Bacillati > Actinomycetota > Actinomycetes > Micrococcales > Micrococcaceae > Pseudarthrobacter > Pseudarthrobacter sp. MDT1-56. Next base: position 23,996 of record NZ_JBWZCK010000002.1, read on the forward strand.
CATCTACCTCGCCTACGGCCTGGCGGTGATTCTTGCCTTTATCGGCGTCAAACTGGTGCTCCACGCCCTGCATGAGAACAACCTGCCGTTCGTCAACGACGGCCAGCCGGTTCCCGTGATCGAGATCAGCACCGGCCTGTCCCTGAGTGTCATCGTTGGGGTGCTCGTCCTGACGGTCGTCGCGTCGCTGCTGAGTAAGGCCGGCAAAGCCCAGACGTCCATCAACAACGCGCGCCGGCACGCCGTTAACTACCTTGACCTGGAATACACCGCTGACGCCTCCGAACGCGAGCGGATTTACCGGATGCTGACCGAGGAAGAGTCCCAGATTCTGGCCATGGATTTGAAGTACCGCAACAAGGCCAAGGACATTGACAAGATCCGGGCGCTGGTGGCGGAAGCGCACCGGCAGCACGAGGAATACCTCGCGCGTTAGGTGCCAGTCCGCGAGGCCTCAGTCCGTGCGAGGTCAGGCGGGGCCGGCGGTGGAGTGCAACCCGGCCGGCCCTCCGCAGGACTGGGCGATGGCGGCCTGCAGCCGGGCCAGCACCTCGGCCGGCTGCCCGTCGGCAGGGATGCTGGTAAACGCTGGGAATTCCGGGAGTGATTGGTAGGCCTCGCGCAAGGACTCGAGGTCTTCGAGCCGCTCGGAGTCGGTGCCCCGCGCGAGGACCCGTGCGTGCGCCTCTCGGGGGTCGATGTCGAGGTAGATCAGGAGGTCGGGCTGGGGGAGCGCACGGATGAGGTAAGGAAGCACGCGACCCCGGGGAAGTCCGTGCATCCGGCGCAGCGCAAGCTGGCAATGCAGGTCCCGATCCATGACCACCAGGCCGGGATATCGTTTGGCGCGGCGGTGTGAATTCAGGACGTTGAAGGTCCGAACGGCCGTTTCCAGAAAGTCCGCCGGCCGCGAGGGCAGGTGAACGCCGAGTCTGGCACTGATGAGGGACATTTGCCGGCGGCCCGCATAATTGCCGAGAAGCAGGACGTCTTTCCCCGCGTTGCGGGCAGCATCAACCAGGGCCCGTGCCGCCGTCGTTTTTCCTGACCCGTCAATTCCGGTGAGCACGATCAGCAAGCAGTCTCCTTTGGTGGGCGAGGGTGTTGGGCCGCTACCCACCCCAACGAATGGAAGTGCGGCTTGATCCCCAGGCTGCGGCGGTCCGCGGTGCCCCTGTCAGAGGCTGTGCGCCAACAGTTCGAGGCCAATGACCATCAGGCTCAACACTACTTCGGCGAACATGATCACGGCTTTGTGGCGGAACGGCAGCTCCAGTCGCCGGATCGCGAGGAAGCCGACGATGAGGAGCGTCACCACGAGAACGATGACTGCCCATTGCAACGCCACCGCGGTTGACCAGAGGCCGAGGCCGGCCGCCGTGAGGAGAAGGAGCGGAGTCACCAGGACACTGAGCGCCTCGGTGCTGACGGCGATCATGTGGTGCAGTTCCTGACCGCTGGGGAGCTGCGCGTGAACTGTCAGGTGGCTCAGCAGATCGGCGACGAAGATCCCGAGCAGGGAACCGACGACCACGATGCTGAGGGTTGCCGCCGCAGCAGCGGGCGACGTCTCGTCCGCATGGCTCCGCAGGGCCAGCACCACAGCCAGGCTGGTGAAGCTGATGTAGACGCGCTCCTTCAGGCTCGCCGCGCGATGGACGGCAGACATTTCACGCCGGCCCGTCGGTTCGACTGCATTCATCGAGGGAGTCCTCTCTATGCGTGGGACGGGATCGTCAGGTGCCGGGAGCCCGGTACCCGACCTCGGCGGCCATCCGCAGGGCGTCCAACGTTTCGTCGACGGTCAGCAGCACGGTTGTTTCCAGCGAACTCAGCGCACCGCCGCCGGTAATTGCTAGGGCCACCGCGGCCATGGACACGTTGTTGGGAGCCTCCCAGAGGTTGTAGCCGTCGTGGCTGCCGAAGGCATACCAGAAGCCGTGGAGCTTACCCCCGACCGATTCGATATAGGCCTGGGCGGCCTTTCCGCGGTCTTCCGGGTTGCTGATCATCCTGGCCCAGGTCTCTGGGGTGTAGCTGAACTTCGACAGATAGAGCGGCATCGTCTTTCCCTTTCGTTCGCTTCCGGGAGTGCGGATTACCCAAGGATGGCAGTCCGCTGCCGGGCCAGCAATGGCGCGTGACAGTCCAAGGAGGTGCCCCGCGCCGCGCCTGTCAGGGCCCGCGGCCCTTCACGTGCTGGATCAAGGCCTCGAGGATCGGCAGTTGGCCGCTGACCAGCTTGGTCCGGGCTTCCTGCAGTCCGGCCCAGCGGGCGTCGTCGACCTCGGGGTAGCTGCGGACCGTGCCGGATCCCTTCGGCCACTCCAGGACGAAGGTGTTGCTCACGATGTGTTCCGGAGCGAAGTCGGACTCGGCGGCGAAGACCGTGATGACCTTTCCCGAAGGTTGCCGGAAATCACCGAGCTGGCAGTAGTGCGCGGCTGGTGCAGGAGTTCCCATTTCCTCGGCGAACTCGCGCTGCGCAGCGGCCAGCGGGTCCTCGTCTGGAAGGTATTCACCCTTGGGAATCGACCAGGCGCGGGCATCCTTGCGCGCCCAGAACGGTCCGCCCATATGGGCTATCCACACGTCCACTCCCGCTCCACCAACCCGGCGGTATAGCAGAATGCCTGCGCTCCGAACCGTCATGGTTCATCTCCTGTCCGGGGTGGCCCGGGGTCCTGGTCCCGTCGTCCTCCTCCGGTGTCGATGGCCGGCAGGAACTGTCGGTTCCTGATCCGTGATTCGCCGAATTCGATGGCCAGCGGGGCAATGTCCCGCGGCCCGCGGCCCTTTGATTTGGGGCGGCCGACGGCGACGTGCGGTGTCCAGCGGGGGTACCTGAAACCGAGGGCGCGGGAGCCGAGGATGAAGTCGTCGACATTGTCCACCAGCAACCCGTCCAACAGTTCATGCAGCGCCTTCACGAGGGAGACCTGATAGTCCCGCACCTGCTGGGGCACCTCCACTTCCAGCCCGCTCACGCGCCCGCCGCCCAACAGGACCAGACGCTCGGACCTCGCAGAGAAGCCGCCGAGCACGGGCAGACCCTCCAACCAGGAGACTGCCGTGCTGGCGGCTTCCTCGGCACTCGTGCTGCCCCTGGTCCAGTCCGCGATGTCCCGGGCGAAGTCCGCCAGGACGCCGATGTGCAGCAGGGTCAGGTGCAGCCCCCGTTGCCTGCGCAGCGCATCGACGTGGCTGCCCAGTTCCTCATAGTCAGAGGGTCCGGAGCCAATGGTGAGTACCGGCACCTCAACCGTGATGCGCGGCGGCGTTTGCATTCGGACCCCTTCCGTCCGCTCTGGCTGCTGGCCCTCGGTGCCATTATCCTCCCGGGCGGCGAGCGGGCAATAAGGGCAGGCGGGGCCGTGGTGCAATGTCCGACGGGTCGAACGCGGCAGGCGACATGACACAATCGACGCATCGCCCGGAGCGGACCCCCGCCGACGCATCCGCAGAGCGGGTGACCTGTCACAGGACCACGAAGGAGCGCAGTGAGCAACCCGAAACAGCACCGCACGGACTTCCACCGGTCCTCGCTGGCAACAGCCGGGCTATCGTAACCCTGCTGACGCGGCACGGAACTCCGGGGCAGCGCTACCGGCCAAGGGCCCGGAACATGAAGAGCCGGACGGACTGGGCCAACGACTCCAGCCGGCAGGGCCCGTTCCAGATATCGAAATTTTCGTAGCGGTGCGCCCCGGGGCGGTCGGCAGCCAGGGCTGCCGCATCCCGGATCGCCCGAAGGTCCCCGACCGTCAGGGGAAGGGCAGCTTCATCAGGGTGCCAGGTTGAGCCGAGCGGAAAGTCCCGGAACGGCCGGTCCGACATTTCGATGTGGGCCCCAAGAACCACCCTGACCGGGTGCGCCGCACTGAAATCGCACAGGGAACGCAGCGATTCCTGGAAAGCCGGAAAATCCTGCACATAGAGCCGGCCGGGATAAACAGTGTCTCCGGTGAGCAGAATGCCCGTGGCCTCGTCATAGATGGCGACGGCGGAAGGATGGTGCCCTGGCGTCGGGATCACCTCAAGCACCCGTCCGCCGAGGTCCACGCGGGCCGTGCCCCGGGGCCAGTGGTCGATCCCGAAGAACGAGGCAACCTCTTCGGCGGAATGTCCCACGACCCGGGTGTGGGGCCGGCCTGTGAACTGGCCGTCCCCGGCGACGTGGTCCCCATGGGCGTGCGAGTGGGCCACGACGAGTTCGTAACCGTCCTTGGGGTGCCCGCGCAGCCAGCCTTCAATGAGCGCGTCGACTGTCGCCCGAAGCGGAAATCTGGTGGCATCCGCCGTCGCGCCCGTATCAAGAAGGACGGCACGGTCCTCGCCGAACAGCAGGTAGAGGAACGGTGCTTCGAAATCGCTCGCGATGCTCTGCCGGAGGATGACCGTGTTGGGCGCGGCCAGGTGCACCTGGATCGGCGGTGCTGCGCCGTGGCGGCGGGACCGCGTCCCCGCGTACCAGCGCACGTCAATATCGAGATCCGTCATGGCGCTGCTGGTCTGTTTGAGGCTTCCGCGGCTTCCGCGGCTTCCGCGGCTTCCGCGGGGCCGGGGGCGGCCGGGGCGCCATGGGCGTTGCCGATTTCGCCGGCGGAACTAACGTGCATGACGGTACCTTACGTGAAGCTGCGTACTCGCGGACCGAAAGAGGGGGCGCCCCGGGAGTCCAAACAGGCCTGGGCTGCGGAGGCGTCCGTTGAGTCGAATCCAGAAAACGAAGGGGCCGACGACGGCTGGGGGCGAGAACCCCGGTCTCAGAGGGCTCTCAAGCGTCGCCGACCCCGTTTTACGCCCGACCCGACCGGATCCGGCAAGCAAACGTACCCGGTCCAACACGTCGCAACGTTCGGCAGCGGCGCGGACCTATTACTATTCAACACCTTGTCTGCTGGGACGGCGAGAGAGATATCTGATGTCCACCAGAAGGTCTGGCCGGAGGGTTTCATCCTTGCCGGGTGACGGCACCCGGCCGTGGCAGTCGTAGCGTAGGGGTACCCCGGAAACGGACCAAGCCCGCGGCACTTCGCCCCAGCAGGACGAGCTGCGGGTAACGGCGGCACTCCATGACCCCCCATAGCCCACACCATGTTCGCGGTCGCGATGCTCGCCGGTAAGAGGGCCGCGGCGCGCCGCCCGGCCATCCTCATCCGGTGGGAATTCCTGCTCTTGATCGTGGGCCTGGTGGTGCTGGTTCCGATCGTGCCACGTGCGGACTCCGGCAGGTGGACCCGGCTGCCACTGATCATCGCCGGATGTGGTCTGGGGCCGTTAGTGTCCCAGCTCACCAACTACACCCTGGGTCCAGCAACATGGATGTCCGCTCGTTCAGCCTCAACATGGAGGTGTCGGTGCTTGTCCATGGGCGCGGGATTGTGGACGCAATCCGCGGGATTGAGGACGGGTACCGGGAGAACAGCCTCGAACTCCAGCTCGAGGACTGGATCCGGCGGCCGGTCGCCCAGAAGGCGTTCGATAACCTGGCGCGCCTGACCGCATCCCTCCAATAACACCGTGGCGGGTCGGGCCGGGCGTCCTGGCACCGCGCTTATTGGGCTGCGTCGGTGAGTAACTGCCGGAATTCGGCTTCCGTGTCCAGCACCAGTTTCTTGCCATTGAGGAAGAATGTCGGTGTGCCGGTGACCCCCAGGGCCGTACCGTCCGCGGCATCCTTCCGGATCCGCTCCCTGGTACTCTCGTCCGCCACGGCCGCGTCGTACCTGGCCAGGTCGAGGCCGAGGTCCTGCGCGTAGCTGCGGAACACGGGGGCCTGGGATTCCTGCTTTCCGCCCCACTCTGTCTGGGTTGCGAAAAGCTTCGCTGCCATCTGCTCGTATTTGCCTTGCTGTGCGGAGGCCTCGACCGCCAGGGCGGCTGTCCCGGAGTTGCGGTGTCCGGGGAGGGGGAAGTAGCGGTTCACAAACGTGATCCGGTCACCGTACTCCTTCTTGAGTTCCTCGACGAGCGGATGGGCGGCCCGGCAGGACTCGCATTCGAAATCCAGGAACTCGACCAATTGGGCCTTTTCGACAGCGGGGGAGGTAAGCCGGTGGCTGTCCTCGCGGACCAGTTGTGCCCTGGCCGCCGGCTGCTGGGTTTCGGGTGCGGGCCTGTTGGTCGTCAGGACCGCGTACCAGACGAGGCCGGCCGCGACGATGGCAGCGAGCAGGATCCAGAGGACCATGCGGATTTTCTTCGCGGGGTCACGCCGGGCCGGTGTTGGTTTCGTCGTGGTCTGTGTCATCACTATGGATAGCTTTCATGGTCGCGCCGGGCGGCGGGTTCGATTGGACGGGCAGTTTGCAACGGATTCCGCGTCTCCGGCCTAGCCGGCGCTACGTGGCGCGAACATGATCACGGCCACGCCGAACAGGCAGAGCACGGAGCCGATGATGTCCCATCGGTCGGGCCGGAACCCATCAAACATCATGCCCCATGCGAGCGAGCCGGCTACAAAGACCCCTCCATAGGCTGCGAGGATGCGTCCGAAGTGCGCGTCGGGCTGGAGGGTCGCCACGAAGCCGTACGCGCCCAGCGCGAGGACGCCCAGCCCGGCCCACCACCAGTCTTTGCCCTCGCGGACTGACTGCCAAACCAGCCACGCGCCGCCGATTTCAGCTGCAGCAGCGAGCACGAACAGCACAACCGATTTTGCGATAGTCACTGCTCCATCATTGCAGGGCGTTTGTGGGCCGGAAGTGCCTCACGATTCCCGCCAGTTCCGGGTGTCGTTGAAGACGCATCCCAGGCGGCTGCATTGCCGGGCACTCACTCGCCAGTCGGGCTGGCTGGAAGCCGCAGACCGCTTGTCTTTCCAGATCGGGATGACCCGCGAGCCGCATTCTCGACACGGAGTCTCCACGTGGGCGCGTCTCTGCGCTTTGTTCATAATTTCCCCCCAAAGAAACTCACCAGAATATAGCCTTAAATCGAACGAATGTACAAACTATGGACGGCTGGCGGCTCCGCGAAAGCCGATACGGGCGGGGCACGTATCCGGGTCATGAACCGTTGAGTTTGTGGTGAGGGGGAATACTGGAGCGGGTCCGTCTGTTGAACAGCTATCCGACCCGCAATCCGAAGAAGAGAGAATCACGTCAGTGGCAACCGATTACGATGAAGTACGTTCCGACGTCAAGGAATCGCAGGACAGGTCCCTGGAGGCGCTGCAGTCTGCGAATGCTCCGGACGCCCGCAGCGTGGTGCGCGAGCTGGATGAGGCGGATTCGCTGGACGACTCGATCGTCCCCGGCGGAGAATTCGTCGCCGAGGAACTCATCGTCCAGGTCATCCCCCAGGCGGAGGATGAATTCACCTGTTATTCCTGCTTCCTGGTCCGGCACCGGTCCCAGATCGCGCGTGAAAAGAACGGCCACGCTTACTGCGTTGACTGCGAGGGGTAGGAGCGGTCCGGACTGAAAAAACGGCGGCAGTGGCGACGGTACCAGGCTATGTGTCGGAGGGACGCGGACCACTACAATCGCCGCATGACCATTCTGGACTGGCTGCTCGATAGTGATCCTTCCATCCGATGGCAGGCGCTGCGGGATCTTGCCGCCGCACCTTCCGACGTCGTGGCCGCCGAGCGCGCACGGGTGGTGACCGAGGGATGGGGAGCCCGGTTGCTGGCTCTGCGCGGCGACGATGGCCAATGGGCCGGGGGAGCGCACTTCCCCGCGCAAGGCGGCGTTTCCGACGTCGTACCTCCAGATGGAGCTGACACCCCAGGCAGCCAGTACGATCCCTCCGGGCATGAAGGTGCCGACGACGGGATCCAGCCCTGGACCGCCACCACGTACAGCCTCCTGCAGTTGCGTGACTTCGGCGTCGAGCCGGGCAGCGAGCAAATGCGCCGGACCGTTGCACTCGTGCGGGACAACTGCCGCTGGGAGGAAGGCGGACAGGCCTATTTCACCGGCGAGGTCGAGCCCTGCATCAACGGCATGGCCGTTGGACTCGGAGCCTACTTCGGGCAGGACGTCGACGCCGTGGTCGCCCGGCTGGTCCGCGAACAGCTCGACGACGGCGGGTGGAACTGCTGGGCAGAGTATGGCGCCGTGGTTTCCTCGGCCGCGACAACCATCAACGTGCTCGAAGGCCTGCTGGCGCACGAAAAGTCAACCGGCGGCTCCGCGAAATCCATCGAGGCGCGGCGCCGGGCCGAGGAGTATCTCCTTGAACGACGGCTGTTCCGCCGCAGAAGCACGGGAGAGGTCATCGACCCGGCCTGGCTGGAGTTCTCATTCCCGACCCGCTGGCACTACGACGTGCTCCGTGCCCTGGAGTATTTCCGCTCCGCCGGTGGTCCGCCCGACCCGCGCATGGCCGAGGCAGTCGACCTGCTCCGATCCAAACGGCAGCCCGACGGCACCTGGCTGCTCGAAAACACGCACCCCGGGCAGGTCCACTTTGCGCTCGGGGACGGTGACGGGCGTCCCAGCCGGTGGAACACCCTGCGCGCGCTGCGGGTCCTGCGCTGGTACGAGGACGGAGCGCACCCGTAGCCCACACGGCGGGTTCGTAGCCCCCGTCATCCCACGATCTGGTTACGCTGCGCCGGTCCACCGGGGCGCTGATGCCGCCCGCCGGATGGTCTTGGAGCGGCTGTGGAAGCCTTCGGCCCGTTTGTGCCAGCCATGGCGGGCCAGCGGGGCGTCGGGCGCTGACTCCTGAACCCCGCCCTGCCCGCGGGTCTCGGAGCAGAGGTCGGTGACCAGCCCCATCCCGGCGCACTCCCGCACGGCGGCGATGCCGGCTACGGCAGCGGACTTGTCGCGGAACGCAGCCGATACCGCCATCACGGTGCCGTCTGCTGCCCTGAGTCGGAATCGAAACCTCGACTCCGTGTCAACGAACAGTTCAAATTGGCCGGTCATCGCTATCCTCCCGGTCTGGGGAGCCTGTCCCCCGGCGTCACTACCGCGGATCAGGCCGGAACGCATCACTGCGTCCGTCTCCCGGTGCCTCGTCGACCGATCACGAAAGATCAGTTCTTCTGGTGATATCCAGTCTGTTGCAGGTCCCCGGGACCCACAAGGCAAGGCAGGTAAACCCTAAGTAAAAGCCGCGCAACAACGGGCTCAAACGTACTTGGTGAACCAGGCCAGCGTGTCATTCCATGCGGCGGTGGCCTGCGCCTCAACGTAGCGCGGCCCGGTGTCATTGTGGAAAGCGTGGTCGACGCCGGGATAGACGGTGAGCTGGTGGCGGACGTCCGTGCCAGCCAGCGCATCCCGCAGCGCCGGCAGTGCGCCAGTAATCCGCTGATCGAGTTCAGCGTAGACGCCGAACACGGCCGGCTGGATGGTCGGGACTTTGTCCAGTTCGGGGGAGGGCCCGTAAAAGGCTGCAGTCGCCTTCAGTCCGGGCAGTTCCGTGGCCGCCTGCCACGTGATGCCCCCGCCGAAGCAGTATCCGGTCATGGCGATGCGCCCCTCGTCGACGAAGTCCTTTGTCTGCAGGTAATCAAAAGCCGCCGCGAAATCGGAAACATGGCGCTGGACGCCGGCCGCCGTCAATGCGCCCGGGACGGCGTCGCGGTCCATGCCCGCGGTGCCACCTTCCCTGCTGAGCAGGTCCAGCGCCAGGGCCGCGTAGCCGGCCTTGGCGAAACGGCGAGCCACGTCCTCAATGTGCGCAGTCAGCCCGCGGTTCTCGTGGCAGATCAGTACTGCAGGTCCGGACGCACCCGCCTCCGGCCGGGCAAGGTAGGCGCTGATGTCTGTTCCCTCGGCAGGGAATCGCACTGTCTCTGTCAGTAGACCGGGCGCTCCCTCAGGAACAGAGAGCGGGCTCTTGGCTCCCGGCACCGGGCCAAGGGAGGCGGTGCCGGCCCCCGAGCCCGACGGCGAGGGGCTGGGGCTGGGGGTCGGCATGGGGTCGGTGCTGCGCGGTACTTCCTCCGGAGTGCAACCCACCAGCAGCATCGCCGCCGAGGCCGCGGCCATGCTGCCCGTTATGAAAGCCACCCGGCGCGTGAACGTCCGCTGGCTCATGGCGCCGGCGCGGTAATCGTCGAAAAATTCCTCAATCAGGTACTTCTCAAACTTGCCAAGCTTGTTCATGACAGGCCTCCTGGAGTGTCCGCACATCCTCCTCCGAAGTCCCTAGTCAGGCAAGGGCACGCCGCATTGGTCGCCGGCCCGGGTACGGTCCAGCTTCGCCTTCCGCGATGACCAGCCCTGCTGGACGAACTGACCCGCGCACTGCTGATGACGGCGGCCTGGGTGACCAATTTGGCCGTGGCCGAGTATGTCATCCATCGTCGTGCCCGACAGCCTGCCCGCGTCCTGCATGCTTCCCGTCCGGCCGTCCGGACTCTCCGGACCACTGCGGGGATGTCTTGATGAGGGCGAGAAGCCGGCGCGGCTTCTCGAACGTCTTAATTCGACATGCTAATGTCCCCGGCCACCCTTCAGTCCGTAACATTGAGGAAAGTACAGTCCCCAGCTTGCCAAGTTCATCGAAAAGGACTAATAAGGTGCCCCTCGAATCATTGCCCGTCCTGGACCTTTCCCGATTGAGCGCGGGCCCGGAGGAGGCCTCCCGGTTTCGTGATGACCTGCGCAACGCCATGCACGAGGTCGGCTTCCTCTACCTGGCCGGACACGGGATCCCGCAGGAGCTGACGGATTCCATGCTCGACGTCTCCCGGCGCTTCTTCGAGCTGCCCGAGGAGCAGAAGCTCGCCGTCGAGAATATTAATAGCCCGCAATTCCGTGGATATACCAGAGTCGGTGGCGAACTCACTGACGGCGCCGTCGACTGGCGCGAGCAGATTGATATCGGCGTTGAGCGTGCTGTGGTGGAGCCGGGGCCGGGAGTCGCCGACTACTGGCGTCTTGAGGGCCCCAACTTGTGGCCGGAAGCCCTCCTCGAAATGCGGGGCATTGTCCTGGAGTGGACCGAGCGGCTGAGCACTATTTCGCTGACCCTCCTGCGAGCCCTGGCGGTGTCCCTCGGTGCGCCCGAAGACACTTTCGACAAGGCTTTCGCCGCACGGGCCTTTCCCCTGCTGAAAATTGTGCGGTACCCGGGGGAGTCCAACCCGGAGCCCAAGCAGGGCGTGGGCTCCCACCGCGACGGCGGCGTCCTGACGCTGCTGCTCGTGGAGCCAGGAAAGGGTGGGCTGCAGGTCGAGTACCAGGGGCAGTGGATCGATGCCCCCCAGGTGCCGGGAACGTTCGTCGTCAATATCGGCGAGATGCTCGAACTGGCAACCAACGGATACCTCAAGGCGACCCTGCACCGGGTGATCTCGCCCCTGCGCGGCACCGACCGTATTTCGCTTCCGTTCTTCTTCAACCCGGCGCTGGACGCGACCATGCCGCAGCTCGCAGTGAGCCCGGAGTTCCAGGCCAGGGCCCGCGGCCTGTCCGTTGATCCAACGAACAGCCCCATTCTTGAAACGTACGGAGACAACGCACTCCGCTACCGGCTCCGGGCCCACCCGAACGTCGTCGCCGAGCACCACTTGGACCTGCAGAACAGCTGAGTCGCCCGGCCCCTTTCCGCTGTGCAGTCCTGGGCCGCCGTCGGCTGCGCCGTCGTTCTTGACCTCAAACAGGGGCCGCTGCTGCCGGTGCGCCGCGGTTCAGTCGTTGATTGCCTCGATGCCTAGCCGTTTGAGTTCTTCAAGGTGGTTCCGCATGTTCTGAAGCACCTCGGGGGAGTGTGGTTCCCAATCCAGGACCTCGTCTAGTACCCGCAGTGGCTCCCGGGTTCGGTAGGACCTTGTCGGGTTGCCCGAGAACTTTTTATCGGTCAGGTTGGGGTCATCCTCAAAGGGGCCAGTGGGTTCCACACGGTAGATTTTGCCCGGTCCCTCGCCCACCCCGAGTTCGGCTCCCCAAGTGGCCGCATCGAGGGTTGCGGTCATGTAGATGTAGTTGGCCTTCTTACGCTCGCCGAAATTCGAGCTATAGCCGGGTTTCAGCACGTCCCCCGGCTTCAGGTCAGCCTTCGTGCCGTGGTAGAAGGGCCCGGGGTCTCTGGCCCCGGACGGCATCGGTTCATTCTCCATACGAACCCCCCCATCGACGTTGGGCTCCCACTCTAGCTCGCCACTCCCAAGTAAAGGACGGTTATATCCCGGCTTGTTCCGATCGGTCTGGTGTTGCTGTTCCTCGTTTGGCGGAGACACCCGCTGGCTGGCCGGTGAGCACCCACCCTGGCGGGCGGCGGGACCGACGGACGCCCACGCAAGACGCTCGGCCGGGATGTCCTAGCCGAGCGTCTTGCGTGTCTTACTACTAACCACTTAAGCAACGGGTGTTGCAGTGACCGCTGGAAGCCGCCGTGAAGGTCGGGGCCTTTGTGCAGGGCGGCTTAGCCCATGACGAGGTTCAGGATGAACAGCAACGGGATAGACCCGGCCCAGACGGCGGTGGTGATGCCCGACCAGCCCCGAAGGGCCGCGGTGCCTTCGAGCCCGGCGAACCTGGTGACCACCCAGAAGTAGGAGTCATTGAAGTAGCTCAGGATCATGGATCCGGCGGTGCAGGCCATTGCAGCCACCAGCGGATCGATGCCGAGGGTTCCCACCAGGGGGGCCGTGACGGAGGCAGCCGTGATCATCGCCACCGTACCTGATCCCTGGGCCAGCCGGACGAGGGTCGCTACCAGGAAGGGCACAAGGAAGGCCGGCAGGGCGGTGGCGGCAATGGCCACCGCCAACGCGTCGCCCACACCGGAGCTGCGCAGCACCTGTCCCAGCGCGCCGCCGGCACCGGTGATCAGCAGGATGAGGCCGGCAGATGCAGCCGCATCACAAAACCCGCCCTGGACCTTGGTGCGCGGAGTCCATCGCGGCAGCAGCACGTAGACGGCCAGCAGTACGCCAATGATCAGTGCGATCACCGGGTTGCCGATGAAGGCGAAGGGAACAACCCAATCGGACGGTTCGTATTTGGCGCCGACAACGCCCTGTGCGTTCTGGTCGATAGCACCCGTGACCGTGTTCAGGATGATCAGCAGCAGCGGGACCAGCAGGGGCAGGGAGGCGAGAAATGCGCCGACGCGGTGCCTCGGTGGCATGATTGACCGGAAGATCGGCCGGGTGGTCAGCATTTCGTCCATCTCCGCCCAGCGCGGCGGTGGCACCTACTCCAAGGTCGCGTACAGCGCGGCCAAGGCCGGCATTATTGGCTTCACCCGCGCCCTGGCACGCGAGATGGGTGAGCATGGGATCACCATCAACTGCATCGCACCGGGGCCTGTGGACACGGACATCATGGGCGGCACCCTGACCGAGGAACGGAAGAAGGAAATGTCCAAGGACATCCTGGTGGGCCGCGTGGGCACGGTCAACGAGATGGCAGCTTTGATGACCTTTCTCATGGGAGAGGAGGCCGGCTTCATCACAGCGGCCACTTACGACATCAACGGCGGACTGCAGGTTTCCTAAGCACGTTCCGCCCTCACCGTTCCGGCCTGGGGCTATCCTGACGGTTATGGATGTGCGGGAAGCACCCGGCGCCGGCCCTCTCTGATGGATTCCCCAGGCGATGGCCAGCCCCCTCCGGCGGTCACGGAACGGCCGTCCGGACCGGTGGTGCTCGGGGTGGGTTGGGAACCATCTAAATCCCTGATCAGGTCCGGCGCCAGCCTGGCTGCACGGCTAAACGCACACTTGATTTGCGCCTATGTGGATCCGGCCAGTTACCTCACGGAGTGGGAACCCTCAGCCTCACGGGCAAGCGCATCGTTGGATCCGGCCATCAACAGTGAGACGGACTTCCCCTCCAGCCACGTCCGGGGCGTCCTCCAAGACGTATTGGGCCTGCCGGGGGAGGACTGGTCGTTCCGGGTGCTGAACGGCGCCGTTGCCCAGGCTCTTGGCCGGCTGGCGGCGAGCACGGACGCCTCGCTGCTGATCGTCGGGGGACAACGCCCCGGGCGGCTGGCAGCCGTTGAGCGGATGCTGGAGGGGTCGGTCGGAATGAACCTGGCCGGACTGCAACGCAGACCCGTGCTGGTTATTCCACCGCCGGGTCGCTGACGCCGGGAGACCAGCAACCGCCCTATTTCCAGCGGAGTGGCTCGGGCGGAGATGACTCCCATGTGCGGAAGAAACGCTCGCGGGACACTTCACCGGCAACTTGCTCCAAAGCATGCAGCCGCCCGTAGGTGAACGCACTTTTCCCGCGGTGGTTCGCGGCCAACTCGCGCAACAGCTCCCGGGTGACGACACTGTCATGGTGATCGCCCAGGCTCTCCTGGATCTCTTCGGCGGCCCGCGCAACGGTGGTGGCCCGTTTCCCCAGAATCGGGGCGGCCGCTTCTGCCGCATAGCGCAGTCGCTTGGCGCTCTTCCGGACCTCGTGGAGCGCGGCTTCCGTCGCCGGGCTGTCGGAGTCGACGTCGAGGGCCAGGACCTCTTTTTTCAAGCGTTTGCGCTGCTTCGAGACGAGCCGGCCAACCGTCTGCCGCGCTTCCTTCCCGGCAGTCCCAGTTAGCGGCGGCTCCGCCAGGAACGCATCCAGCGCATCGAGCAGGCGGAAGTAGCGGGCACTCTTCAACGCAGCCAGGCCCTTCGCGCGGGCATCATGGGCCGCAGCGTCGAAATGTTCTTCGATCTGCCGCGCCACAGAACCCAGCAGGAGGTCCGGCGGCTCGGTGCCGATCAAGTCCAGCAGCCGGGCCCGCATCACTTCGTTGTCCCGGACCTCACCCACGCTGCCGGCAAGCCATTGAAGTTCTGAGCGCAGCGATCTGGTGACGTCGGGGTCGGCAAGTTTCCGGAAGGTTGCCAGCACGGAGCGGATCCTGCGCGCGGCCACCCGGAGCTGATGCACGGAGTCCGGCGTGTTTTCCCGGACGCCGGGGTCATGTTTTTTGAGCGCCTCGACCTGCTGGCTCAGGTAGGACAGGAGGACTGCCGAAGCTGGTCCCTCTGGCTCCGGCCCAGGTGCAGGTTTGGCGACCGCGGGATACTGTTCGCCCAATCCGCGGGCGAGTTTGGATGGCAGCGCCGACGGGCGGCGGCCGGTTTCAGCGAGCAGCGCGTCGGCACCCTTGAGCAGCTTTTTGGGGCCGTCAATGAGTTCGATTTCCCATTCCCGCCAGGTGGAGTGCGCCTGCGGCTCCAACAGGGTCTGGGAATCCACCCGGTCATCGCTGAAGTCGGCCAGAGCCGTTCCATCGGACGAAAAGAGCCGCTGCTTGGTGCGCCGGGTGGTCAGCCTTGCTACTGGAATCACGTCGCGGTCCCTCGTATGGACCTGGACGAGTCGCCGCAGCCGCCGGGGCACTGACTCGGGCTTTTTGCCGAACTGCACGGTGAATTCCTGACGTTCCCCTACCGCCACGGGGAGCTTCAGGTGCCATCCGTCATCGTGTCCACCGGTCCGCCGGCGCAGGGTGATGCCGCGGGACGCCAGTGCCAGACCTGCGGTGTCGAAGTAGACGGCGTCGAGGGCCTCGTCCTCGGGCGGCCCCGCCCGGTCCACCTCCGGCAACGACTCCAGGAGCGGCAGTTCGTCGCCCTCGCCGACGTCGTATTTTCGCTCCACCTCGAGCATCTCGGAGTCAGTCATGTCCTAGCCTAGGCCCGCTCGGGATCGAGCCGCATGAGTCAAAAGTCCCGGTGTCGCGGCGCCGCAGCGTTCTGCGTGGGATTGATCGGGGACGCCGCACCCGTTCCGGGCGGAACACGGCGTCCCGGCTTTGTGGGGACAATGGGAGTGTGACTACTCCGGCTGATCCGCTGACCCTTGCCCCCGCGCCGTTCAGGCTGGAGGCCATCGGGTCGGGCCTGGCCTTCGGGCGCTCGCTCGGCGATCTGGCCGAGGCATTGCGGGCCGGCGGCCCGGGCGCGACCGCCGTGGTGCAGGCGCCGCCGGGCACGGGCAAGACCACGTTGGTCCCGCCGCTGCTGGCCAACCTCGTCCTGAGTGCCGCACGGCAGCAGGGCCGCGGGTCCAACGCACGCATCATCGTCACCCAGCCGCGCCGGGTCGCCGCGCGTTCAGCGGCGCGGCGCCTCGCTGCGCTGGACGGCAGCCGGCTGGGGGACCGTATCGGATACACGGTCCGCGGCGAACGCCAGACCGGCCCGGACACCCTGATCGAATTTGTCACCCCGGGCATCCTGCTGAACCGCCTGCTGGCGGATCCGGGGCTGGAAACCGCCGGCGCCGTCATCCTCGACGAAGTGCACGAACGCGGCCTCGAAACCGACCTGTTGCTGGGCATGCTCGCCGAGGTCCGTCAGTTGCGGGGCGACCTCGCACTCGTCGCCATGTCCGCCACCCTGGACGCGCCGCGGTACGCCGCCCTCCTCGGAGCCGGCGGCGATGCGGCGGATCACAGCGCCGGGGATCACGGCGGCGCCCGTCCGGCGCCCGTCGTCGACTGTCCGTCCGCGCTGTACCCGTTGGAGGTGGACTGGGTGCCGGCCGCGGTGCCCAGGCTGGATGAGCGCGGAGTGACCCGGGCCTTCCTGGACCATGTGGCAGACACAGCCGCCTCCGCGCATGCCGAAGCCCTCGCGGCCGGCCTGGATATTGATGCCCTGGTGTTCGTCCCGGGGGCGTGGGAGGTGTCCTACGTTGCGGGACGGCTGCGCGGCCGCTCGCGCGCGGAGGTCCTGGAACTGCACGGGCAGGTCGGCCCGACAGAGCAGGACCGCGCCGTATCCGGGCGGGTACCCGGGGGCGGCCCGCGGATCATCGTATCCACGTCGCTCGCCGAATCCTCCCTCACGGTCCCGGGAGTCCGGCTGGTCATCGACTCCGGACTGTCCCGCGAGCCGCGGCGGGACGCGGGCCGCGGCATGTCCGGGCTCGTGAACGTGTCCTGTTCCCGCGCCTCCGCCGAGCAGCGCGCCGGGCGGGCAGCCCGCCAGGGACCGGGACGGGTGGTCCGCTGCTATGACCAAAAGACCTACGGCGCCGCGCCGGCCCACCCGACACCGGAGATCGCGGTTGCTGACCTCACCGGTGCCGCCCTGGTCCTGGCGTGTTGGGGATCGCCGGGGGGCCGCGGGCTGTCACTGCCTGACGCCCCGCCGCAGTCCGCGATGAACGAGGCCGTGGAGGTGCTGAGGGAACTCGGGGCGGTGGCACCGGACGGCCTGGCCACGGATCTCGGCAAGGCGCTGGCCCGGGTTCCCGCAGATCCCCGGCTGGCCCGGGCCCTGCTGGACGGGTCGGCCGCCGTAGGGAACCGCGCCGCCGCGGAAGCCGTCGCGCTGGTCGCTGGGGACCAGCGCGCCCCCGGCGCCGATCTCCCGCGCCTGCTGGCCGGCCTGCGCTCAGGCAAGGATCCGGCGTCCCGGCCCTGGGCGGACGACGTCCGGCGGATGGAGACCATCGCACGGCAGGAGCGGTCCGGCGTCGCATCCCCGCCCCTGGCGGTGGCTATCACCCCTCGGGAAGCTGTTGGGGTCGTTGTCGCCCTCGCTTTCCCGGACCGGGTGGCGCGCAGGGTCGCCGGAGAAGGACCGGAGCGCTACCTGCTCAGTTCCGGGACTCGGGCCGGGCTTCCTGCCGGAAGCTCCCTGTCCGGGCACGAATGGCTCGCTGTCGCCGAGGTTTCCCGGGCCCAGGGCCGCGACGCGGCCGGCACCGGCGCTGTCATCCGTTCGGCCGCACCGCTGGCGGCGGATACCGCCGAGGCTGCCGCCCGGCACCTGCTGAGCGACACCGTAGTGGCCATGTTCAGCCAGGGCCGGGTCACGGCCCGGAAGGAACGCCGGCTGGGCGCGATCGTCCTCTCCACCACTCCGGTCCGTCCGTCCGCCGCTGACGGCCGGGCGGCAGTAGCGCGGGCGCTGGAGAAAGAGGGGTTGGGAACGATTGGATGGTCGACGGCGGCGGACGCCCTGCGCCGCCGCCTTGCCCAGCTGCGCCGGGAACTCGGGGACCCGTGGCCGGACGTGTCCGATCCGGCATTGATCTCCCGCCTCGACGAGTGGCTCGCACCGGAACTCGAGGCGCTTGCCGGCGGCGCTGCCACGAGCGGGATCGACCTGGCAGACCCGCTGCGGCGACTGCTGCCCTGGCCCGAGGCCGCCCGGCTCGGGGAGCTGGTCCCGGAACGGCTGGAGGTGCCCAGCGGTTCCTGGGTCAAAATCGACTATCCCGCCGTCGGCGACGACGGCGCGCGCCCGGTGGTCGCGGTCAAGCTCCAGGAGTGCTTCGGCTGGGACCAGACGCCGCGGCTCGTGGGCGGCAGGGTGCCGGTGCTGTTCCATCTGCTGTCGCCGGCCCGGCGGCCGCTGGCCGTGACCGACGACCTCGCCTCCTTCTGGTCCGGGCCCTACGCGCAGGTCCGTGCGGAGATGCGGGGCCGATACCCCCGGCATCCCTGGCCGGAGGATCCGTGGACGGCGCCGGCGACCTCCCGGACGAAGAAACGGAGCTGACGAACGGGCGGCTGTGACGTCATTGTGACGCGGCTCACGGCGGTCCGGGTATCCTAGAGGTGGTCATGCAGTCGGCCGCACATGCTTCACAGGGGATCTTTTACTATGACTAGCAAACTCGACATCACCGTCGCTGTCGACCTCAGTTCGGAATCCGCACTCGTATCACCGGTGGGCCAACTCACCGTTCGGAACGTCTCAAGTCTTATCGCAGTTGCCCGCCGGGCAGGTTCGTTTGGGTATGGCCTCGACACGGTCGTGGACCTGCGGAAGCTGACCGGCGCAGACCCTGAAGCCGTGGAGATGATCCGCGACTCGGGATGGCAGGGGCGCCGCCTACTCGGAGCGGGCCCCGCCGACCGGAGGCGTGCAGCATGAGGGCGGAAGTGGCCGTCTACGGTTCGCTCACCCATACCCACGGTGCGGAACTGATGTTCGATTCTTTCCGCCGCTGGCCCCTGGTGCCCTCCCCGCAGCTCGTGCGTCTCCGCTCGGCGCTGCTGCAATGCGTCGAGTTGGCCTCGCCGGACAACGGCAGGGACCTCTCGGAGTCCGCCGGAAAGCTGCTGCGGCTCGTCACCGACGAACTGGACCGCCGCAACGACCACTCAGCCGGTCCCGCGGACCTGCCGCAAGGATTCCGGCGCGCACGGCGCCGCCCTCACGCGTAGATGGTCGGAATGGCGGGTCCGCCGCGCTGAAGCCGGTACACGACGGCGGGAAGTTCGGCCATGGTCTCCGTGTGCCGGCGCCGGGCCCGCACCACGGCCTCCGGCCCGGTCCATCCCGGCAGGAGCTCTCCATCCCGCACGAAGTGCTGAAGCAGTGGCCTGCCGTGCGGTTCCTCCGCCGGAGGGTGGCCAACCCCGAGGACTTCGTGGGTGGCCGTGCCCGAGCCGTCAAGCCGGCGCACCGCGTGCTTCCGGCCGCTGGCGTTGATCTTGTTCTTCGAGCTCTTGGCCACCGCGATGAATTCCCCGGCGTCGTTGGTGCGGCTGACCAGCTTGTAGACCATGCCGGCGGTGGGGGCGCCGGAACCAGTGACCAACGCCGTCCCGATGCCGTACGAGTCAGCCGGTGCAGCCTGGAGCGCCGCAACGGAATATTCGTCCAGATCGGACGTGACGACGATCTTCGTGTGCACGTTGCCCAGCCGGTCCAGCAGCTCACGGACCCACCGCGCCTGCGCCAGCAGGTCACCGGAATCAAGCCGCACCGCCCCCAGCTTGTCGCCGGCGAGCTCGACGGCGGTCCGGACGGCCGCCTCGACGTCGTAGGTGTCCACCAGCAGTGTGGTCCCGGGTCCGAGCGAGTCCAACTGCGCCCGGAACGCATCGCGTTCGGTGTCGTGCAGGAGGGTGAAGGAATGCGCGGCTGTGCCGACCGTCCGGAGGCCGAAGCGCCGGCCGGCTTCCAGGTTCGACGTTGCGGCGAAGCCCGCGATGACGGCGGCCCGGGCAGCGGCGGCGGCCGCTTCCTCCTGGGCCCGGCGTGAACCCATCTCAATGCAGGGCCTTCCGCCCGCCGCGCTGACCATCCGGGAGGCCGCCGACGCTATGGCGCTGTCGTGGTTGAGGACGGACAGCACGAACGTCTCCAGGATGCAGGCCTCGGCGAAAGTGGATTCCACGATCAGGACAGGGGAGTAAGGGAAGTAGGCCTCCCCCTCGGCGTAGCCCCAGATATCGCCGGAGAAGCGGAAGTCCGCGAGCCGGTCCAGGATGCCGGCGTTGACGACGCCGGTCCGGTCCAGGAACTCCAGCTCGGATGGGCCGAAGCGGAAACCGGCAAGGCCTTCAAGCAGCCGCCCCGTTCCGGCCACGATCCCGTACCGGCGCCCCTCCGGCAGTCCGCGGGCGAACGCCTCGAACACGGCCTTCCGCTCCGCAGCGCCGGAGTGGAGGGCCGCCTGGAGCATGGTCAGTTCGTAGTGGTCGGTATAGAGGGACGAAATGGGGCGGTCCCACGCCGGGGAGGTATCCATGATTCACCCTAGTCCTCCCCGGACGGAGGGTCAGCCTGGAGCGTCTGCGGCCGCCGACCCAACGCCGTGCCCGGGCCCTAGTGCCGCATACAGCGCCTCGACCCGGCCGCGGATGTCGTCCCGGACCAGCCGCATCCGTTCCATGCCCTGGATGCCCCGCTGGGAGGGCTCATCGGTTTCCCACACCTCGAAGCGCTTTCCCTCCCGGGGTTCGAGTTTCGCTTCGGTCCCGAGGATGACCACCACGTCGACGGCGTCGATCGCCGCGTCAGTGACCGGTTTCGGGTGTTCGTGGCGGATGTCTATTCCGAGCTCGGCAAGGGATTCCACCGACTCGGCGTTCAGGGAGGTGCCCGGCGTGGTGCCGGCCGACAGTACGGTCACGGTATCGCCGGCGAGCTGTTTCAGGAGCGCGGCCGCGAGCTGGGACTTCCCGCCGTTCTTGCTGCAAACGAACAGGACGGCCGGCTTCCTGTCGCTCTCAGGCATGGGTGGGTTCCTCGACGAGGGCGGTGGCGATGCTGTCGGCGTCGTCCAGTGCGGCGAGGTACCGTTCGGCGTCCAGGGCGGCGGCGCAGCCGGTGCCGGCGGCGGTGATGGCCTGCCGGTAGCGGTGGTCCACGGCGTCCCCGCACGCGAAGACACCGGAGAGGTTGGTGACGGTGGTGGGGGAGTCGACCTTGATGTAGCCCTCGGAGTCGAGCTCCACCTGGCCGGTGAGCAGTTCGGTGCGAGGGACATGCCCGATCGCGACGAAGATGCCGGTGGCGGCCTGTTCCCGGGTTTCGCCGGTGCGGGTGTCCGTCAGGGTGACGCCGGTAACCTTGGCGTCCCCGTGGATGGCGGTGACGGCGGAGTTCCACGCGAAGCTGATCTTGGGGTTGTCCTTGGCGCGCTGCGCCATGATCCGGGAGGCGCGGAGCTCGCCTTTGCGGACCACGACCGTGACGGACTTCCCGAAGCGGGTCAGGAACGTGGCTTCCTCCATGGCCGAGTCTCCGCCGCCGACAACAATGATGTCCTGGTCGCGGAAGAAGAACCCGTCGCAGGTGGCGCACCAAGAGAGCCCGTGCCCGCTGAACTTCTTCTCCTCCGGCAGGCCGAGTTCCTTGTAGGCCGAGCCGGTCGCGAGGATAACGGCGGGCGCCTCGTGGGTCTCACCGGCTCCGGTGACCACACGCTTGAGGTGGCCGGAGAGCTGGACCTCGGTGACGTCATCGAACACCACCTGGGCGCCGAATTTCTCGGCCTGCTGCTGGAGCCCGTCCATGAGCTCAGGGCCCTGGATGCCGCCAGGGAAGCCGGGGAAGTTTTCCACCTCGGTGGTGTTCATCAGGGCGCCTCCCGCGGTGACGGCCCCGGCGATAACGAGGGGCTTCAGGCCGGCCCGGGCGGCGTAGATCGCCGCGGTGTAGCCGGCGGGGCCGGATCCGATGATGATCAGCTGTTCAGTGTTTCCGGCGTCAGCGCTCACGGTCGTGCTCCTTGGTCTTGGTGCCGGTTACTGGCGGCGGGGATGAGGGATGCGATGAGGTCCTCGATGCGGGCCTTGATGTCGTCGCGGATCGGCCGGACGGACTCGACGCCCTGGCCGGCCGGGTCCTCGAGTTCCCAGTCCTCGTAGCGCTTGCCGGGGAAGATCGGGCAGGTGTCGCCGCAGCCCATGGTGATGACGACGTCGGATTCCTTGACGGCCTCGGTGGTGAGGACCTTGGGGATCTCGGCTGACATGTCGATGCCGAGTTCGGCCATGGCCTCGACGGCGGCCGGGTTGACCTTGTCGGCGGGCTGGGAGCCGGCGGAGCGGACTTCGATGGCGCCCTTGGACAGGGTGGTGAGGAAGGCGGCGGCCATCTGGGAGCGGCCCGCGTTGTGGACGCAGACGAACAGGACGGAAGGCTTCTTGGCGGTTTCGGCGGTCATTCGGGTCTCCTGGGGTTCGAAGGGGTGGAAGTTCAGCGCGCGACGGCGGCGGGGGTGAAGTAGCGTGTGCGGGCCCAGAGGGCCACATAGACCAGTGCAACAAGAACCGGGACTTCGATCAAGGGGCCAACGACGCCGGCCAGCGCCTGGCCGGAGGTGACGCCGAAAGTTCCGATTGCCACGGCGATGGCGAGTTCAAAGTTGTTGCCGGCCGCGGTGAACGCCAGGGTGGTGGTCTTGGCGTAGCCGAGGTCCAGCCACTTTCCGATCAGCATGCCGGCGCCGAAGACGACGAGGAAGTACACCAGCAGCGGCAGCGCGATCCGGACGACGTCGAGCGGACGGGAGGTGATGGTGCCGCCCTGCAGGGCGAAGAGCAGGGTGATCGTGAAAAGCAGGCCGTACAGCGCCCACGGACCGAGCTTGGGCAGGAACGTTCCTTCGTACCAGTCACGGCCCTTGGCCTTTTCGCCGATGGTGCGGGTGAGGAAGCCTGCCAGCAGCGGGATCCCCAGGAATACGAGCACCGAAGCGGTGATGGCCCAGAAGGAGAAGTCCGCGCTGGTGGTGGGCAGGCCCAGCCATTCCGGCAGCAGCTGCAGGTAGAACCAGCCGAGCGCGCCGAACGCGATGACCTGGAAGACGGAATTGATGGCCACGAGGACGGCGGCGGCCTCGCGGTCGCCGCACGCGAGGTCATTCCAGATCATCACCATGGCAATGCAGCGGGCCAGGCCCACGATGATCAGGCCGGTCCGGTACTCGGGCAGGTCCGGGATGAAGATCCAGGCCAGGGCAAACATGAATGCCGGCGCCAGGACCCAGTTCAACACCAGTGACGTGACCATAAGCTTGCGGTCGCCGATCACGCGGTGCGCCTGGTCGTAACGGACCTTCGCGAGGACGGGATACATCATCACCAGCAGGCCGACCGCGATCGGCAGGGAAACCTGGCCGACCTTGACGGTCTCCAGTGCGGCATTGAGCCCCGGGATGAAGCTGCCCAGGAGCAGGCCCAGGACCATGGCGGCAACGATCCATACCGGCAGGAAGCGGTCGAGCGTGGAGAGCTTGCCGACGACGGCAGCCTCGCCATCAAGGGTGGGCGACGGGTCGGTCTGGATGCTCACGGGGCTCCTGTGCTGCTCAGCGGTACGCTAAATTGATGAGTGTCGATATGAACTCTTCCAAATCACATCGATGAATGTCAATCTGTGCGCCGCCGGGGAAGATGAACACTGTGGAAACACCTCCGGGCCGTCAGGCGGGCTGCGGTACGGCCGTCAGGGCCGTGAGCTTCTCCTCACCGATCGGTTCGGTGGCCAGCAGGGGTACGAATGCGATCCTGTCGGCCAGGGCGCGGACCCTGGTGATTTCCGGGATCTCGGCGGCGGCCCGGGCCTGCAGGAACGGGGTCTGCGGGCGGGCGGCGGCCATGGAGTTGTTGATCACCCAGGCCCACGGGTGGATCCCTGCCCGTTCCAGGTCCTCCTGCAGCCCCTGGGCCTCCAGGACCGGAGTGGTTTCGGCGAGGGTGATGAGCAGGACCTTGGTCTGGGCCGGATCCTGAAGCCGCATCAGCGGGGTCACGAACCCCATGGTGCTGCCGACCTGCCGGGCGATCTCGCGGTGGTACGACCCGGTGGCGTCCAGGAGCAGGAGCGTGTGTCCGGTCGGCGCGGTGTCCATCACCACGAAATTGCGGCGGGATTCCTGGACCACCCGGGAGAACTGCCGGAAAACAGCCACCTCGTCGGTGCACGGGGACAGCAGGTCCTCAGCGAGGGCGGCACGCCCGTCGGCGTCGAGGCTGTGGCCCTTGGTGGTCATCACGTGGTCCCGGTACTCCTGGATGGCAGCGACCGGATCGATGCGTGAAACCTTCAGGCCCGGGACGGAACCATGCAGCGTTTCGGTGAGATGCGCCGCGGGATCGGTGGTGGTGAGGTGCACAGCGTGGCCACGGTTGGCCAGGGCAACCGCGAGCGCCGCAGCGACAGTGGTCTTGCCGACACCGCCCTTGCCCATGCACATGACGAGTCCGTGGCCGTCGCGTTCCATTTCGGCGACGAGGTCCGACAGGGCGGCATCCTCAAGTTCCGCCGCGGGCGGCGCGGCCATGGGCGCAAAACTGCCCGGCACGAACAGGGTTTCCAGCGCCGGAATGCCGACCATGTTGCCGGCCTTCAGCTCCAGGACGTCGCGGGGGAGCGCGGCAATACTGCCTGAGATGGCGGCGATGGCTGCGGTTTCGCGGCCCCGCACGGCCTGTGCCAGTGGTTCGTCTCCGACGCTGTGCGGCAGGACACCGTTGATGACGACGAATCCGCCGGCGATACCGATCTGGTTGAGTTCCAGGAAGGTCCGCTCAATCTCCGTCAGCGAGGAGGTCTGCGCCCGTGCGACCAACACGAGGCGCGTTCGGGCGGGGTCGGTGAGGGTCTGGACGGCCTTGGCGTAAACCTGTTTGTGTTTCTCCAGCCCGGACAGGGGGCCAAGGCAGGACGGATCGCCCTTGCCCGCGTCGAGGAAGTCAGTCCACGACCCGGGCAGCTGCAGCAGCCGGATGGTGTGGCCGGTGGGTGCGGTGTCGAAAACAATGTGGTCGTAGGCCCCATAGGCCGTGTCGTCGGCGAGCAGGTTGGTGAACTCGTCGAACGAGGCAACTTCCGTCGTGCAGGAGCCTGAGAGCCCCTCGGCGATGCTCGCCAGTTCGCTCTCCGGCAGGAGTCCCCGGACGGGGGCGATGATCCGCTCCCGGTACGCGGCGGCGGCCTGCTCCGGGTCAATCTCGAGCGCGGCCAGGCCGGGCGCCGCCGGAATGGGAGTGATGGTGTTCCCGATGGTGACGCCGAAAACCTGCCCCACGTTGGACGCGGGGTCGGTGCTGACCAGGAGGACCTGCTTGCCGGCCCCGGCCAGGCTCAGGGCGGTGGCGCAGGCCACGGAGGTCTTGCCCACGCCGCCCTTGCCTGTGAAGAACAGGAAGCGGGGCGTGTTCTCGAGGAACTTCATGCCGGTCTAGCAGCAGCTCGTTGAGCCGCCGCAGCAGCCGCCGGATTTCTTGCTGAGGCCAAGCTCCGGGCGGATTCGGTCCTCTGCCGGAGCCTCTTGGGCGAGGCCGGCGAAGCTGAGCAGCTGCTCGCGGTTCGGGTAGCTGCCGATCGCGACCGTGACGCCGTCGACCATGGTCAGGGGAAGTCCTTTGGAGCCGACGGTGTGCAGGAAGCCGCGGACGGACTCGTCGGCGGCGAAGGCGGTGGGATCGCTCGCAAGATTGTGGCGCGCGATGTCAGCGCCGAGGCTCTGGAGGTGGCGCACGTCGGCCGTGACCTCGAGGAGCGACTGGTCGACGTCGGGGCCGCAGACTCCGGTGTCGCAGCACAGGGCGGATTCGTAGATGTGGATAGCAGGCATGTGGCTCTCCTTGGCCTAGGTGCAAGTGAATGCGTGATCAGTATATCGAGCTTTGTCGATAGATGCGCTGCTGTGGTTGCCGGGCTATTCAGTTGTCCCAGGTCTGGGAGTACCTTGTCCCCATGGCGAAGGAAGAAGTGACCATCACGCTCGACAGCCCCACCGGAAAGCGGGACCTGCGGATTTCCAGCCCCAGCAGGGTCCTGTGGCCGCAGCTCGGGCTCACGAAGCTGGACCTCGCCCGGTACATTGTCGACGTCGGGGACGCCTTCCTGGCGGCGAATGGCAGCCGTCCCGTGACGCTCCAGCGGTTCGGCGACAACATCGACGGCGAACAGTTCTTCTCGAAGAATCCGCCGCGGGGCGCCCCTGACTTTGTGCGTTCGGTGACGGTGGTCTATCCCAGCGGACGCTCGCATCCGCAGCTCGTGATCGACGAGATTGCCGCCGCGGTCTGGGCCGTGCAGATGAACACGGTGGTGTTCCACCCCTGGGCCTCGCGGGCCGGCAACCCGGACAACCCGGACCAGCTCCGGATCGACCTCGACCCGCAGCCGGGCACCGGATTCGAGGAGACCGTGCCCGCCGCCCAGGAACTGCGCTCCGTCCTGTCCGAGGCCGGGCTGGAGTCCTTCATCAAGACCTCCGGCAACCGGGGTCTGCATGTTTTCTCCCCGATCGAACCCAGCCGTGAGTTCCTTGAGGTCCGGCACGCCGTGATCGCCGCCGCCCGTGAACTTGAGCGACGGATGCCGGACAAGGTCACCACTGCCTGGTGGAAGGAAGAACGCGGCGCGAGGATCTTCGTCGACTTCAACCAGGCGAACCGCGACCGCACGATGGCGGGGGCCTACAGTCCACGAGCCCTGCCCGGTGCCACGGTTTCCTGCCCGATCGGCTGGGAGGAGCTGGAGCACATCACCACTAAGGACTTCACCATCATCACGGTGCCGCAGCGGCTCAAGGCCACCGGAGACCCATGGGCGGAGATGCAGGCGAAGCCGGGCACCATCGATGTTCTGCTGCAGTGGTGGGAACGTGACCTCGCGGCCGGCCTCGGTGAGCTGCCGTTCCCGCCGGACTTCCCGAAAATGCCGGGCGAGCCGATGCGGGTGCAGCCCAGCCGGGCCAGGGCCAAGGAGTAGGGCGGGGTCAGACGCCCAGCAGGCGCTGGCCGTTGTGCCAGCAGACCGTACGCAGCCAGTCGTCGTCGAGCCGGGGTTCCTTGTCGCGGAGGCGTTCGAGTGCTTCCAGCTGATGGGCGTAGGCATACGGGATGTTCGGGAAGTCGCTGCCGAGCACAATCCGCTCCGGCATCGAGGCCAGCCGCGGCAGGAGCTCGGGCGGGAAGGGTGCGGCGGCCTCGAAAAAGTCCGTGAAGACCATGGTGGTGTCCAGGTGGACGCGGGGGTACCTCTCGGCCAGGTCCAGGAACTCGCCATACTCGGGTGCCCCCAGGTGGGCGACGACGGCGGTCAGCTGGGGATGGCAGCGCATGACGCCCTCCAGCTTGTCCGGGCCGGTGAAGCCGGGCCGTGGAACCGGGCCGCTGCCCACGTGCACAACGACCGGAACACCGGTCTCGGCGAGCAGGCCCCAGACCGGGTCCAGGACAGGCTCGCGCAGATCGAATCCGCCCACCTGCGCGTGGATCTTGAACACCCTGGCGCCGCGTTTCAAGGCCGACCGCACCTGATCCAGGACACCGTCCTCCGGGAAGAATGTGGCGCTCGGGACGCAGTCGGGCTCTGCTGCGGCCAACGCAAGGGCAAAGTCGGTGAGGTCCGCCGCCATGCCCGGGCGGTGCGCGTAGGTCAGTGCGGTGAAATGGCGCAGCCCCAGCTGGCGCAGCCGGGCCAGCCTGCTCGCCTCGTCCGTGCGGTAGGTAATGGGCCAGGGGCGGCCGATGAGGGGACCGGCTTCATCAAAGTGTGCCCACACCCGACGCAGCATCCGCTCCGGAAGGAAATGCGTATGGATATCGATCAGGCCCGGGAGCCCGAGCCGCCTCCACCACTCCGGTACATCGGCATCCCGCATCGTCTCCGCAGGTTCTTCCATTGCGTTGTTCACGCCGACAGTCTGTCACGCCGTGCCGTCCACCCGGCAGGCGCGCCCAAGGACAGGTGCAGTCCCGGGTCCGCTCAGTTCAGGGCCGGATACGTCGCCAGGATGTAATCGGTGGCTGCCGGTCCGGCCATGCGGAGTCGGCTGCGGCCGGGCCTGATGCGGTGCGCCTTCAAGGCAGCCCAAAAGCCGGAGACCGGCTGCGGTGCGGTGTCGTGCAGCAGGCACCAGCTGATGTAAAGACCGTAGAGCTGGTCTTTCCTCAGCGAGTTGCCGTCGTCGGTTCCTTCGGTGGTTGCCTCGGCGAGGAAGCGGTCGATGTGGGCAGGGGCAGTCAGTGAAGCGGCCATGGTCGGCTCTCTCCCGTACTGTGCAGTGAATGCTGCCGTGTGGCTACAGCAGCGTGTTCCTCGGCGCCGCGCACAAGGGCGCCGAAGCGGTTGGCCCGAAAGCCGAGCCGAGAGCGGCCCGCTGTGCCCCGGGGGCAGTCAGCGGGCGATCCCGGAAGGCAGGAGGCGGGCCAGCGGAGCTCAATCCTGGAACATGTCATCCGGGAACGTCTACATTGTAGATATTAGGCGTAGACTACGGGTTAGGCAAGTGGTGCCGCGGTCGCGGCGCCTGGCCCACAGCTTGAGGAAGTGGCACCAACATGACAACCCCGCAGCAACCAGCAGGCGACGAAGCCGGCAGTGGCGCCCGGAAGAAGCGGCTCAGCCGTGAGGTCGTTCTGGCTGCGGCACTGAAGCTTGTCGACGACGAGGGGCTGGAATCGTTGACCATGCGCCGGCTGGGGCAGGCCCTGCACCGCGATCCGATGGGGCTGTACCGTTACGCAGCCAACCGGGCGGCGCTCCTGGACGGCGTCACCGAGCTCGTGCTGGACGAGCTGGCCATCTTCGGGGACGACCCGGACTGGCAGGGACAGTTGCGGCGCATCGCCCACGACCTCCGGCTGCTCGCACTCCGCCATCCCAATGTGGTTCCGCTGCTGGTGACCCGTCCGCTCTCGACCCCGCTGGGTCTCCGTCCGCTGGGCACCCTCCGGCCGCTGGAGCAAATTCTGGGTCTGCTGATCGACGCCGGCTTCACCGCCTCCGATGCCCTGCACGTCTACCGGGCCTACTACGGATTTCTCTACGGACACATCCTCAACGAACTCCAGGAGTTCATCGTGGACCCCGACGAGAATGAGGCCTTGCTGCGGCTTGGCCTGCACCGCCTTCCGCCGAAGGAGTTCCCGCGGCTGCGTGCCCTGGCTCCCCAGCTGGCCGACTATGACGGTGCCGCGGAGCTGGATGAGGGCATAACCATCCTGCTGTCCGGGCTCTCAGCCCACCTTGCCGCGCCGCTGATCAAGTAAGGCTGAGGACGCGGCTCCCTGGCATGGCAGCGTCACCGCGTTCCCGGGCGCCGCGGCGGCGACAGCAGTGGAGTAAGCAGCGGAGTAAGCAGCGGAGTCAGCGGCGGCGGAGGGTGCGGAGCACTCCGCGGACCGCGAATCCGACGGCACACACCAGCGGAACCAGCCCGGCAAGGACGGCGATGCTGTTGGGCCGGAACGCCACCTGCCCGTCACTTCCGCGGCAGTACACCCCCAGCGGGAGCACAAAGCCGCCTCCGCCGCCTCCGGCGGCCGCGCCGTCGTGGCCGGCAGCTTCGCCGCCGGGAACGGGGCCGGAGTTTCCACCGCCGCCGAAGCCGAAGGAGACCAGGGCCACCGGGATCAGTTCCTCGCCGTCCACTGTCACCGCCGGGCCATAGGCCCTGGACACACCCACGTTTTTGAAAGTCTCTGCGAGAGACGATAGAGCTTCAGTCATGCCACGACCGTAGGCGCCCCGCGCGGGGGAGCGCCAGAGGCATTGGCCCCTGAACCGCCCCGCGGCAGGGCCATCCGGCCCCTGTTCGGCTGCGGAACGCCGAAATAGATTGGAAGCGGACTAAGGCACCGGCAGAAAGGCCATGATTATGACGAAAAAGACTGGGGCGGCACCACGGCTGGCGGAAGTGCTCTCCGTCGTCCTGGGCACAGCGGAAATCCCGCTGCGGCTGAAGGCCTGGGACGGTTCGGAGGCCGGCCCGGCCGGCGCGCCGGTCATCGAGTTCCGCTCCCGGCGGGCCCTGCGCCGGATGCTGTGGTCGCCCGGGCAGCTCGGCCTCAGCCGCGCCTACGTTGCCGGGGACATCGACGCCCCGGGCGACGTTTTTGCGAGCTTCGCGGCGCTGAGCTCCACCGGCAAGTTCGCCGAGCCCGGGCCGTTCCGGTCTCCCACTGTCCGCGAACTGGCGACCATCCTCAAAAACGCCGCCCTGCTCGGCGCCCTGGGCCCCAACCCGGCGCCACCGCCGGAGGAAGCCAGGATCGTCCGCGCCGGCGGGCGGCACACACGGACGCGTGACGCGGCGGTTATCTCCCACCACTACGACGTCGGCAACGACTTCTACGCCCTCGTCCTCGGCCCGTCGATGGTCTACTCCTGCGCGGTCTGGCAGGACGAAGACACCGGACTGGAAGCCGCGCAGGGCGCCAAACTCGACCTGGTCTGCCGGAAGCTGGGACTGCAACCCGGCATGAGAGTGCTGGATGTCGGCTGCGGCTGGGGCAGCTTCGCCCTGCACGCGGCGCAGAACTACGGAGTCGACGTCGTAGGCGTGACGCTGTCGGGTGAACAGGCGGCCAGGGCGGGCAAGCGGGTGGCGGAGGCCGGCCTGACCGACCGGGTGGCCATCCGCGTCCAGGACTACCGCGATGTCGTCGACGGGCCGTTTGACGCGATCAGCTCCATTGGTATGTCGGAGCATGTGGGCCGCGATCAAATGCCCGGGTACGTCGCCAGGCTGCACGGGCTGCTCCGGCCCGGCGGCCGGCTGCTCAACCACGCCATTTCCTGGAACGCGGGTCCCAGCGCCCCGGATCCGGACTCCTTCATCCCGCGCTATGTGTTCCCGGACGGCGAGATGTTGGCCCTGGCGGAGATGGTGGGCGCGCTGGAGGCCGGCGGACTGGAAATCCTCGACGTCGAGGCCCTGCGCCGGCACTACGCGCTGACGCTGCGGGCCTGGGTGCGGAACCTCGAGGAGCACTGGAGCGAGGCGGTGCAGCTGGGCGGGGCAGGGCGGGCCCGGGTTTGGCGGCTCTACATGGCTGCCAGTGCCCTGGGCTTCGAGTCCGGCATGACCGGCGTCAACCAGATCCTGGTGCAACGCCCCGGAGGCGCCGAACCGCCGCTGCGCAGAACCGCCTGGATCTGACGTAAGCGGATGCCTCAGCAGGGGCTGTGCGCGGCGATGAAGGCCGCCGCGGATCCTGCCAGTGATACGCCGACTTCCTCGGTGCTGCGCTTGGTCCCTTTGACATCGAAGGTATGGTTGCCGCCGTCGCGCCACTCAAGGGTTGCTGACGGGCCGATCCGGGCCGCCACGGCCTCCAGCAGTTCCGGCGTGGCAAACGGGTCGCGCGTGCCCTGCAGGAAGAGCATCGGCAGTGCCAGCCCGTAGAGGTGGTCGTCACGGAGCTTCTCCGGCCTGCCCGGGGGGTGGAGCGGGTAGCCAAGGAAGACGAGTCCGGCCGAGGGCATCCCCTCGGCCACCGCCATTGAGGCCATCCGCCCGCCAAAGGACTTGCCCCCGGCCCAGAGCGGCTCGCCTGCCGACCGGGCGGCAGCGTCAGCCATGGCCGCGCGCCAGGCCGCAATCGCTGCCGGAGGCCTGTCGGGGAACTTGCGTCCGGCCTCCCGGTAGGGGAAGTTGAAGCGGAGCGTGGCGATCCCCAGGTCGTTCAGGGCGCGGGTGAATCCGGCCAGGAACGGGTGCTCCATGCCGGCCCCCGCCCCGTGGGCGACTACCATGGTCGCCGCTGGCGTCCCGGGGCGGGCGTAGATGCCTGAAACGGCGGATTCGCCCACGTTGATCGTGACGGGTAACTCGGGGACGGTCATGACTCCATCATGACGCCTTTGCAGGCTGCGGATACCGCCCCGCGATGGCTAGGCTGTCGTTATGAGCAACACCGAGGTGGCACCCCAGGAGATCCTGTGCGAAACGGACGACAGCTGCGTGGGCGTGGAAATTCTCGTGCCCCGGCAGGTCCCGCTGGGCGGGCCGCGGGCCATGGATGTCAGACGCACTCTGCCGCAGCGCCAGCGGAGCCTTATCGGTGCCTGGTGCTTCCTGGACCACTACGGTCCGGACAGGGTCGGGGAATCGGGGGGCATGCACGTGCCGCGCCACCCGCACACGGGTCTGCAGACGGTCAGCTGGCTGTTTACCGGCGAGATTGAGCACCGAGACTCGGCCGGGTTCCACGCCGCGGTGCGGCCCGGCGAGGTCAACCTGATGACCGCAGGGCGGGGCATCAGCCACTCGGAATTTTCCACCCCCGGGACCGACGTGCTGCACGGTGCGCAGCTGTGGGTGGCACTGCCGGACGGTGCCCGCCAGATGGAGCCCACCTTTGAGCACTACCGCCCGGATCCGCTCTCCGGACCCGGCTGGATCATGCGGGTCTTCCTGGGATCCCTCGCCGGTGCCACCTCACCGGTCACCACCCACACACCGATGCTCGGGGCTGAGATCCTGCTGGAGGCGGGTGCGACGCTGAGCCTGGACACCGACCCGTCCTTTGAACACGGGCTGCTGGTTGACACTGGGTCCCTCCTGGTCGACGGCCACCCGGTCGCCAAGGACCACCTCGCCTACCTGCCGGCGGGGCACACCTCCCTGACCCTGGCAGCCGGCGCCGAACCGTTGCGCGTGCTGCTGATCGGAGGCGAACCCCTGGGCGAGCAGATCGTGATGTGGTGGAACTTCGTGGGACGAAGCCATGAAGAACTCGTCGAATACCGGGCGCAATGGCAGGCGGAAATCGGCGCCGAGGACGCAGCCGTAGCCGCCGGGACGGACACCGCGGGCCCGCGCTTCGGCACCTTTCCCGCGGGTGAACCCGCGCCGCTGCAGGCGCCAGCACTCCCGAACGCCCGGCTCCGCCCGCGTGCCTAAGACTGTCCACTGGCCAGTCGGCTCAACCCGACAGCCCACCCCACTGTGAAACGAGACAGATGCTGACCGCTATCACCATCCGCAACAATCCGGACCGGCCGCGCTTCGAGGTGCTCGACGGCGACACGGTCATCGGCCAGGCGGCCTACGTCGACGACGGCGACGCCCACCGGATTTTTTACCACACGGCCATCGATGAGGAGTACGGCGGTCAGGGGCTTGCCGGCCGGCTCGCGGCACAGGCACTCGACGAGACGGTCGCCGCCGGATTGAAGATTGTCCCGGTGTGCCCGTTCATCAAGAAGTACCTCGGGAAAAACACCCGGTACGCGGCGAGTGTTCAGCGTCCTACACCGGCGCTGCTCGAGGTTCTCAACAGCGCATTGGCGCAGCGCGCCCGGCGCTGAGTGGTGCCGGGCGTGGATCACGTGCGGGGCCGCTCCTGCTCAAAGCCTGACGCCGGGCCGCGGGTTAGCTCATGCAGTCAGCGCAGTACGCATGCCCTGCCTTCTCGCGGGCGAGTTGCGAGCGGTGCCGGACCAGGAAGCATGAGTAGCAGGTGAACTCGTCTTCCTTCTGCGGAATGACGGTGACCGTCAGTTCCTCGCCGGACAAGTCGGCGCCCGGCAATTCCACGCCTTCGGAGGTGTCAGCCTCGTCGAGTTCGCGGGTTACGCTGCGTGCGTCCGGAGCGTTCGCGGAGCGAAGGGCCTCCAGCGAGGCGTTGCGTGATTCCGCAACGTCGGATCGGACTTCGTCATAGTCGGTTGCCACCTGGTTAATTCTCGATTCCGTTGTTCTGGGTTTCCCGGGATTGAACGGTACAGCATCCAACCGTTAATTGGCTGGGTGTAGAGGGACGGCGGGCAGTGACACTCACAACACCGCAGGTGTTCGATGATCGTCGCCCGGATTTCACGTGGCGTTCATGCCGCGGTCCTAGGCTGATTCTTCAAGCACCGTCCGCCAGAAGGGAATCGTGATGGCCGATATCGCCGCAGTACTCGGGAGGCTCTCGCCCGAGGAATTTGACGGACTCCGGGCCCTTGGCCCGGCGGGTCACCTGCCCCGGCACCTCACCGAGGCCCTCGACCGTGCGGCCGGCGGTCCGGGTGCGGGCCGTGGTTACTACGTTCCCACCGGCAGTGTCAGTGCCACGGGTGGACCGCACTTTGTGCTGCGCAGCGACGTCTCCGGCTGGCTTTTCGGTTCCGCTGCCCCGGTGCCCCAAGCACGCGGTGACGTTTAGGAATCCGGCGGCCGCCACCGGGTCCGGCGTCGGGCTTCAGCTGCTTGGGTGCTTGTTCCCGACGGGCTGCCGCCTTAAGCTAAATACTCAGCATGCTTAGTATTTACGCAACGCGAAGGAGTCATGATGAGAGCACTTACCTGGCAGGGCAAACGCAAAGTCAGCGTCGAGAACGTGCCGGATCCGGTCATCCGTGAGTCCACGGACGCCATCGTCAAGATCACCTCATCGGCGATCTGCGGTTCGGACCTCCACCTTTACGAGGTGCTGGGGCCGTACTTGAAGGCCGGCGATATCCTGGGCCACGAGCCCATGGGCATTGTGCAGGAGGTTGGCGCCGACGTCACGAACCTCAAGCCCGGCGACCGCGTCGTCATCCCCTTCAACATCTCCTGCGGGCACTGCTGGATGTGCAAGCGGGGCCTCCAGTCCCAGTGCGAGACCACGCAGGTTCATTCGCACAACAGCGGGGCCAGCCTGTTCGGGTTCTCCGAACTCTACGGCTCCGTACCCGGCGGCCAAGCGGAATTCCTGCGCGTTCCGCACGCCGACTACGGCCC
This sequence comes from Pseudarthrobacter sp. MDT1-56, assembly GCF_059383555.1. Taxonomy (NCBI): domain Bacteria; kingdom Bacillati; phylum Actinomycetota; class Actinomycetes; order Micrococcales; family Micrococcaceae; genus Pseudarthrobacter; species Pseudarthrobacter sp. MDT1-56. The sequence continues at coordinate 58,573 of NZ_JBWZCK010000002.1, forward strand.
GATCAAGGTTGGCCACGAACTGCCGGACGAGCGCTATCTTTACCTCTCGGACATCCTCCCCACCGCCTGGCAGGGCGTAAAGTACGCGGACGTCCCCGCCGGGGGCACCCTGGCCGTCTTCGGTCTCGGCCCCGTAGGCCAGTTTGCGAGCCGGATCGGACGTCACCTGGGGCACCGGGTCATCGCCGTCGAACCGGTGCCGGAACGCCGCCAGATGGCCGAGCGCCATGGCATCGAGACCATTGACTTCACCAAGGACGTCGGGAACGAGCTCCGTGAGCTGACCGATGGCCGGGGTCCCGACGCCGTCGTCGACGCCGTGGGGATGGAGGCGCACGGCTCCCCGGTGGGCGCATTCGCCCAGAACGCGGTCGGCCTGCTCCCGGACGCGCTAGCCAGAAAGGTGATGGAGACGGCCGGCGTGGACCGCATGTCGGTTCTGTACGCGTCCATCGATTCGGTCCGCCGCGGCGGCACCCTGTCGCTCAGCGGCGTTTACGGGGGCACAGCCAGTCCGATGCCGCTGCTCACCATGTTCGACAAGCAACTCCAGTTCCGGATGGGCCAGTGCAACGTCCGCCGCTGGACCGACGAGTTGCTCCCGATCGTGGAAGACCCAAGCGACCCGCTCGGCGTCATGGACCTGAAGACGCACGAGGTCTCCCTGGACGGCGCTGCTGCCGCCTACGAAATGTTCCAAAAGAAGGAAGACGGCTGCATCAAGGTTGTTCTGAAGCCCTAGGTTGCCGGCGTCACCCTGAGCCAGACCTGCGGCCAGCGCTGGGGCACAATTGCTGCCGTGTTCCTAGCTGGCAACCCGGATGACCAGCGGATCCATCGGCTGCCCGGCGGCGTACTGGCCGTCGAAGAGTTCCGATCCTTCCGGGGAGATAACGACGTCGACGTGGTCCCAGACCAGGGACCCGTCGGCGTCGCGGGGCTTCGACGGGCTGAGGAACCCGACGACGGTGCGGTCCTGGCCGCCGCCGTCGCCGGTGCTGATGGAGAGCACGCCGCTGCCGCTCGTGAAGCTAATCCACGGGTCCAGCAGCCGGACCAGCAGCATGCCGTGATGGCCGCCGAGCCGGACGTCACCCCGGAAGCGCAGCACGCCGGTGCCGCGCGCGACGTCGTAGTCGGACGACTCGGGGCTGAAGCAGAACATGAAAGATTCGGCCACAGTCGCCCCGGCGGTCGCCGAAACGGACCCGTCCGGCAGGCTGGTGATGTAGTCGATGAAGCTGCGCTTGATGCCCCAGCTCAGGCCCAGCGCAGGCAGAAGATCGGGTGAAGCGGACGCTGGGTTCACGTAGGTTCTCCTGTGGCTGAGAGGCTGATCTCCTCTGAGCCTAGCGGCGGATTGCCCGCCAGATGAACTGCCGCCCGGGTGGCAGTTCATCCGACGCCATCTCTGCGGAGCCGGGAGCACCGGGCTACGACGGCGAGGGCGGTGGTTGACTGGGGGCAAGTAGCAGTTCGGGGCGCTGCCTCGCATTGCCGAAAAGGCAGTCTCCCAGGCCACCAGCAGCAAATCCGTTGATCTCCTGGACAATTGGTGTCCCGCTCGGCGTTGTTGGGTCCGTGCACCTCGGAAGTAAGCGTTCTCACCGTTCGGGAGGGCGGGGGTGTCGGCGTCGCCCGACCCCCGGGGAATGCGGAGTGGGGCGCGGAAATGTACATTTCAGTGTTAGGGCGGGAATGATGCTGCATTTCGGCCCTGTCGACAATATCCGGCACAAAAGGTAATCCGGGAATTCTCATTCACATCCTGTGAGGTGCCAGGGTGTCGGTCCCGTCCCGTTCAACGTCGAGGCCCCCGAGGGGGCCCGGGCACCCCGGGAACGGAGCGTCTGTACTGCCGCCCGCGGGTCCTGGCAGGGCTATCTGGCCTGCGACGACTCGCCGTACCCGGGGCTTTCCCGTCCCGGCCGAGCCCCACGGGGCCCCTACTCGACGCCGTGCCGATGCCCGGGAGTGCGAATACCTACCCCATGAACTAAGTACTCGCATTGTGTTCGGCGGATACTTGGTGGCGTTCTGCGGTGTACCCGACTTTCCGTGCGGCATAGGATCGGGTAGCTACATTCCTTGTTGCGCCCCTTTTTGCGTGTCACGGTTTTCGTAGAAAGTCGAAGGAAGTGAGTCTCAGCACGTCGTTCCGACAATTCCTTCTGGCTCTCCGAAATACGAATAAATGATGCCTGGGGAAAACGGAGATCATGGTGGACAAGGTGAGCGGTTCCACGCCGGCAATTTCGGTTCGACTATTTGGAACATTCGAGGTCCGGCGAAATGGCGCAGTACTCAGAGCTGCGGACATGGGAGGCTGCAAGCCGCGACACATTCTGGAGATTCTGTTGCTGAATCTGGGGACACCGGTCTCCAAGACGCGCCTCGTGGAGCTCCTGTGGGGACCCCAGGCCAGCGACGGCGCGGTCGCCACCCTGGAGAGCTACGTCAGTGGCATTCGCCGGGCGATCCAGCCAGGGAACACCAAATCGGGTCCGCTTCGCACCGCGAATGGCGGCTACGTGCTTGACCCACAGCTGGTGGAACTCGACCTGTCTGCGTTTCACGAGCTTGTCCGCGCGGCCCGGCAGTCGCCGCCGGCTGAGGCGCATGTGCTCTCGATGCAGGCCCTGGAGTTGGCGGCAGAGCCGCTGCTGGGCTTTGAACTCGTCGCCGACTGGGCAGAGGAGGCGCGGACCCGCCACGCTGCCGAGAAAGTCGCCGCCCAGATTCTCGCGGCAGAGACCGCAGCGTTCCTCGACAAACCCGAGCTCGCCGTCTCGCTGGCACAGACTGCCATCCGGTGTGAGCCGCTCAATGAACGGGCCTGGACCATCCTTGTCGCGGGATACGAGCAGGCGGGACTGCCGGTGGAGGGGTTGAACGCCTATGAACGTTGCCGCCGGCTGTTCGACCGCGACCTCGGCTGCACGCCGGGACCGGCGCTGCGGGCTGCCCACCTGAGATTGTTGCGGCAGCGCGCCGATGGAAACACCGAGCTCTCGGAAGTCCTGGCGGCCCTGCTCTATTTGGGTGAACGGCTTCACGGCCCTAAATGCACGCAGCCTGCCGCAGAGGAATCCCGGCGCATGCAGGAGAACGCCGGCCGGGTGCTCGACTCCTTCCTGCAACAGGCGCTGGCCGCCGCTGTCTGACGATCCGCTGTGCCCTGCTGCAGGCGCCCGGCCCGGGCAGTCACCCCGCTTTGACGACCGGGAGCTCGGCCCAGTGGGTCGTGTACCGCGGGGACAGCATGCCGCGTTTCATGCTCCAGTCCGGCCCGCCCCGGATTCCGGCGCGGCCCAGCCCGATGGAGCCGCGTCCATACCGCCGGCTGACCTCCTCCAGCAGCGAGCCGATGCCGCGTTCCTCGTGCGGGTTCTCGAAGATCTCCAGCGGTGCCTGGTTGCCGGTGGGGCGCAGATCGGTGACCATGATCCCGGCGCGGACGTACCTCATGCCGTTCTCGGCCCGGGGGAGCAGGGCATACGCCGCCTTCGCCAGGAGTACCGGGTCAGCGGTGGGCATGGGCAGGGGCACGCACACCGTGGGGTGCGAGCTGGGCTGCGGGCTGTAATGGGACGTGGCGGCGAAGGCCGTCAGCACCTTAGCCTGGAGCCCGTGCCTCGCCAGTCGGGCACTGGCCTGCTGGGCATAGACGCCGAGGACCTGGCGAAGGCCGGCGCTGGTGGTGATCGGGGTTGAGAAGGAACGGCTGAAGATCAGCTGGTCGCGGCCGATCCGCTCTTGCTCGAGGGGGATGCACGGAGTTCCCTGGAGTTCCAGGACGGTCCGCATCAGTACCACGGAGAAGCGGTCCCGGATCCTGGCCGGGTCCGCCCGCGCGAGGTCCAGGATCGAATGGATGCCCAGGGCATTGAGCCGTTTGGTCAGCCGCGTCGCGACTCCCCAGAGTTCGACCACGGATAGGCCCGCCATGAGCTTCTCCTGCTGGCCAGCGGGCACGGCATCCCAGTGGCAGACGCCGTCGAACGCCGGGTTGTGTTTGGCCCACTTGTTGGCCAGCTTCGCCAGCGTCTTGGTGCCGGCGATGCCGACGCAGACGGGGACACCGACGTTCCGGCGCACCGCCGTCTTCATGGTGTGCCCCAGCCGCTGAAGCTCCTCCGGGGTGCCGCTGACGCCCAGGAATGCCTCGTCGATGCTGTAGACCTCCAGCCAGGCCGAGTAACGGCCGAGGAGCTCCATCACCCTGGCGCTGATGTCCCCGTACAGCTCGTAGTTGCTGGATAGTGCCACGAGCCCCCATTCCTTGGCCCGGGGCGCGAGCTTGAACCAAGGCTCGCCCAGGGGGATCCCGAGTGCCTTGGCCTCGGGGGAGCGGGTGACGGCGCAGCCGTCGTTGTTGGAGAGGACCACCAGCGGACGGCCCTCGAGGGAGGGGTTGAAGGCGCGTTCGGCGCTGGCATAGAAGCTGTTCACGTCAACCAGGGCGATGCTGCCACGGCCGGGCACGGCCCTAGACATGGTGCAGGCAGCGGGTCGCGACACCCCAAATGACCAAGTCCGACAGGCCCGGGACCATGATGTCCGGATAGCGGGGGTTGTCTGCCTGAAGCACCACGCCCGAAGCCGTCAGGCGCAGCCTCTTGACCGTGAGTTCCCCATCGAGGACTGCGATGACGACGCAGCCGTCGCGCGGCTCGAGTGCCCGGTTGACGATCAGCTCGTCGCCGTCGCTGATCCCCGCGCCCTCCATGGAGTCGCCGGACACCCGGACGACGTACGTGCTGGTGATGTCCTTGATGAGATGTTCGTTGAGGTCAATGCGGCCGTCAAAGTAGTCCTGGGCCGGAGAAGGGTAGCCGGCGGCGACCTGCACCGGCGAGATCAGGACCGACAAAAGAGAAGTGCCCGCGTCTATCACGCGGGGCCCGATGATTACGCCCACAACACACCTTTATTCGAATATATGTTCGATCTATTCAGTGTAGCCCCGGGTGCTGACATTGAGCATTCTTCGCGGAAGTTCCTGGCCGACAGGGGTGGCGACACTCCAGCATGACGTTGGCCACGGCGTCCTCTTCACGCTGCGGCAGGCGATCATCCACACACACGATGCAGCTTCGTGGGCGTTAGGGATCTGTGGGTGGGCTGTGTCTGTATGCTGTGCACATGACGGCGCCGCAGATCTATGTCAGTTTCCCCGGCACGGCGCGTGAAGCACTCGGCTTCTACGCGGACGTTTTCGGCGGAGAGCTTTCCTTGTTCACCAACGAGGACTTCAGTAGAAGCGACGGCGTGCCGGGCGCCATAGCTCACGGAGTGCTCAGCGGGGTCGTTGCGATGGCGGGATCGGATGTGGCGGCAGGCCAGAAAAGTGTCCGGCTCGAAGGTGTCATGCTCTCATTGCTGGGGACCGTCGAACCGTCAGTGCTTCATGAGTGGTTCGACAAGCTCGCTGTCGGCGGCCAGGTGGTGGACCCCCTTGCCCCGAAGCCTTGGGGCGCTTCGGACGGCCAAGTCATAGACCGGCACGGCCTTCACTGGCTCATCGGATACGAACCTGAGCCGTAAGCGACGCACAGCTGCCTAACGAGGCCGCAACGGAGTGGTTCTGCTCCACTACCCGGGAGGGGGCGCCTAACGGCCCACCTGCTGGGAACCGGGGACAGGCTGCCCTTCAGTGGACCACCCGATAGCGCACGTGGGTGACGAGCCGGGTGCCGCGCACTTCCGTCGGCTCAAGCTTGAGGTTGCCGACTCCGTCCAGCAACCGCTCACCCGCTCCCAGGACGATAGGCGCGATGTGGAGCCGCAGCTCGTCGATCAGCCCCGCCGAAAGGTACTGTCGCACGGTCTGCGCTCCTCCGGCAATGGCCACGTCCTTGCTCCCAGCGGCCTTCCGTGCCTGGGCCAGCGCAGATTCGATCCCCTCGGTCACAAAGTTGAACCTGGTGCCGCCCTGCATGTCCAGGGGCTCGCGTTGCTGATGGGTGAGAACGAACACGGGTGCGTGATAGGGCGGCTCCTCACCCCACCATCCCCGCCAATTCTCATCCCACGCCCCGGGCCCTGCGAACATGTTCCGTCCCATGATGAAGGCGCCGGCCGCGAGGATGCCTTCGCGCTCGGCTGCATTGGACTCGGGTTCTTCGAACTGCCACCTGTGCAGGAGCACTCCGCCCTCGCCGAGAGGTTCCGCCTGGCTCTGGTTCGGACCGGCGGCGAATCCGTCGAGCGAGATGGTCAGATCGCATGTGACGCGGCCCATGGGCACATTACGTCACCACCATGTCACCCCGAAGCCGACTGCAGGGAATTTTCCATGGCGACCGCTGGTGCCTTTCCGTACTGTGCCTCACTCCTGATGTTCGACGTCCTGGACGGATCGGGACAACAGGCAGAACTCGTTGCCCTCGGGATCGCCCAGGACCACCCAGCTGACGTCCGGGCCCTGGCCCACGTCCATGCGCCGCGCGCCGAGGGCGAGCAGTCGCTCGAGCTCCTCGGCAGTGGATACGCCGTCAGCCCGGAGGTCGAAATGCAGCCGGTTCTTGACGGTCTTGCCCTCGGGCACCGCGACCACATCAATGGAAGGCCAGGTCTTGTCCTGCGGCGCGATGCTGATGACGCCGCTATCCTCGTCGACAACATGCCAGCCGAGGACGGCGCACCAGAAGTCGGCCACCACCCGTGGCCGGATCGCGTCGATGGTAATCACTGCTAATTGGCTGGGCATGGCCCCACGATAGCCCGGGAAGGTCAGCAGGAGGACCTTGCAGCGCTGGTGCGGTTCCTGCCCGCGGATCGCGGATCGCGGGTGCGGGGCCGGGAGCGTCGTCATGGGCGGGGCCGCCTCGTCTCCCTCAGCCTGCTCGACGGCGCGGGCCAGCCGTTCCCGCTCCCGGGTGACCCACCCGCCCGGGGCATAGTTCTGGAGGAACGTCTCAGCGAACTCCACGGGGTCATCCCCGACAATCCCGCGGATCGGCGTTCCGTCAGCCGCAGCCTGCTCGAACAGGTCGGCAAGGTCCTCGAACATCGACGATGCGCTGTCGCCGTCCGCCGGACCGAAATACATCACATACCGTTCCAGCGCCTCGACCGCCGTGCGATAGTTCGCGGGGAGCCGTTGCGTGCGGGCCTTGTATTCCCGCCAGCGTCGCTTGTCGCCGATCACCTTTGAGGTGAACTTTGAGATGGACATGGTCATCTGCCTCCGTCGCGGAGCTGTTCAAGCCGATCTGTGAGGAAGCTCCAGGTCCTCCAGAAGTCTTCGAGATATTCCCGTCCCTGAGCGTTGAGGGAGTACACCTTGCGCGGGGGCCCCTTCTGGGACGGACGCTTCTCGACGTCGACAAGGCCTTTCTGCTCGAGCCTGATAAGCAGCGCGTACACCGTCCCCTCGGCGATCTCGGAGAAGCCCCTCGCCCGGAGCTGCGTCGTGATTTCGTACCCGTACGCCGGCTTCCCGGTCAGGAGGGCCAGCACGATGCCCTCCAGCGTCCCCTTGAGCATTTCCGTCATCTGCTTGCCCATGGGACATCACCTCCTACTACTCAGTGCTACTAGCTACTGCTACATAGTAGCGCTAGGTAGCGGGGTTGCAAGCCTCCTGGTGTGGTCACCAGCGACGGAGCCTTCCGGCCCCATATCCGGCCGCTAAGTTAGCTTCGTCACGTGCCGGGTTTTCGACGAAAATCCCGGCGCGGCGGGCCTCATACTTGGAATGACCCCGGCGGACTTTCCCCACCGCCAGGTATGAGGAGGGTCCATGAAAACCTTGAGAATTTTGCAGAGCACTGTGCAAAGCACTGTGAAAAGCGCAGTTACGAACGAGTACTATCCCTCGGCGGCGGTGCTGGCCGGAGTGGTCCTGTTTTGGGGCATAGGGCTCTTCGGCGGGTTGTCGCTGCTGAGCAACCACCAGACGCTGCTGACCACGCTCAGCTGGCTGCTGTTTGTCTACGCCGCGGCTGTGCTCACGCCGCTCGCGGGACTCATCGCGGTGGTGGACCTGTCACGGCGCTGGCTGCGGAACCGGGCGTCCGGCGCCGCAACGTCGGCCGAGACCGCGTAGGGCCGCCGGGCACCTATTCGAAGCGGGACGGGTCGCCCATGCCGCGCCGGACGATTTCGGCCACGCCGCTGGAGTAGTCGATCACCGTCGTCGGCTCCGCGCCGCAGTCGCCGGAGTCAATCACGGCGTCCACGACGTGTTCCAGCCGTTCCTTGATCTCCCAGCCCTGGGTCAGCGGCTCTTCCTCGTCCGGGAGCAACAGCGTGCTGGAGAGCAGCGGCTCGCCCAGTTCCGCCAGCAACGCCTGGACCACCGGGTTGTCCGGGATGCGCACGCCGACGGTCTTCTTCTTCGGGTGCAGCAGCCGCTTGGGAACCTCTTTCGTGGCCGGCAGGATGAACGTGTAGCTCCCGGGAGTGACGGCCTTGATGCTGCGGAACACATCGTTGTCGATCTGCACGAACTGGCCCAGCTGGGCGAAGTCCTTGCAGACCAGGGTGAAGTGGTGCTTGGCATCGAGGTGGCGGATGGTCCTGATCCGGTCCAGCGCCTCCTTGTTCCCCAGCTGCGCGCCGAGCGCGTAGCAGGAGTCGGTGGGATAGGCGATGAGCCCGCCGGAACGGACGATGTCCACGGCCTGGCTGATGGAGCGGGCCTGGGGGTTTTCAGGGTGAACATCGAAGTATCTCGCCATGGGATGAGCTTACGCCCGACGGCGGCCCGGTCGCCTCACGCCCGACACGTCCGGGAGCCTCAAGTTCGGCGGTTTGGGTCCTTATCCGTCAGACCGCGAGCGCCGCGAACATGACGGCCATCGACGCCGCGCCCGCGAGTTCCAGGAACGCGTCGCCGCTGCGGGGACGGCCGGGCACGCGGAGCCGCCGGAACAGGAGCAGCCCCCACACGGCTGCGGCGAGCCCGAAAGCCAGCGCCAAAACGAGGGCGGGCTGGCTGCAGCAGTCCTGCGCCGAGCCAGCCAGGACGCCCGGCACCGACAGCCCGAAGGCGGGTCCGCCGTGGTGCGGCGCCTGGCCAGGAAGTCCCGGGGCTTCAGGACCTGCCAGAGTGCCGGCGCCGTACAGGTCCATGACGGCCAGCATGCACGCCATAGCTGCCATGGTCAGCGCGTTATAGAGCAGCGCGCCGCGGCTGTGCCCCGGCCCGGCGGCGGGAACCTGCAGCCCGGCGCCCTGCACCGGCCGACGGGAGACGGAACGGAGGATGAACCACCATGCGGCCAGGCCGAAGAAAACGATCTGGGGGAGTGCGGGCCACTGGAGTCCGGGCACAAGCATCGGCACCATGGCGATCATCATCGCGGCATGGAGTCCATAACCGGCCCGGGTGGCCGGCGGCGACTGCCGTCCGGCGCGGAACGCCGCGTACAGGGACGCTGCCAGCAGCAGTGCCATCAGCCCCCAGCGCAGGACATCGTCTTCGATCACGGTGACCGGTCAATGCTGGTCGTCGTGGTGGATCCGCTCGTCGAGGTGCCGGAGTGGCTCCCCGCTGCCGCTCCACTGCTTGGCAATGAACTCCGCGGCGATGGACACCGCGGTCTCCTCCGGGGTCCGGGCACCGAGGTCAAGGCCCACCGGGCTGTGCAGCCGAGCCAGCGCGTCCTCGCCCAGGCCCGCCTCGCGCAGCCTGGCGATCCGGTCGGCGTGGGTCCGGCGCGAGCCCATGGCGCCGATGAAGGCGATCGGCGGGCCGCGCAGGGCGACGTCCAGCAGCGGAATATCGAACTTCGGATCGTGGGTGAGGACGCACAGTACGGTGCGCTCATCCACCAGGCCCTGTTCGAGCTGCTCGGCGAAGTAGCGGTGCGGCCAGGCGTTGACGACTTCCGCCGCATCGGGAAAGCGCGCCGGAGTGGCGAAAACGGCGCGGGCATCACACACCGTGACGCGGTAGCCCAGGAAGCTGCCCAGCCGGGCCAGCGCCGAGGCGAAGTCGATGGCGCCGAAGACCAGCATCCGCGGTGGCGGGGCGTAGCTGGCGAAGAAGACCCGCATGCCGGTGTCCAGCCGTTCCCCGTCGGGGCCGTAGCTCAGGACGGCGGACCGGCCGGCGGCGAGCAGGCCCTGCGTGTCGTCGCCCACGGCATGGTTGGCCCGGGCGGAACCGAGGTCGCCCTCGAAGCCGTCCGGCCGCACGATCAGGTGCCGGCCCAGCCAGCCGCTGTCCGGGTGCTCGATCACCGTGGCCACCCCGACGCGCCGGTCCCCGGCGATGTCCTTCCGCACGGCGTCGAGTGCCGGAAAACTGCGCCGGGACACCGGCTCGACGAAGATGTCGATGATTCCGCCGCAGGTCAGGCCGACGGCGAACGCGTCGTCGTCGCTGATCCCGTAGCGCACCAGTACGGGGGCGCCATCCTCCTTGACCTGCGTGGCCAGCTCGTACACGGCCCCCTCGACGCAGCCGCCGGATACCGAGCCGACCGCTTCGCCGTCGGCAGTGACGAGCATGGACGCGCCCGGGAGCCGCGGGGCTGATTTGAAGGTACTCACCACGGTGGCCAGGCCGGCGGTGTCACCCTTCTGCCAGCCCGGCATCATGGCTGCCAGAACATCACGCACGGTCGGTCTTCAGCCTTCCGATCGCCCGGATCAGCCGGAAGGCGGAGCGCCGGCCCGCCCAGTAGGAGACGCATGCGACCACCGCCACGAGTGCCAGAACCTTCCCGGGGTTGGACAGCTGCTCCGCCGCGATTCCCTTCGCGAGGCTGAGGGCGTCCAGGCTGCCGGCCGGGGCGGACGCCGGGGCGGGAGCGGAAACCTTCGGGGCCGCCGCGGGAACGGCGCTCGCCGGCACACCCGGAAGTCCCGACGCCGGCGCCGGGGCGGTCGCTGCGGCGACCTTCGCCGCTGCGGCCTCCGACGCGGGCACGGGTTCCGGGACCTGGCCCGCCGGCGCGGTTCCGGGCGCGCCGGAGGCGGTGATCATGGCCTGCAGATTGCTGGCGAACAGGGCCATCATCTGTTCGGTGACACTGCCAATCACGCCCTTGCCCATCGCGGCGGCCTTGCCGGAGAGTGACAGCTCGGCGTTGACGGTGCCGCGGGTGGTGCCGCCGGCCTCCTCCGTCAAAAGCAGGGTCACGGTGGCCTCCGCGGTGCCCTGGCCGCGGGTTTCCTGTGCCTTGCCGCCGAGCACGGCGCGGTGTTCATCGGCGTTGCGCTCGATGACGTTGAGCAGCCCTTTGTACTGCATGTTCACCGGGCCCAGCTTCACGGTCATGCCCACCTGGTAGGCGTCGTCCGAAAGCTTGTTCAGGATCTTGGCGCCGGGGACGCAGCCGGCCACACGTTCAAAGTCCATGATGGTGTCCCAGACGGTGTCGATCGGTGCGACGACCGAGAAAGTGCTGTTGATCTGCATTAGTTCCCTCTTCCCTTGAGTGATGACTGGCCGTCGCCGCGGATTGCGGCTGCCACCTCTGCCAACGCCGTGTAGCTGTGTCCGCTGACGAAGGCGTCGCAGTACGGGATGGCCGCTGCCATGCCGCCCACCAGCGGCTGGTACTGCGGGGCGGCCTTGCGCGGATTGACCCAGATGATCCGGTGCGCCAGGCGCCGCAGGCGCGCCATCTGGGCTGCCACCTGCCCGGGGTCCTCCTGCGCCCAGCCGTCCGAGAAAATCACCACCACCGCGCCACGGGCCAGGCCCCGGCGGCCGTGTTCGTCGACGAAATGCCGGATGCTGTCGGCGATCCGGGTGCCGCCGGCCCAGTCCGGGGCAGCCTCGGCGGCACGGGCCAGAGCCGTGTCCGGATCGCGCAGCGCCAGTTGCCGGGTCAGGCGCGTCAGCCGGGTGGAAAACACGAAAGCCTCGGCGCCGGCCGTTGCCACGGCTCCCTGCAGCAGCGAGACGAAGATCCGCGCATACGGTTCCATGGAGCCGGAGACGTCGCACAGCATCACCAGCTTGCGGCGCTGCTCCCGGCGCCGGGCATACAACAGCCGCGTGGTGTCGGTGCCCGAGCGCCGGGCCGCACGGACTGTGGCGCGCACGTCCAGCCGGGCGCTGCTGTGGCTGGACTTGCGGGTGCGCCGGCTCAGGCGCGTCGGGGTGGCGAGCAGCAGCCGGGACGCCAGCCGCCTGATTTCCAGGACTTCCGCCTCGGTGAGCTGCGTGAAGGACGTCCCGTGCAGTCGTTCCTCGGTGGAGGCCATGGCCAGCACGGCTTCCCGTTCCGGGGCGTCCGGGTCGCCGCCTGCGTCCGGTCCCGCGGAGGCAACCGCCGGCGCCGTCGGCTGTGATGCCGGCGCCTGTCCGGGGGCGCGGTCCCCGGCCGGGGAGGGCCGGGTGTGTGCCTGCTCGGGGCTGCCCGGCGGGGACGGGCGCGCGGCGCTGGTGCGGTGTGCGGAAGGTACGAACCCGCCGCGGAAGACCGCGGAGAAAACGGCGTCGAACACCGGCAGCTGTCCGCGGGCGGACACCAGCACCACCCGGGACGCCCAGTAGAGCCGCTCGACGTCGGTGGGCGGGATCAAGCGGAGCGCCTCGGCCAGCCGGACGGCCCGGTCGGGCGAGCATGAGAGCCCGGCCCGGCGCAGGGCGGTGACAAAAGCTGCGCACAGGGTGGCTGCCTCCACCGTGGGGGGTGCGGGGGACATGTCCTGCCTGGTCCGGGCCATCACCGGGCTCACCCGCCCGTGCCGGCGACGAGCCAGTCGGCCCCGCGGGCTCCGACCAGCTCCAGGTCATCGCGGTTCTTGACGATCGCGCCGAGCGTCCGGTCCGCCGTTGTGGCGTCGATGTGGTCGATGCCCAGGACGGCCAGGGCGGACACCCAGTCGATGGCCTCGGAGATCCCCGGCGGTTTGGCGAGGTCCAGGGTGCGGAGCTTGGTGATCACCGCAGCCGCCTGAAGTGCCAGCGGGCCGCTGCTGGCGGGCACGCGGCGGCGCACGATTTCGGCGATCCGCTCCGGCCCGGGGTAGTCAATCCAGTGGTAGAGGCAGCGCCGGGTCAGGGCGTCGTGCAGGTCCCGTGTCCGGTTGGACGTCAGGATCACGATCGGGGGGTGGGTGGCCCGGATGGTGCCGAGCTCCGGGATGGTGACCGCGGCTTCGGCGAGGAGTTCGAAGGTGAACGCCTCGAACTCGGCGTCGGCCCGGTCAATCTCATCCAGCAGGAGGACCGCGGGGCGCGGGCCGGGGTGTTCGATCGCCTGCAGCAGCGGCCGGCGCAGCAGGTACTCCGGGCCGAAGAGGTCCGTTTCGGTAACGGAGGCGTCCCGGACTTCCGCGAGCCGGATTCCGAGCAGCTGACGCTGGTGGTTCCACTCGTAGAGGGCCTCGCCGGCGTCGATTCCCTCGTAGCACTGCAGCCGGTACAGCGGCGTGTCCAGCAGTTCGGCCAGGGCCTTCGCCGCCTCGGTCTTGCCGACGCCCGCCTCACCCTCCAGCAGGATGGGCTGCGGCAGCCGGACGGCCAGGAACAGTGCCGTGGCCAGCCCGACGTCGGCCAGGTAGTCGTTGCTGTCCAGCGCCGACATCAGGGATGCGACGTCGGGAACCCTGAGCTGGACATCCTCCTCCGCGCCGGTGCGCGCCGCGGTGTTCATAGCGCGCCCCCCAGACCGGCCAGGACCCGCCGGTAGTCCTCTTCCGTGTCCACGTCCAGCGGGATGGGCCCCGGAACGGGGAGTTCGACGACGTCGCCGGCCCGCTTCTCCAGCAGCTTCCAGACGGCCTTGTCGCCGTGCAGGGCGGCCAGTTCCGGAAGCATCCGCCGGGCGAACGCCAGGGGGTGGCCGACGCCGTCGTCGTAACGGCAGACGGCGATGCCCGGAGCGCCCCGGCCGGTGCGTTCCGCGCCGGTGAACAGGCGTTCCAGCAGTGCCCGTGCGGTGACGGCCGGCACGCCCGGCTGGTCCCCGAGCAGGAGGACCACGGCGTCCGTGTCCGGGTGGAGCACGGCGATGCCGGCGGCGATCGAGGAGGAACAGCCCTCGCCGAAGTCCGGGTTGAGGACGATCTCGCAGCCGGTGGTGTCCACCGCGCGCTGCACCTCCCCGGCTGCACCGCCCAGGGCCAGCACGGTCTGGTCGAAGCCGCAGTCCCGCGCGGTGGCCAGCACGGCGTCGAGCAGGACGCCGTCGCCGTAGGGGAGCAGCTGCTTGGGCCGGCCAAGACGTCGCGACGCCCCGGCCGCCAGGATCAGACCCGCCGTCCGGTGCGTGGTGGCCGGGCGTTCAGAGGGTGAGGGCATAGCGCTCCGGATCTTTACGGAAGGCCGCACGGCAGCCCGGCGAGCAGAAGTACACGGTGACTCCGTTGTGCTCGAGCTGCAGGGAGGAGTCACCGGCGGCGACCGTCATGCCGCACACGGGGTCGACTGCCGTCGCCGGCGCATCCGCCGTCGTCTCCGCTGCCGTCTCCGCCGTCGTCTCCGTGGCCGTCACCGGGGTGGCGTGCCGGGCTGTTGCCCGTTCCTGGATGAGCTGCGCCAGAATCGAGAGCGCGATCTCGCCGGGGGTGCGGGCGCCGAGCTGCAGCCCGGCGGGGGTGAACACACGTGCGCGCTGCGCCTGGGCGACGTCCAGGGATTCCAGCACCGCGGCGCCCCGCGTCCCGCTGGCCACGAGCGCGACATAAGGCACCCCGGCGCGCAGGGCGGCCTCGAGCGCGACTTCCTCCGCTTTGCCGTGCGAGGCCACAATCAGCGCCGCGTCGTCGGCCCGCGGAGCCGCCGATTCCCCGTCGGTGAGTTCCATGGCCAGTCCCACGCCGGCGCCGAGGGTCGCCAGGGCCTGGGCCACCGGCGTGGTTCCGATCACGACGACCCGGGGTGCCGGGATGCGCGGCTGCAGGAAGATCTCGATCGCCCCGCCGCTCAGGCACGGGTTGGACACCTCAACCGCGCCCTCCCCGGCCGTGCGGGACGGTTCGCCGGGGACCACACGCAGCAGCAGGGGTTCCTGCGATGCCAGGACCTGCAGGCTGTACTCCCGCACCGAGGACTCGACGCAGTTTCCGCCAACGAAACCCTGGATCTCGCCGCTGGGCAGCACCAGGGCGGTGTCCCCGGCGTGGGCGCTGGTGGGATGCTGGGCACGGACCACCGTGGCGTGCACGAAAGGCTCACGGCGGGAGGCAAGATCGTTCGCCCGGGCCGTGAGGGAATCTGCAGTCGGGCTCATCTTAGATCGGCGGCCTTGCCCGGCCCTGCATGGCGGCCCAGACCCGGGCCGGGGTGCAGGGCATGTCCATGTGAACCACCCCGTAGGGCGCCAGCGCGTCAACGACGGCGTTCACGACCGCCGGGGGTGACCCGACCGTGGCGGACTCGCCGATGCCTTTCGCGCCGATGGGGTGGTGCGGGGACGGGGTGACGGTGAAGCCGGTCTCCCAGTCCGGCACTTCCATCGCGGTGGGGATCAGGTAGTCCATAAAGGACCCGCCCAGGCAGTTGCCGTCGGCGTCGAACTCGATGATCTCCATCAGGGCCATCCCGACGCCGTCGGTCAGTCCGCCGTGCACCTGGCCTTCAATGATCATCGGGTTGATCCGGGTGCCGCAGTCGTCCACCGCGATGAAGCGGCGCACCTTGACGTGCCCGGTGCCCGGATCGATGTCGACCACACAGATGTACGCACCGAAGGGGAAGGTCAGGTTCGGCGGGTCATAGGTGACCTCGGCGTCGAGGTTGCCGTCGACCCCCTCGGGAAGGGTCATGGTGCCGTGGGCCGCCATGGCGATCTCAGAGATGGTCTTCCCGGCGCCGGGGTCGCCTTTGACGAACCAGCGCCCCTTCTCCCATTCAAGGTCTTCCGGCCGGGTTTCGAGCATGGCTGCGGCGATCAGCTTCGCCTTCTCCCGGACCTTCCGGGCGACGAGGGCGACAGCGCCCCCGCTCACCGGCGTCGAACGGCTCCCGTAGGTGCCGAGGCCGAACGGTGTCTGGTCGGTGTCGCCATGGACGACGTCGATGTCCTCCGGCGGGATGCCGAGCTCCTCGGCGACGATCTGCGCGAAAGTGGTCTCGTGGCCCTGGCCCTGGCTTTGCACCGAGAGCCGGACGACGGCCTTTCCGGTGGGATGGACCCGCAGTTCCGCGCCGTCGGCCATGCCGAGGCCCACAATGTCGAAGTGTTTGCGCGGTCCGGCGCCCACCGTTTCGGTGAAGAAGGAGATGCCGATCCCCATCAGTTCGCCGCGCTCCCGCTTCTCCCGCTGCTCGCGGCGGAGCTCGTCGTAGCCGGCCAGCTGCATGGACAGCCGCATGGCAGGTTCGTAGTTGCCGGAGTCGTAGACCCAGCCGGTCTTGTTGGTGTACGGGAACTGCTCGGGCTTGATGAAGTTCTTCAGCCGCAGTTCCGCCGGGTCCATCTCCAGCTTGCGGGCCAGGATGTCCACCATCCGCTCGACGAGGTAGACGGCCTCGGTGACGCGGAAGGAGCAGGCATAGGCGACGCCGCCCGGTGCCTTGTTCGTGTAGACGCCCGTGACACTGCAGTAGGCGGCCTTCAGGTCATAGCTGCCGGTGAAGATGGAGAAGAAGCCGGCGGGGAATTTGGTCGGTTGCGCGGTGGCGTTGAACGCGCCGTGGTCGGCCAGGACATTGGTGCGCACCGCGAGGATCTTGCCGTCCCTGGTGGCCGCGATCTCGCCCTGCATGATGTAGTCGCGGGCGAAGGAGGTGGACATCAGGTTCTCCGAGCGGTCCTCCACCCACTTCACCGGCCGGCCGGTGACGATCGAACCGACCACGGCGAGGATGTAGCCGGGGTAGATGCCGACCTTGTTGCCGAAGCCGCCGCCGATGTCCGGGGACACCACACGGATCTTGTGCTCGGGGATCCCGGCGACGATCGCGAACAGCGTGCGGTGCGCGTGCGGCGCCTGGGTCGTTTCGTACAGGGTCAGTTTGCCGTCGACGGCGTCGAAGTCGGCGATCGCGCCGCACGTCTCCATCGGGGCCGGATGCACACGCGGGTAGACCATTTCCTGGGAGACGACGACGTCGGCGCTCGCGAAGATAGCCTCGGTTTCGGCCTTGTCACCCATCTCCCAGTCGAAGATGTGGTTGTCCGTCTTGCCCTCGATCTCGTCGCGGATCACGGGGGCATCGGCGTCGAGGGCCTTCCGGGCGTCGATGACCGGGGGCAGGACATCGTATTCGACGTCGATCAGTTCCAGCGCATCGCGGGCGGCGTAGCGGTCCTCGGCCACAACGAACGCGACCTCCTGGCCCTGGAAGCGGACCTTGTCCGTCACGAGGACTGCCTGGACATCCGCCGAGAGGGTGGGGGCCCAGGCGAGCTTGAGGCCTAGCAGGTCCTTTCCGGTGATGACGGCGAGGACCTTGGGGTGGGCGAGGGCGTTAGTGGTGTCGATGGAGACCAGCCGGGCGTGCGCCACCGGGGCGCGCAGGATGGCTCCGTGCAGCATGCCGGGCAGGACAATGTCGTCCAGGTAGTTGCCTTTGCCTCGGACAAAGCGCGGATCCTCCTTCCGCTGGATCCGGCCGTAGCCGATCGGGCGGTCCTCGTCGCCGGCCGCCGGGTTGCTGGGCCGTTCGTGGATGACGGTCATGCCTTCACCTCGTTGTCTGCTGTTTCTGCTGTTTCCGCCGGGATGTCCTCGATGACGGTGTCCGTACCGTCGATGACCTCCTCGACGGTGGCGTCCGTGTCGCCGCCCGCCGGGTGGGCGGCGGCCCACTGCACCGACCGGACAATCGTGGCGTAACCTGTGCACCGGCAGATCTGCCCGGAAATGGCCTGCCGGATCTCGGTGGTGTCCGGGTGCGGGTTCTTGTCGAGCAGGGCACGGGCGGTCAGCATCATGCCCGGGGTGCAGAAGCCGCACTGCAGCCCGTGTTCCTCCATGAAGCCCTGCTGGACCGGGTCAAGGGTTGCCCCGGAGGCCAGGCCCTCGACTGTGCGGATGTCGTGTCCGGCGGCCATGGCCGCAAGGACGGTGCAGGACTTCACCGGCTGGCCGTCCATCAGGACAACGCAGGTCCCGCAGTTGCTCGTGTCGCATCCCCAGTGGGTACCGGTCAGGCCCAGGACTTCGCGGATGTAGTGGACCAGGAGCACACGGGGCTCAATGTCGGACGTGACTTCGCTGCCGTTGACGGTCATGCTGATCTGCATCCGCTTCAGCCTTCCTGTGTCTGGGCGGCGCGGGCACAGGCCTGCCGCAGTACCCGCCGGGTGAGTTCGTCGGCGAGATGCCGTTTGTAGTCAATCGGGCCGCGCTGGTCGGCCACGGGGTCGCAGGCCGCGGCGGCGAGCCGTCCGGCCTCCACGAACAGTTCCTCCCGGGGCTGCTGGCCGCGGAGCAGTTCGGCGGCGCCGGCGACGCTGTGGTCGAGTCCGAGGGCTGTGAGTCCGACGGCGGCGTCGGCGATGGTGCCGTCCGCCGCAAGTGTGACGGACGCCCCGGCGGCGCCGACTGCCCAGTCGCCCACGCGGCGTTCAACCTTTTCGTAGGCGCTGCCTGAACGGGGTCGGACGGGGATGCGGACCTCACACAGCAGCTCGTCCTGGCCGACCGCCGTCTCATAGGGTCCGCGGTGGAAGTCGGCCATGGCCAGGATGCGCTCGCCGGCCGGTCCCCGGATCACGGCTTCGGCACCCAGCACATCGCAGACCGTGGACAGGTCCTCGGCCGGGTCAGCCTGGCAGAGCGAGCCGCCGATGGTGCCCCGGTTGCGCACGATGGGATCGGCGATCACGGCTTCGGCGTCGCGGACGATTGGGAAGAGCGCCGCGATTTCGTCCGACTCCAGGAGCGTCGTGTGGCGCGTCAAGGCGCCGATGCGGAGTTTGTCGCCGTCGCGCAGGATGAAGTCGAGCTCGTACAGGTCGTTGATGTCGATCAGCCACTCGGGCCGGGAGAGCCGGAGCTTCATCATCGGCAGGAGGCTGTGGCCCCCGGCGACGACCCGTGATTCCGCGCCGTGGCGGGCGAGGAGTTCCAGTGCGTTGGCCACGGAGGTGGCCCGCACGTAGTCGAAAGGAGCCGGAATCTGCATAGTCCCTACCTCACTCCAGGGCGCTGGCAACGCCGCGCAGCACCGGTTTGAGGCAAGTCTTGCCCTGGCTGATACGGAGTGTCAATATCGTCATAAGCGAAAGGTTATGACGCCGTGGCCATGACACTAAGCCAGCTCCGCACGTTCGCCCTGGTTGCCCGTCTGGGCTCGTTGCACGCTGCCGCGGAGACCCTCGGCGTCAGCGAACCGGCGGTTTCCGCTGCCCTGGCGGCGCTGCGCCTGGACCTCGGCGACCCGCTCTTTGTCCGCGCCGCTGGGGGCATCGCGCTGACTCCGGGCGGCCGGGCACTGGCCGATTACGCCCAGGACATCGTCGGACTGGCGGACCAGGCCCGCTGGCAGGTCGCCAATGCCAAGAACGACGCCGTGCGGCTGAAGATCGCCTCGACCGCGCCTTTCGCCGAACACGCCGCCGGCCGGCTGCTGGACATCTTCACCAAGCGTGTCCCCGGCGCTGCGGTGGACGTGGTGGTCGAATCCGCCGACGACCTTGCCTCGCTCCTGCAGGAACGCGCGTATGACATCGCCCTGGGTGCCCGGCCGACGGCTCCGGCGGGCAGCGCCGTCACCGAACTTGGACTGGAGTGCGTTCCGTTCCTGCGCTACCAGCGTGCCCTGGTTGCGGGGGCGGGGCATCCGCTCGCCCGGCTGCACGGGCCGGTGGCCGTGGCCAGGCTGCTGGACAGGCCGTGGTTTGCCGGACCGGCGGGGATCCAGGCCGGTTCGGAAGAGGGCCGGTGGCTGGCGTCGATGGGGGTGGCACCGGAGGTCATCCGGCTCAGCAGCGAGACGGAGGCCCTGGCGGCGGTCAGGGCGGGGGAGGGCATCATGCTGGCGCTCGGCCACATTGTCCGCACCGAGCTCCAGAGCGGGGCACTCGTCCGGCTGCCCGTCGTCGGGACACCGGTCACCGGATTGTGGTGGGCGAGCACCCTGGACCACCGCCGGACCACGACCATGGCGCAGGCGCTGCAGCATTTCGCGGGCACCGCCGATGCGACCGCCGCCATGGTTGCCCCGGGCGGCTCGCGGGGACTCGAACGCCGGGGGTCGAAGTTCCACGTCGCCCTGTGGAGCTAGGGCGGATCCGGATTTCCCCAGCGGGGATTGCCTGTGTCGCGTTGCGAAACCCGGGTGTCGGTGCTACCCCTTGTGGGGGAAGACGAACGACAGATGCACCGCCACGAAGAGGAGAAACAATGACTTTGACCCGGGACGAAGACAGCTCGCTGCGGCACTGGAGCGCCCGCCTGATCCAGGCGCTGCAAATCCTGGACCTGGAGGTGGACCAAGAAAAGATCGTCCAGGTCGCGGACGAGTCGCTGAAAGCCGTCGGGCCGCATGCGGATGCCATCAGCGCGTTCCTCGTGGGGTATGCCGCGGGAACCGCGTCGACGGACGGCCGGAAGAGCACTCACGAAGCCGTGGTCGCCGCGTCCAACAAGGTGCTCGAATTGTGCGAGCACGGCGAGTCCGGTGGCCCCGACGAAAAGGGCTGGGCCAAGCGCGCCCAGTAGCCGGCACCCCGGGGGACATGCCCTCCCTTGGGACCCGCGGATGGACACGTTTGCATGATGTCCAGTGGCCGCGGCCAGGGTGGGGCATTTCCCGTGGAGTGTGCCCGCGGTGCGGGGCGCCCTACCGCGGCTGGGCCGCCGCGCCGGATGCCACGGTGGTCGAGCCGTCCGGGGTCTGGTCCTCGCTGGGTTCGAGCCTGACGATCACGGCCTTGGATACCGGGGTGTTGCTGCCTTCGGCCGTGTGGTTCAGCGGCACCAGCACGTTGGCTTCCGGATAGTAGGCCGCCGCGCAGCCGCGCGCGGTCGGGTAGGAGACCACCCGGAACTTGCGGACCATGCGCTCCACGCCGTCCTGGTACTCGCCTTTGATATCCACGAACATGCCGTCGGCCAGCCCCAGCTCGGCAATGTCCTCCGGGTTCACGAACACTACATGGCGGCCCTTCTTGATGCCCCGGTAGCGGTCGTTGTGGCCGTAGATGGTGGTGTTGAACTGGTCGTGGGAGCGCATGCTCTGCAGGATCAACGTGCCTTCCGGCTTCTCCACGTGCTCCAGATCATTGACCGTCAGCACCGCCTTGCCGGTTGGGGTGGGGAAGGTGCGGGAATCCCGGGGCCCGTTCGCCAGGATGAAGCCGCCTTCCTGCCGGATCCGCTCGTTGTAGTTCTCACAGCCGCCGACCACCCGCGAGATATGGTCCCGGATCAGGTCGTAGTTCTTCTCGAAGCCGTCCCAGTCGGCCTTGACCCGGTCCCCGACCAGCGCTTTGCCCAGCCGGCTGACAATCGCCGGCTCGGAGAGCAGATGGTGCGAGACGGGTTCAACCTTGCCCCAGGAGGGGTGCACGGCGCAGACCGTGTCCTCTACCGAGACGAACTGCGGGCCGGACTCCTGGATATCGATCTCGCTCCGGCCCATCGTGGGCAGAATCAGAGCTTCCGCGCCGGTCACGGTGTGGGACCGGTTGAGTTTCGTGGAAATCTGCACGGAGAGTTCGGTGTTCTGCATGGCCGCTTCGGTGGCATTGGTGTCCGAAATGGCGCCGACGAAGTTGCCACCGAGCGCGATGAACGCCTTGATGCCGCCGTCGCGCATCTTGTTGATGGTTTCCACGGCGTCCACGCCGTGTTCGCGGGGCGGCTCGAAGCCGAACTCGTCACCGAGGGAGTCCATGAAGGACTGCGGCATCTGCTCCCAGATGCCCATGGTGCGGTCGCCCTGGACGTTGCTGTGGCCCCGGATAGGGGAGGCGCCGGCGCCGGGCTTGCCGATGTTGCCGCGCAGCAGGAGCAGGTTGATGATCTCCTTGATAGTGGCCACGCCCTTCTTCTGCTGCGTGATGCCCATGGCCCAGGTGATGATGACTTTTTCGGCCTTCAGATAGCGGGCCGCGAGTTCGTCGATTTCCTCGGTGCGCAGGCCGGTCGCCTTCAGGACCGCCTCCTCGTCCAGCAGGCTGAGGTGTTCCCTGAGTTCGTCCAGTCCCTCGCAGTGTTCGGCGAGGAACGCGTGGTCCAGGACGGTGCCCGGGTTAAGGGCCTCCGCGTCGAGGACACGTTTGGAGATGGCCTGCAGCAGCGCCATGTCGCCGCCGATGCGGATATGCAGGAACTGGTCCGCGATCTCCGTTCCGCGTCCGATGATGCCCTTGACCTTCTGTGGGTTCTTGTACCGGCGCAGGCCGGCCTCCGGCAGGGGATTGACGGCGACGATCTCGCCGCCGTTTTCCTTGCACGCTTCCAGCTCGGTCAGCATGCGCGGGTGGTTGGTGCCCGGGTTCTGACCCATGACGATGATCAGGTCCGCCTTGGCAAAATCATCAAAGCTGACGGTGGCTTTGCCGATGCCGATGGTCTGGCCCATGGCCCAGCCCGAGGATTCGTGGCACATATTGGAGCAGTCGGGCAGGTTGTTGGTGCCGTAGCCGCGGACCACCAGCTGGTAAAGGAAAGCGGCCTCATTAGAGGTGCGACCGCTGGTATAGAAGGCGGCCTCGTCCGGTGAGTCCAGGCCCTTGAGCTTGTCCGCGATGATCCGGATGGCCTCCGGCCAGCTCACCGGCTTGTAATGGTCCTCACCGGCCGGCTTGTGGACCGGCTCGGTGAGCCGGCCCTGCATCCCCAGCCAGTACTCGGAATGCGTCCGCAGTTCACTGACGGAATGTTCCGCCCAGAACTCCCGGCCGATGACCACCGGCGTCGCCTCCCAGGTGACAGCCTTCGCGCCATTCTCACAAAACTCAAAAGCCTTGCGGTGGTTCGGGTCCGGCCACGCGCAGCTGGGGCAGTCGAAACCGTCCTTCTGGTTCATCGCCAGCACCGTCTTGCGGGTGCGGTTCAGGCCCATGTGTTCGATTGCGGGCTTCATGGAGTGCAGCACCCCCGGGATGCCGGCGGCCCAGTCCTTTGGACCGTCGCCGACCACGAGGTTCTTTTCGTCGTTTTCCTCGACCTGGGGATTCTTGCGGGTCACGTGAACTTCCCTTCTGCAACCACAGCCTGTTCAGGCCGTGCGTCTCTACTACTAAGCACCCTACCTTTTGGCCTGTTACAGGCCTATCAGCTGGTTCGGAGCGCCGCAAGGGATCCATGGCGAAGCAGCGGGAAACGCTGGAGCATCGGGAAACGCCGGAGGGCTTCACCGAATCGACTTTCAGCCACGGCGGAATCCACCATCAGGTCTTTGGGGCCGGCACGGGCCCGGCCGTGGTCCTGACACGCGCCCTCGCCGCCCTGAGGCAGGAATTCGGTGAGGGCTTGCCTGCGGCCGGACACAGCGGCGCCGAAGTGAACAAAGGAGCAGCGATGAAACTGATGACAGTGGTGTGGACGGCGGCGGCGACCGCCGCAACAGCAGCGGCCAGCGGAATAGCTACGGATCCGGACAGCCGCTGGTACCGGCGGCTGCGCAAACCGGACTGGCAACCGCCCGCCATCGCCTTTCCGGTGGTGTGGACGGCGCTGTACGCAGACCTCGCCGTGAGTTCTGCGGTTGCTTTGGACAGCGAGGCTGCCGGGGAAACCCCGGGCCGTAGGACCCGGGGGCAGGAGCTGGCCGCCTACCGGGGCGCCCTGGCCGCCAACCTGGTTCTCAACGCGACATGGAGTTGGCTTTTCTGGCGGGCCCGCCGGCCGTGGCTGGCCGCGGCCGAGTGCGCCGTGCTGACGGCGAGCAGCGTCGACCTGGTGCGGCGGACACACCGCCTAAACCGCAGCGCCGGCGTGTCCCTGGCCCCTTACGCCCTGTGGTGCGGTTTCGCCACCGTCTTGTCGACGGCAATCGCGCGGCTCAATCCCGGACCGGCAGGCAGGCACTAGCGCGGTCTCTCGGTTCAGTGCCCTGACACGAGGGTGTCGCGGATTTCACGGCGAAGGACCTTGCCGATGAGCGAACGGGGCAGGGAATCGAGCACCACCACCCGGCGCGGCACCTTGTAGGCGGTCAGGTGCTCCCGGGCAAACCTTAGGAGCGCGTCAGGATCGATGGTGGCCCCGGGGATCGGCACCACGGCGGCGACCACGTCCTCGCCACCTCCGGGGCGTGGCAGCCCGACCACGGAGACTTCGGAAACGCCGGGGAACGTGGCAATGACGTCCTCCACTTCACTGGGTGAGACGTTGAAGCCTCCCGTGATGATCAGCTCCTTGATCCGGTCCCGGATCGTCACGAAGTAGTCGTTGTCCACGGAGACGATGTCGCCGGTGCGGAACCAGCCGCCGTCGAGCAGTGCTTCCTCGGTCTCTTCCGGGCGGTTCCAGTAGCCGGAGAACACCTGGGGGCCGCGGATCAGGAGTTCCCCCTCCTCGCCTGGCGCGCGGTCCAGCGTGACGTTTCGGGGATCCACCACCCGGATGTCGGTCAGCGGAAACGGTACCCCGACGGTGCCCGGTTTGCGGCTGGGGCCGAACGGGTTGCCGATCGCGATCGGGGACGTCTCGGTCAGTCCGTAGCCCTCGATCAGGTAGCCGCCGGTCGCTTCTTCCCAGGTCTCCACCGTCGCCGTCGGCAGGTTCATGGCGCCGGAGATGGAGAAGCGGATGCTTTCCAGCCCGACGCCGCGTTCCGCTGCCGCGGCGGCGATCCGGTCGTAGATCGGCGGCACGGCCGGGAGGAAGGTCGCCGGAGACTTCTTGAGCGCCTTCAGCACCAGGTCGACGTCGAACTTCGGGAACAGGACCAGCTTCGCGCCGATACTCAGGGCGAACGTCATGCAAAGCGTCAGTCCGTAGGCGTGGAACATCGGCAGCACCGCGTACACGGTCTCCCGGCCGTCCTTGAGTCCCGGCACCCAGGCCCGGCCCTGCGCCGCGTTGGCCTGCAGATTGGCATGGCTGAGCATGGCGGCTTTGGGCAGTCCCGTGGTGCCGGAGGTGTACTGGAGGACGGCGAGGTCCTGGGCCGCAGGGCGCGGATGTTTCTTCTTCAGTTCTCCGGCGTCGAGGAGTTTCCGCCACGGCAGCACGGGCCGCGGGGCGGGAGTTGTCCGGCTCCTCGGCTGGTCGGAGCCGGCGGAGAGCGCAGCGCGGGCCTTGCCGGCCGCCGGAACCGGCAGCCGCAGCGCCAGCCGCTGCAGCAGCGGCATCGCGGGGATAAGTTCCACCGAGACGATGTGGCGGAGCCCGACGTCGGCCGGCAGTTGGCGGACCCGCTCCACCGCTTTGTCCCAGACGATCGCGACGGCAGCCCCGTGGTCCTCGAACTGGTGGCGCAGTTCCCGGTCCGTATAGAGGGGGTTGTGCTCGACGACGACGGCGCCGAGGCGCAGCACGGCATGGAAGGCAACGATGTGCTGGGGGCAGTTCGGCATCACCAGTGCAACCCGGTCGCCGGCCTTGACCCCGAGTCTCTGCAGCCCGGCGGCGGCCCGGCTGATCAGCGTGCCGAGCTCGCGGTAGCTGGTGCGGGCGCCGAAGAATTCCAGGGCGGGCTTCGACCCGTAGCGCCGCACGGAGGCGTCCATGAGGTCAACGAGCGATCCCTCGGGGAGCACCAGGTCAGCCGGAACACCTGGCCCGTAGGAGCTGGTCCACGGGCGGTCACTCCACGGCTGCCCGGGCTGCGGTGCGGTGCGGAGCGGAGCCTTGCCGTGGGCTGCCGTCCGCGTGGATTTCTTCTTCATCATCAGTCCTTGCCGCTGGAATCGCCGGGTGTCCGCGAGCCAAAGGGCCCGCTGCAAAAGCCTACCGGTGCCCGGCCCGGTGCCGTGGCCGGGCGCCGCCGGGTGCACGCAGCGCCTGGTGACTTTTGGCCCTAGGGTCAGGCCGTGCGCGGGCGGAAGCTGGGTACATCGCCTGCGCGGATCACCGTGCTGATTCGTGTCGACGCAGGTCAGTCCAGGCAGGACATGCGGGATCGGGAGCACCATGAAGCACCAGCAGCCCACCCTCCGTTTCCTCGGAGCCACCGACACTGTCACCGGGTCCCGGTACCTGCTCGAGGCCGGCGGGAAACGCTTGCTGGTGGACTGCGGGCTCTTTCAGGGCTACAAACGCAGCCGGGAACGGAACCGTGCGCCGTTCCCGGTGCGGCCGGCCTCAATCGACGCCGTAGTCCTGACCCATGCCCACCTGGACCACACCGGCTACGTACCCGCGCTGGTGCGGGACGGGTTCACCGGGCCGGTCATCGCCACCGACGGCACCACGGACTTATGCAAGCTGCTCCTCCCGGACAGCGGCTACCTGCAGGAGGAGGAAGCCCGGTACGCCACCCACCGCGGATCGTCCCGGCACAGTCCGGCCCTGCCGCTGTACACCGCTGCCGACGCGGTGAAGTCCCTCAACAGCTTCGAGATCCAGGATTTCGACGATCCGCTGGACCTTGGCGGGGGGATGGAACTGACGTTCCTGCCGGCCGGCCACATCCTGGGCGCGGCCCAGGTGCATGTCCGGATCGGTTCACGTTCGGTGCACTTTACCGGGGACCTGGGCCGGGCGGATGATCCGCTGATGTACCCGCCCCGGCCGCTCATGACGAGTGATGTGCTGGTCACGGAGTCCACCTACGGGAACCGGAAACACTCCACCGTGGATCCTGAACAGCAGCTCGGGGACATCATTAACCGCGTCGCGAAGCGCGGCGGTGTCGTGCTGTTCGCCGCGTTCGCCGTCGGCCGGGCGGAAACCCTGATGCTGCACCTGTCCCGCCTCCGCAGCAAGCACCTGATCCCGGACATCCCGGTGTACCTCAACAGCCCGATGGCCATTGATGCGTCCGGGATGTACCAGCGGCACCCCGAGGAGCACCGGCTGAAGGAACAGGAATACCTGAATATGTACAAAGTCGCCAAGCTCACCCGCTCGGTCGACGAATCCAAGCTGCTGAACCTCCGCGGCGGCCCGATGATCATCATCTCCGCCAGTGGAATGCTTACCGGCGGAAGAATCCTGCACCATCTCTCCGCCTACGGGCCCGATCCGAAGAACGCGGTGATCCTCAGCGGCTACCAGGCCGGCGGCACGCGTGGTGCAAGCCTGGCAGCCGGCGAGCGTGAGCTTCGGGTCTACGGTGAGGACGTCAAGGTCAGGGCTGAAGTCATCCAGATGGAGAGCTTGTCCGCGCATGCTGACGCGGACGGCGTCATTGCGTGGATGAAAGCCGCGGCACGGGAGCCGCGGATGACGTACATCACCCACGGTGAGCCGGATGCCTCGGATGCCCTGCGCATCAGGATGAAGCGTGAGCTCGGCTGGCGCGCGCGGGTCCCCGAACACCTTGAACAGATCTCTATCGAGGAGCCCCGATGACTTCCGGCGTCGCCAAATCTTCGGTCCTGGCCGAAATCCACTCCCTGGCCCGGCCGCTGAAGACCGACCGGGACCTCAACGGGCTGGTCCGTCGGGCGGCGGACTGCCGGTTCGTCGCGATCGGGGAAGCCTCCCACGGCACCCACGAGTTCTATACCTGGCGTGACACCCTCAGCAGGCGCCTCATAGAAGAAGAAGGCTACAACTGGATCGGGGTCGAGGGGGACTGGCCCGACTGCTGGCGGATCAACCGCTGGGTGCGGGGCGAGGCCGGACAGGCCCAGGGCGTTCATGCCCTGCTCGCCGGCTTTGAACGCTGGCCCACGTGGATGTGGGCCAACGAGGAAGTTGCCGCGTTCCTGGACTGGCTGCGCACGTGGAACCTCGGCCGTCCGATGAGCCGGCGCGTCGGCTTCTACGGACTCGATGTCTACTCGCTCTGGGACTCGCTCCGCGAGATCATCGGCTGGCTGGAGGACAACGTTCCCGACGCCGTCCCCGCCGCCATGCGCGCCTGGCAGTGTTTCCTGCCTCACCGCGAGGACCCGCATAAGTACGCGTGGAGCACGCGGCTGGTGCCAGAATCCTGTGAGGCCGACGTCATCGCCCTGCTCACCGAGGTCAGGAGCAGGGTGGCCACCCCGGGCGGGCACGACGAGGACGCCTTCGGCGCAGTGCAGAATGCCGAAGTGGCAGCGAACGCCGAGCACTATTACCGGATCATGGTCCGCGGCGAGCGCCAGTCCTGGAACGTCCGGGACCACCATATGGCCGACACCATCGACCGGCTCAGCAGGCACCTTGGCCCCGAATCGAAGGGCCTCATCTGGGAGCACAACACCCACGTGGGGGATGCCCGGGCCACCGACATGGCCCAGGACGGACTCGTCAACGTGGGTCAGCTGCTGCGTGAACGGCATGCCGCGGAAGGCGTCATGCTGGTGGGCCTTGCCTCCCACCGCGGTGAGGTCATCGCCGCGGACGCCTGGGGCAGCCCGGAACGGATCCTGCCCGTTCCGCCGGCACGCCGGGGCAGCCACGAAGACTTCCTGCACGAGGCCCTCGGGGTGCCGTCGGTGCTGGAGTTCGGGGAGGACAGGTCCGGCCCGTGGCTCTCCACCTGGCTCAGCCACCGGGCGATCGGTGTGGTCTACCATCCCGAGCGGGAGCTCGGGAACTACGTTCCGACCCGGATCGGCGAGCGCTACGACGCGCTGATCTGGTTCGAGCACACCCACCCGCTGCGACCGGTGCACCATGAAGGACCGCCGCGGGAACCGGAATTCGAGACGGAACCGACCGGCTTCTAACCCGCTGTCCCGGACGCGACGCCGGCGGGCTGGGTGGCTCCGGCGGCCGGCGGCACCAGACCGGGGGCAAGGATCCGCACGGCACTGAGCGTCACGGATTCGTTGGGCCCTGTCCTGCCCCAGTCAGTCATGGCAGTCTGGCCCTTTGACCCCGGCGGGTACCACCAGGCCCCCTCGACCGGCCACCGTCCGTCCGGCAGTCTCTTCCTCCGCAGCAAGTCGAGGGCCTCCAGAGCCCGGGGGTCTCCGGACAGTCCCATCCGGGACAGCAGCAGCAGGGCCGGGAGGATGCCGTAGTGCCAGAACTCCGGGTACCGGAGCTTGACCCAGCGCGGGTCGATCGGCCGCCCGGTCGAGGAGGATTTGACGAGCCGGTGGGCCAGCAACAGCTCGGCGGTCCGCTCAGCGGCAGCCAAGGCCGCAGGATCACCGCTGGCTTTCCAGTACGCTTGCAGGCCCTTGGCGGCAGGCAGCGATTCGTGGAACGAGGAGCGGCGTCCGCTCGCTTCGACGTCGCAGTTCCAGCCGCCGTCGGCCCATTGCCACAGGATCAGGTCGTGGGCCAACTGAGCCACCCGGGGATCCGTAGCCATTCCCAGCCGGCTGCAGACGTACAGGGCGTTCCCTTCCTGCGATGCGCAGCGCCGGGTGAGGCCGTTGATGATGCGGATCTGGCTCCGGTGCTGATCGCTGTGCAGCCAGTCGAGCACCGTACCGGCGGCGTACAGCAGTGACGGCGCATCCGTTCCCGTTACGCCGAGGTCGACCAGGGAGACGAGCCGCCAGTGCGCGCCCGTCCATTTCCGGTACGGGTGGACGCCGAAGCCGCCGTCGGACTGCTGGCCGGACAGCAGGGAGGAAACGATCCTGCCGGTGTTCACGCAGCCACCCGCCCACGGGGTGCCAAGGAATTCCAGCTGCGCCGCGCGGCGGACGGCAGGTTCCTCGGAGGCCGCCAACCACTCAACGGCGGCCGGCAACGCGTCCTGCTGCATGGCTCGACGCTACGCAGCCGGGCAATGGGGAGTGAGGGGCTTAAGGCCCTAACCGGGGGGCAGGGCCCGGCGCACACTGAAGTGTCGGCGGACTCCTGGGCTGCCGCCCGGATCATGCCATGCAGAACAGGCCGCGCCACGGAAAAGAGCAGGATTCAGAATGAATAAACCAATCGCCGTCGGTTTCAACGGATCAGCCGGAAGCGAGGCCGCGTTGACGTGGGCCCTTCAACGGGCGGGCACCCACAAGCTTCCGGTAATCATTATTCACGCCGTGGACGACCGCTGGATGTCTCCGGATTTCCAGTACCACGAGCTCATCAGGCAATCGGGCATGGAAATGCTGCAGAAGGCGCAAGCCAGCGCAGCGGAGCAGGCGCCCGGCGTGAAGGTGGACATCCAGCTGCGTCATGGCAGTGGCGGCTCGGTTCTGCGCGAGGTGTCGAAGGAAGCATCCATCGTGGTCGTCGGCGAGCACGACAGGCATTGGATGGACGGCGGTCCGCTGACTGACCGTGCCCTGCAGATCGTCTCCGCGTCGGAAATCCCTGCGGCTGTGATCCCGCTGAAGCGCGGCTCCGGTGACCGCGGCGTTGTGGTTGGTGTCGACGGTTCCGAAGAATCCCTGCAGGCCGTGGCCTTCGCCGCGGCGGAGGCTGACCGGGGCGGGGACGACTTGACCGTGATCCTGGCCTTCCGCCGGCCGGCCCGCTGGATTGAATCCCAGTTGCCGAAAAGCGGGCTTGCCGAGACCATCCTCGAGGAGGACCGGATAGTCCTGGCCGAATCCGTGGCCGGGCTGGGCGACAAATATCCGGACCTCGTCGTCCACCAGAAGCTTGAGTCCGACACCGAACCCGCCAAGGCCCTGGTCGAAGCGGCCGAGGACGCCCGGCTCCTCGTGATCGGCAGCCGGGGCCGTGGCGGTTTCTCGCGGATGGTCCTCGGGTCCACAGCCCACGCCGTCCTCCTCAATCTGCCGTGCCCGACCATCGTCACCCGGGTGCACAAGGTCAAGCACGAGGACTGAGCGGCGGAGCAGCCGCTCGTCCGCAGGACAGCCCCCTGAGTGAGGAAGCTGTCCTGCGGCGCGGCCCTTGAGCCTGCCCGGGACGGGTGGGAGGATGATGCGGTGGAGCCAATCCTCGATTTTGTCGGTCACTTCTGGTGGCTCGTCTTCCCCTTGAGCGGACTGTTTGGCGGCTGGGCGCGCTCCTGGTCCAAAGCCAGCGAACGCCGGCACCGGCGCCGGGTGGAGCTCTATAAGATCCGCAACCACGCCGCGGAGCTGGAGCAGGCCAGCCGGTCCCAGGTAAGGCAGCTCATGGACAGCCATGACGCCGTCAACCGGCGGTGGCTCGATTACGAGCTTGACGTGGGTAAACTCATCGACTTCCCGGTCATGACCGATGTGCGCGAACCGCTGACCGTGGCATTCCTGCGCGCCAAGCGGACGGCCGACAGCCTGCGGCCGGGAGCCCCGGAGGACATCACGACGGGGGCGCAGCTGGGGGAATACCGTGAGGCCGTGCACGGCTTCGAGCTGGCCTTCGACGTTGCCGAGCGGGAAGCCCGGCGGATCAAGGACAGCAACTTCACCGGACCGGAGCGGGATCGCCTCGCAACTGCCCGGAAACTCCTGCGGATCGCATCGGATGCCGCCGCAACACCGGCTGAGCGTCAAACCGCGTACAAGCGTGCGCGGCGCGAACTGGACGGACTCATTGTGCTCCCGGACGCGACGCTTGCCGCGCTTGAGGAGAAGATCGCCGGGATGATCGGCGCCGGCAGAAAACCCGACGTCCGCCAGGGCTGACGGAACGACCCCGGAGCACACACCCACAGGGTCAGGGCGGATACCGGCGCTTGTTTTTGCCCTGCTGTCTTTCCCCCGTACGATTTAAGCCGTCAAGCTACTTTGCTGAACGCCGCACTCCCTCCAGGTAAATCCCGGGTGAATCTTGCGGCAACGGGGAATGAAACCGCTGACCGTCGACTCTGCAGATTGGGCAACAGGTGGAAATCACCATCATGGTGGCGCTGGTAATTACTCTGGCGCTTTTTTTTGACTTCACCAACGGATTTCATGACACGGCCAATGCGATGGCCACGCCCATCGCGACCGGTGCCATCAAACCCAAAACGGCAGTCGCCCTTGCGGCGGTGCTGAACCTGGTGGGGGCATTTTTGTCCACGGAAGTGGCGAAGACCGTTTCCGGGGGCATCATCAAGGAGGGCTCGGACGGGATCCAGATCACGCCGGAGATCATCTTTGCCGGCCTGATGGGCGCCATCCTGTGGAACATGATCACCTGGCTGAAAGGCCTTCCATCAAGTTCCTCGCACGCCCTCTTCGGCGGCCTCATCGGTGCGGCCATCGCGGGCATCGGCATCCATTCGATCAACTTCGAGAGCCTGATGCAGAAGGTGATTCTCCCCGCGATCTTCGCGCCGATCATCGCCGGCGCAGTGGCCTACCTCTGCACCAAGCTGGCCTACGCGCTGACCTCCCGCCACGACCCGGAGACCGGCAGCAAGCTCACGCAGAAGCGCGGCGGCTTCCGCAACGGCCAGATCTTCACGTCCAGCCTCGTTGCCCTGGCGCACGGCACCAATGACGCGCAGAAGACCATGGGCATCATCACCCTGGTGCTGATCGCCGCCGGCACCCAGCAGCCGGGTTCCGGACCGCAGTTCTGGGTCATCGCCTCCTGCGCCTTCGCCATCGCGATCGGCACCTACTCCGGAGGCTGGCGGATCATCCGCACCATGGGTTCCGGACTCACCGACGTCAAGCCTGCCCAGGGCTTCGCCGCCGAAAGCAGCACGGCATCCGCCATCCTGGCGTCCTCACACCTGGGGTTCGCGCTGTCCACCACCCAGGTGGCCTCCGGCTCCGTGATCGGTTCGGGCATGGGCCGCCGCGGCACCACCGTCCGCTGGGGAACCGCCGGAAGGATTGCGCTCGGCTGGCTCTTCACCCTCCCGGCCGCCGGGATCGTCGGCGCCCTCACGGCCATGCTGGTGCAGACCGGCGTCCTGGGTGTTGTCATCGCAGCAATAGCCGGCACCGGTGCAGTGCTCTACATGTTCCTCCACTCCAAGAAGTCGCACGTCGGACACCACAACGCCGTCGAGGTCGAGGAAGCCGGCACGGCCGTTCGCTTCCGCAAGAAGAAGGCGCTTGCCGTCAGCCGCGCCAACAATAAGCCAAAGGACGAACTGTAATGAAGTGGCTGGAACTGGTTCAAGTGGCTGGCGCAACGCTCGTCTCCGCCGTGACCGTTGTGGTCCTGTACTCCCTGGGCGTCCGCCTCACGGCCATCGCCGGCGACGTCAGTGAAAGAAAGCCGGCCTGGCTGCGGCCGCTCGCCTATGTATGTTTCGCCTTGTGCGGCCTCGCCGTGCTGTTTGGGCTCTACCTGATCATTCCCTACTTCAGCAAGTAGCCTCCGGCCTCCCGGCTCCCGGGCTCCTCATTGCACCGGCGCGGCGCCGGTCACCCGCACACCCCACGGAGCATGGGCACTCCGGCCGGGAGTGGCTAGGCTGGGGCCATGTCTGGATTCCAGTATTTTGTCGCGTCCTCGCTGGACGGATTTATCGCCACCGCCGATGACGAACTGGACTGGCTCCTCCAGTTCGACGGGTTCGCCGGCGGCAAGGAAAGCTACGACTCATTCATGGCCGACGTCGGCTGCATCGTCATGGGCGGGGACACCTACGCCTGGCTGAGGAAACACGAACCCGGCAACTGGCCGTATCCGGCCACGCCGTGCTGGGTGTTCACGCACCACGAGCTCTCCGCCCCCAAGGGCGCGGACGTGACCTTCGTCCGTGGCCCCGTGGCCGAGTTCGTTGAGGACCTCAGGGGCGCAGCGGCAGGCCGGAACGTCTGGATCGTCGGGGGAGGTGTCCTCGCGGCCCAGTTCGCGGACGCCGGTGCGCTCGAGGAGATAATCATCTCGATCATTCCCGTGGTCCTTGGCAGCGGTAAAGCGGTGCTTCCCATGTCAGGCCCGACGGCGCCGCTGGAGCTGATGTCCTCGCACACCATGGGACGGGGCATCGTGGAACTGCGGTACCGGTTCGGACGCGCCCCGGCGTAGCCGCTGCGCGGCGCCGTGAATGTCCGGTGCAGCGCCTCAGCGGCGCAAGCCTATTCGGCGATGTCGCGGATCAGGTTGGTGATGCGCGCCGTGGACAGCCGCCGGCCCTGCTCGTCGGTCATCACGATCTCGTGCGTGGTGAGGGTGCGGCCAAGGTGGATTGCCGTGCACGTGCCGGTCACAGTGCCCGCGGTGATGGCCCGGTGATGCGTCGCGCTGACGTCTATGCCCAGTGCCTGCCGCTTCGGCCCGGCGTGCATTCCGGCGGCGAACGACCCCAGTGTCTCGGCCAGGACCACATGGGCGCCGCCGTGCAGAATCCCGGCCACCTGGGTGTTGCCTTCCACCGGCATGGTGCCGACCGTGCGCTCCGGGCTCATCTCGAGGAAATGGATCCCCATCTTCACGACCAGGGCCCCCACGCCGTATTGTCCAAGCCAGTCGTGCAGTTCCTCGGGAATCCCGGCAGCCGCCAGTTCGGCCGCGTAAGGGTCCGGCGTGAAATTGTCCTTCATGGGAACTAGGCTGGCACCTGTGAGCGAAACTACCAAACCGGCCCCTTCCCCCCTTTCCGCAGACACCGCAACGAGCACGGCCCCCGCCGCCGGCACCGCGTCCGTGCTCGTTGCTGAGCCTGCCAAGAAAACCCGGCGCACCGCCGCGGAGGTCTCCGCCACTGAGGCGCCGGTGGTGCCCATCACCGACCAGCCCCGCCTGCTGGTCCTTGACGGCCACTCCATGGCGTTCCGGGCGTTCTTCGCCCTGCCTGCAGACAAGTTCTCCACCGCCACGGGGCAGCACACTAATGCCATCCACGGGTTCACATCCATGCTCATTAACCTGATCAAGGAGCAGAAGCCGACCCACGTCGCCGTGGCCTTTGACGTCTCGGACGACACCACCCACCGCAAGGCCGAATACAGCGACTACAAGGGCGGACGCAACGAAACCCCCCGGGAGATGAGCGGCCAGATTGATCTCATCGACAAAGTTATGGGCGCGTGGGGCATCAAGACCATCAAGATGCCCGGCTATGAAGCTGATGACATCCTGGCCACCCTCGCCGCAATGGGAGAAAAGGCAGGCTTCGAAGTACTGCTCGTGTCGGGCGACCGGGACGCCTTCCAGCTGATCACGGACAACGTTTTTGTGCTGTATCCCAGAAAAGGCGTCAGCGACATTCCCAGGATGGATGCAACGGCCATCCAGGAAAAGTACTTTGTCAGCCCCGCCCAGTATTCGGACCTCGCCGCCCTGGTGGGGGAGTCCGCAGACAACCTCCCCGGCGTTCCCGGCGTCGGCCCCAAGACGGCGGCCAAGTGGATCAACCAGTACGGCGGGCTGGAGGGGGTTCTGGACAACCTCGACGCGATCGGCGGAAAGGTGGGGGATTCCCTCCGCGAAAACGTGGAGGAGGTCAAGCGCAACCGGCGGCTCAACAGGCTCCATACGGACCTCGACCTCCCGGTGACGCTGGACGAGCTCGCGGAACCGCGGCCGGACCAGGCCGCCCTCGAGGAGCTGTTCGACGCTCTCGAATTCAAGACCATCCGGACCAGGCTCTTTGCCCTCTATGGCAGTGAGGTTTCTGAGGCGGAGCGGGAAAGCCTCGAAACCCCGGACTACGTGATCCCCGCGGACGCGGCCGAGCTGGCCGCTTTCCTCGAGTCCGGGGCAGGCAAGCGTTCAGCCGTCGCCGTCGACCTCGTGCCCGGCCGGATCGTTGAGGATGCCGCCGCCCTCGCCATCGTCCATGACAACGGGGCCGCGTACATCGACCTCGCCAGCCAGGACGCCGCTGCGGAGAACGTCCTGGCCGGCTGGCTCCGGGACGCCGGCGCGGCCAAGGTCATGCATGGCTACAAGGCGGCCCTCAAAGCCCTTTCCAGTCGGGGCCTCGGCCTGGAAGGCGTGGTGGACGACACCTCAATATCCGGGTACCTCATCCAGCCGGACCGCCGCAGCTACGAACTTGCCGAATTGGCCCAGCACCACCTCAACATCAGCATCTCGACCGAGGTGGCCAAAGCCGGCCAGCTGGAGCTGGCGTTCGACGGCGATGACGCCGCCGCTGCGGGCGAGCTGGTCCACGTGGCCGCCGTCGCCCAGGCGCTGAGCCGGTACTTCGAGACGGAACTTGCCGATCGAAAAGCCCAGGACCTGCTGACTACCCTTGAGCTGCCTGTCAGCCGCGTTCTCGCCGACATGGAGCTCGCGGGAATCGCCATCGATATGACGCGCATGGACGAGCAACTGGCGGACCTCGCCAAGGTGATCGACAATGCCCAGGAACTCGCCTTCGCCACGATTGGCCACGAGGTGAACCTCGGGTCACCCAAGCAGCTGCAGACCGTGCTCTTCGAGGAGTTGGGGCTGCCGAAGACCAAGAAGATCAAGTCCGGCTTCACCACCGACGCCGCGTCACTGAAAAACCTGCTGGAAAAGACCGGGCACGAATTCCTGGTCCAGCTGATGGCGCACCGCGAGTCCTCGAAGTTGCGCCAGATGCTGGAGTCCCTCAAGAAATCCGTCACCGACGACGGCCGGATCCACACCACTTACGCGCAGAATGTCGCAGCCACGGGCCGAATCTCCTCGAATAACCCGAACCTGCAGAACATCCCCATCCGCAGCGAGGAAGGCCGGCGCGTCCGCGGCATCTTCGTGGTCAGCGAAGGTTATGAGTGCCTGCTGTCCGCGGACTACTCGCAGATCGAGATGCGCATCATGGCCCACCTCTCGGGGGATGCCGGCCTGATCCAGGCCTACAAGGACGGCGAGGACCTGCACCGGTTCGTGGGCTCCAACATCTTCCATGTGCCCACCGACCAGGTGACCAGTGCGATGCGTTCGAAGGTCAAGGCCATGTCCTATGGCCTTGCCTACGGTCTGACTTCGTTCGGCCTCTCCAAGCAGCTCGAAATTTCCGTCGACGAGGCGCGGACCCTGATGAAGGAGTACTTCGACCGTTTCGGTGCCGTCCGCGACTACCTCCGCGGCGTGGTGGACCAGGCCAGGATCGACGGTTACACCGCCACCATCGAAGGGCGCCGCCGCTACCTCCCGGACCTCACGAGCACCGACCGCCAGCTGCGCGAGAATGCGGAGCGCATTGCGCTGAACTCGCCCATCCAGGGCTCAGCCGCGGACATCATCAAGCGGGCCATGCTCGGCGTCTCGGGCGCCCTGGCAGACCAAGGCCTGAAATCCCGGATGCTGCTGCAGGTCCACGATGAACTGGTCCTCGAAGTGGCCCACGGCGAGCGGGAAACCGTGGAGAAGCTCGTGACCGAACAGATGGGCTCGGCCGCCAGGCTGACCGTTCCGCTCGACGTCCAGATCGGCGTTGGCTCCAGCTGGTACGAGGCCGGGCACTAGCGTACAAAGGCCAGCTGTTCCTGATCGGGGGGAACGGCCCTGCATGCGCGAAGCCGCACGTGCGATGACGCGTGAGGTGGGACGGGAAACCGTCCCACCTCACGCTTGTCCGGGCGTCCGGTGCTCGCTTTCAGGCGAACTTTAGGTCAGCCGTTTCTGGTTGCGCCGTGCCGGCGCTGCTTGAGGCGTTCGAGCAGGTGGTGCTCAGCGTCTTCGCCAGGAGCAATTCCGGACGGAATACGGAAGAAAAGGACAAGCCCGAGCACCCACCAAAGCCCAAAGAGGATCCACGGCGGTGGGGTGAGGGCTGCTGGCATGCCGGGGAGGTAGAGGCTGAGCAGTCCCAGGCAAAGGACCACGGCGGCGACGCCAATAGCGATGCCGCCGTTGCCGTTGCCGCCGACGCAGAGTGGGCGGTCCATCTGGGGTTCGCGGCGGTGCAGGATCTCGAACACCACGGCCACGAGGATGTATGCGATGACAATGCTCGGTGCGCCGGAATCTACCAGCCAGCCAAGCATCGATACACCGAAGAACGGTGCAAGAAACGACAGCACACCGATGAACAGCAGCGCGTTGACGGGCGTGCGGTACTTCGGATGCAGCTTGGCGAACCATGCCGGCAACATTCCAGAGCGGGCCATGGAATACATCAGTCGTGAAGCGCCCAGAAGCAGTGAGTTCCACGAGGTCAGGATCCCGGCAATCCCCCCGGCAATCAGGATCTTTGCCATGATGTCGTTGCCGAACAGCGCACCCATGGCATCGGCCGTGGGGATGTCCGCCTGGGCGATTTCTCCGGCAGGCATTGCGGAGGACGCGGTCAGTACGGTCATGACGTACCAAACCGTGACGAGCAGGACGGCAACGACGACGAGCTTACCCAGCTGCCGTGCCGGGATGTTCACTTCTTCCGCAGACTGCGGGATGACGTCAAAGCCAACGAACAGAAACGGGACCACCACGAGTACCGCGAAGTAGCCATTGATGCCGCCCGTGAAGAAAGGCTCCATATTCGTAGCCGAGCCACCGACAAAGGAGCCGAAGACAAGCATGAGGCCGATGATCAGAAGGAAGACCACCACGAAAGTCTGAGCGACTCCGGCCAGCTTGACTCCAAGGATGTTGATTCCTGTGATCACAACCGCGGTAACAGCTCCCACCAGCGCCCAGGTCAGGTGCACCTGGTATCCGGCGACTTCCCAGAGCGGGACCTGGCTGAGGTCGGGGAAGGGTACTGCGCCGTTCGAGGCAGCGCCACAGCCTCGAAGGCAACGATCGTGATGTATCCGCCAGTGATTGCCCAGGACCCAATAAAGGACCACCGGGGACCCATGCCGCGGAGCAGGAAGTTGTGCTCGCCGCCCGCCTTGGGCATGGCCGCAGTCAGTTCGGCGTAGGTCAACCCCACCACCATCATGATGGCGCCGCCGGTCACCATGGCCGGGACCGCCCCCATGGTGCCGGCTGAAGCTATCCAGCCTCCGGTGAGGACCACCCGGCCGAAGCCGATCATTTCTCCGAATCCAAGTGCCAGGGCATCCCAGTTGCCCAGGACTTTGAGAAGGGAAGTGTCGGGCGTCTGTTCAGCCTGAGAAACGTTCATTTGTCCTCGCTAAGGTTGTTGGCTGTGGGCAGAAACGAGATGTAGCGTCAATCGCCGGTCCCCACCTGTGCCGTGCGCCGCGTCCGGCTCCAACCTGGAGCTATGTAGTTATTCGCACAATGTGCATCAGCCCTGAAGGCGATGGCTAGGTTTGAGCGGCACTATGTGTGGAGGTGTGTGAGCGTGGGAATCGGCCGCCGCGGGTGGGGGACTGGTGGCGGCGGCTGACCTTGGCTAGGCTCGAACGCGTGGCTGATCTGAGTGGGAACTACGAAATACGGCGTTTTGCCGCGGTGTCCAAGGGCAATGACAGTTATGCGGAGGCGGAATCCTGGGTCAAGGCGGTGGCCTTCGGGTTCCATGAGTCCACCAGGACGCCGGAGCACGTGGCAACATCATTGGCCACGTATGAGGCTGACCGGCGTGTTTTGACGGGCGCCTACCAGACCGGTGAGGTTGCCCCCGGGTCGCTCCCTGCGGAGGTGCCGGTGGCCACTTTTGGAACGTTGCGGAAATCCCTCAACATTGGCTTCGGCCGAATGCTGGACACCCAGATGGTGACTGCCGTGACAGTACGGACCTCCCACCGGCGCCGAGGCCTGCTTCGGCGGATGATGTCCGAGGACCTGCGGCTTGCCCGCGAGGACGGCCTGGCCATCGCCGCGCTGACGGCTTCCGAAGGCACAATCTATGGCCGGTTCGGCTACGGCGTGGCCAGCTTCGAGCGGACTGTGCAAGTCGATACCACGGCGCGGTTCAGCCTGGACCATCAGCCCGTCGGACGCGTGGAAATCGCCGATCCCAAGGTGCTGCTGGAGGTGGGACCGACTGTCTTCGAACGGGTTCACCGCCTTACTCCAGGATCCCTCGGCCGTCAGGAGTGGTACCGGCAGCTGGCCTCCGGTTCGCTCGGGCGGGACGGTAAAGAAGACCCTGCGGTCAAAGTGGCGCTGCACTATTCGCCGGACGGAGACGTGGATGGCTATGTCTCGTACAAGTTCCTCGGCTGGGACACCAAGCCTTACACAGTCGAGGTTGTGGACTTGGTAGCGGCCGGGAACGCCGCCTACCTGGAGCTTTGGCAGTTCCTCGGCGCCATGGACCTGGTGGAACGTGTCACCTGGGAGGAAGCACCGGTTGACGACCCCCTCACCTGGGCTTTGGCCGACCCCCGCTGCCTTGACTCCTCGGACGTCCGGGACATGCTGTGGCTCCGCATCCTGGACGTCCGCAAGGCCCTGGAAGCCCGGCACTATCAGGTGGACGGAAGGCTCGTCCTCGAGGTGCTCGATCCGCTGGGCCTGACGGCTGGAACGTTCACCCTGGATGCGTCGGGCGGCGAGGGCGCCGTCGTCCCTTTCGCGGGAGCAGAACCGGCAGACCTCACCCTGGACGTGTCCGCCCTCTCCTCGATTTTCCTCGGCGCGGTCTCCCCGGTGACTCTCGTGGCGGCTGGCCGGATCCGGGAGAACCGTGCCGGCGCCGCCCTTACGGCGCGGCAATTGTTCGCCGTGGAGCGCGCCACCCACTGCCTGACGCACTTCTAGGGGAGTATTTCCAGGGACCAGCCGGCCTGTCACCGTCACTGCCGGCACGGGGGTCGGGGCGGGTGCCGCCCGCTTTGACCGGCGTTGGCTGCGCCGACTAGACTAAACGGGCGTGTACTACGTGCGCGCATCTACAATCCACAAATCAGGATAACCCGGTGATATGCCGTGTTCTGTGCCCGTGTCGCCGACGCGGTTGCAGCGGTTTGCCTGACCGACTAACTATCCACAACGGAGCCCCTACTACATGACCATCACCTCCACCGAGAAGCCCGGTACACCCGTAGTCGCAATTAACGACATCGGTACCGCTGAGGACTTCCTCGCAGCAGTCGACGCCACCATCAAGTACTTCAACGACGGAGACCTTGTTGAAGGTACCGTCGTCAAGGTCGACCGCGACGAAGTCCTGCTCGACATCGGTTACAAGACCGAAGGTGTCATTCCCTCCCGCGAGCTGTCCATCAAGCACGATGTTGATCCCGGAGACGTCGTCTCCGTTGGCGATCTCGTCGAAGCCCTGGTGCTCACCAAGGAAGACAAAGAAGGCCGCCTGATCCTCTCCAAGAAGCGCGCTCAGTACGAGCGTGCCTGGGGCGACATCGAGAAGGTCAAGGAAGAAGACGGTGTCGTCACCGGTACCGTCATCGAGGTTGTCAAGGGTGGTCTTATCCTCGACATCGGTCTGCGCGGCTTCCTGCCCGCATCCCTCGTCGAGATGCGCCGTGTGCGCGACCTCGCTCCGTACATCGGTCAGAAGATCGAAGCCAAAATCATCGAGCTGGACAAGAACCGCAACAACGTTGTGCTGTCCCGCCGTGCCTGGCTCGAGCAGACCCAGTCCGAGGTTCGCTCCACGTTCCTCAACAAGCTGGAAAAGGGCCAGGTTCGTCCCGGCGTCGTTTCCTCCATCGTCAACTTCGGTGCCTTCGTGGACCTGGGCGGCGTAGACGGCCTGGTTCACGTTTCCGAGCTGTCCTGGAAGCACATCGACCACCCGTCCGAGGTTGTCGAAGTTGGCCAGGAAGTCACCGTCGAAGTTCTCGAGGTCGACCTGGACCGCGAGCGTGTTTCCCTGTCGCTCAAGGCTACGCAGGAAGATCCGTGGCAGACCTTCGCCCGCACCCACGCCCTCGGGCAGGTTGTGCCGGGTAAGGTCACCAAGCTGGTTCCGTTCGGCGCGTTCGTTCGCGTTGAAGACGGCATCGAAGGCCTGGTCCACATCTCCGAGCTCGCCGTGCGCCACGTTGAGCTGGCAGAGCAGGTTGTCTCCGTTGGTGACGAGCTGTTCGTCAAGGTCATCGACATCGACCTCGAACGCCGCCGCATCTCGCTGTCCCTCAAGCAGGCCAACGAGGGCGTCGACTCCGAGTCCACCGAATTCGATCCGGCTCTCTACGGCATGGCCGCTGAGTACGACGAAGAGGGCAACTACAAGTACCCGGAGGGCTTCGATCCGGAGTCCAACGAGTGGCTTGAAGGTTACGAGACGCAGCGCGCCGCCTGGGAGCAGCAGTACGCTGACGCCCAGACCCGCTGGGAAGCCCACAAGAAGCAGGTTGCCCAGCACGCTGCCGACGACGCTGCAGCTGCAACGTCCGGTGAGAGCGACTCCGGCACCACCAGCTACTCCTCCGAGCCGGCTGCAGCCGAGTCCAACACCGGTGGCGGCACGCTCGCTTCCGACGAGGCTCTTGCAGCACTGCGCGAGAAGCTGACCGGCAACTAGTTGCCTCTGGCCCTCGGGGAGTCCGCTCCCTGAGGCTTGGCAGTTGGTAGCTTGAAGTAGCACCGTGAAGGTGGCCGTCCCTGCGGGGGCGGCCACCTTTTTCGTGTGGGACATGCCCCGCGCGTGCTTTTCCCGGGGGGACATGCCCAGTGATGCCCGATTCGCCGAGGGGGGACATGCCCAGTGATGCCCGATTCGCCGAGGGGGGACATGCCCAGTCCTGGCCGCGGCCACTGGACATACGGGCGCTATGTCCAGTCGTGGGCACGTGCGCAGGGCATGTTCCGGCATCCAAGTCCGGATGCCCAGCAACATGCTCACTCTTCCCGCCTCAGCGTGGACAAAGTGACAGCAAGCACAGCAGCCCCGGATCCGTGGGTGGGGCATGCCCATGCTCCGGGAACTGGGCGCGACGGCGTGTGGTTGCGGGCCGCGCCGGGCAGGCTCCGGCAGGATGGCCTGATGGATCCAGTCAGTGCAGCCCGTGCCTATGTTGCGGAAAGACATCCGAATGCCGAGGCGGCCATCCTCGGCGGCAGTGCGCGGCCCACGCCCGCAGTACTCCCACCTCCGACCTGGACCTCGTGGTCCTTTATCCGGACGGCGCTGCAAACTATGCCGTAACCACGCGCCATGACGAATGGATTGTTGAAGAGTTTGTCCACACCCGGTCAAGCCTGGCGAGCTGGTACGCGCGCGAGCGTGCCGCCCGCTGCGCCGTCCTCGGCGATCTGTGCGCTCGGGGAGTCCTGATTATCGACCGCGGGCCGGGGGAAGCGTGGCAACGGGAGGCGCAGTTCTACATGGAGCGCGGACCCGAGCCGCTGACTGACCATGACCGCCGCCTGCGCCGTTACGAGCTGGGCAGTTCCCTCGACGACCTGCGGGGATCGACAGTTGCGGCTGAAATCTACGCCATCGCCTCTGAGGTCTTCGGACAGTCGGTGGAGCTTCTGCTCCTGCAGCACGGAAAGTGGTTGGGTAAAGGCAAATGTGCGATCCGCCGGCTGTGCCAGCTCCCGGATGATGAGTGTGCAGTCGCGCTACGGGACTGGGCTGCTTCCCCGGAGCGCAGCCCTGAGCGGCTCATGCAGGTCGCGGCCAAGGTACTGGAGGGGAGCGGCGGATACCTCATGGAAGGCTTCCTTCGCGGATCGCGTGCACGCCGTCCGCAGTTCTCCGCAATTCCGGCAAACGCGCGCCGCAATCCTTGACGTGGCCCGGGACCTCATCGGACCGCCAGCGTTGCTTCCCTCGGTGCGGGATCCCGGATGCAGTTCACCATAGAGATCGACGACGTCGACGCCCTATGCGCCGAACTCGCGAGCCGCGGCGTCGATCTCCTCAACGGACCTACGGACCGGCCCCGGGGATCCGAACGGCCAGTTTCCGCGATCCAGGCGGCCACATCCGGGACATTGCAAGCGTGCCCGGGCCGCCACCGCGGGACATGTCCAGTCAGTGGCCGGGCGGATGGGCGCAAGGGGTATATGTCCAGCGGCGGCGACCGCGTTGGGGCGTGTCCAGTCGGGGCGGTGGAACCGGGCGGGAGGACATGTCCAGTCGCCGGCCCCGCGGATGGGCACAATGGGTATATGTCCAGCGGCTGCGGCCAAGGTGGGGCATGTCCGGTGGGGGCTGCGTAGCCAGCGGGGGGCATGCCCA
This sequence comes from Pseudarthrobacter sp. MDT1-56, assembly GCF_059383555.1. Classification (NCBI taxonomy): domain Bacteria; kingdom Bacillati; phylum Actinomycetota; class Actinomycetes; order Micrococcales; family Micrococcaceae; genus Pseudarthrobacter; species Pseudarthrobacter sp. MDT1-56. The sequence continues at coordinate 102,191 of NZ_JBWZCK010000002.1, forward strand.
GTGGGGGGGCAGGCCGCGGGGCCCATATAGCCCCTAGCGCAGCGGGATTCTGGCCTTGACCGGAACCGTGGCGTCAACGGAGGCTTCGCCCTGCTCGAACTCCGCCCCGGCTGAGCGCAGGAGGACCAGCGCCGCTGCATTCCCCGCTGTCGTGTCCGCCTCGAGCACTGCAGCCCCGGACGCGGCGGCCCGGTCCATCACGAGCCGAAGGGCCTCCCGCGCGATGCCGTGGCCGCGGAAGCTGCGGCCCAGCCAGATTCCCGTTTCCAGCACGTCCGCTCCGGTCCACTTGAGCCGGATGGACCCTGCCAGCTCCCCGTCGGAGCTGATGGCCCAGCTCTTCTGCTGCGCGGGGCCGTCGAGGCCTGCGGCAGCGTGGTGGTATTCGCGGAACCAGCTGATCCGCTTCGAGTTCCAGCCGGAGGCGCTGCCCAGGGGAGGGGTCACCTCGTCCGCGTCGGCGTCCTGGATCGCCACGGTCAGGAGCTGCTCCAGGACCGGCTCGGAGACGTCGACGAGTCGGACAGCGGCAGGGGACGGCTCAGCCGAGGGGGACATCGATCCACTCCGTTTCTCCAGGCAGCAATTCGGCGGTTCCAGCAGACAGAGCCGCGACACGTTCCCCTGCCCGGGCCAGGCCCGCCGGATCATCCGGCAGGGCAAGCCTCAGAACAGTAGTCTGCGCCTCATAACTGGTTTCGGCCATCACGTAGCCCGCGGCGCGCAACTCGTTCTCCAGCCTGCCGGCCGCCGTGTGCGGGACCGTCACCGCGCAGATCCGCAGCCGGCGGCGCTGGGCCAGCGGCGCCCGGTCCAGGGCAGCGGACACAGATTCGGAATAGGCCCGGACCAGTCCGCCGGCACCCAGCAGGATCCCGCCGAAATAGCGGACCACGACGGCGGTAACATCGCTGAGGTCCGTCACGCCCGGCGCGGTTTCGCGTTTCAGCAGTGCATCGAGCATCGGGATGCCCGCGGTGCCGGACGGCTCGCCGTCGTCGTTGGAGCGCTGCACCGCCCGGTCGGGACCGAGCACGAACGCGGAGCAGTGGTGCCGTGCATCATGGAATTCCTTGCGCAACCCGGCGACGACGGCGCGGGCGCCCTCCTCATCCCCGGTGCGGTGCAGCACGGTGATGAATCGGGAGCGTTTCACTTCGATCTCGTGGCGGAACTCCGGCCCGGCGGCCAGCGTGGTGTAAACGGTGGCCCTGCTCTCCGGGAAATCCGCATCTTCAGCCACCGGATCAGTTTAGTCTGGTGGGGTGCTGAAAATCGGGTTGACGGGCGGCATCGCCTCAGGGAAGTCAGTGGCCGCCTCACGCCTGCGCGAACTCGGGGCCGTGGTGATCGACGCCGATGCCCTGGCCCGGGAGATCGTGGAACCCGGGACGCCGGGACTCGCCCGGGTCGTGGAGGCCTTCAGCAAGTCCATCCTGACACCCGACGGCGGCCTGGACCGGCCCAAACTCGGCGCCCTCGTCTTCGGCAACCCGGATCGCCTCGCCGTGCTTAACGGCATCATCCATCCCCTCGTCCGGGAACGCGCCGCCGCTCAGGCAGCCGCCGCTCCGAAGGGCGCCGTTGTGGTCCAGGACATCCCGCTGCTCGTCGAGACCGGGCAGGGCGCCAACTTCCACCTGGTGGTGGTGGTGGACGCCCCGGACGACGTCCGGGTGCAGCGCATGGTGCAGCACCGGCACATGACCGCAGCGGACGCCCGGGCCCGGATGGCCGCCCAGGCCGCCAGAGCCGACCGGCTGGCGGCGGCTGACGCCGTCCTTGATAACTCCGGCGCCAAGGAGGAACTGAGGGACGCGGTGGACCGGCTCTGGAAGTTCCGGCTGGCACCGTTCGCGTTGAACCTGAGCAGGCACCGCCTCGCGCCGCGGACCGGCGGACCCGTCCTGGCGCCCGCCGACCCGGCGTGGCCCGCGCAGGCAGCCCGGCTCATCGCGCGCCTGCAGCTGGCCGCCGCCGGGGACATCCTGACCCTGGACCACGTCGGTTCCACAGCCGTCCCCGGACTCCCCGCGAAGGACATCCTGGACTTGCAGCTCGGCGTCGAGGACATGGCCGCCGCGGAGCGGATCGGGCCGCTGCTCGCCGACGCCGGCTTCCCTGCCTGGCCCGGCATCGTCTCCGACAACCCCAAGCCCTCCCACCCGGACCCGTCGGACTGGCCGAAGCGGCTGCACGGCAACGCGGACCCCGGCCGGGCGGTGAACCTGCACGTCCGCGCCGTGGGGTCCCCGGGCTGGCGGTTTGCGCTCTGCTTCCGTGACTGGCTGCGCGACGACGCGTCCGCCCGGGCCGACTACCTCACAGAGAAGCGCAGGGTCGCCAAGCTGCACGGCGTGGACAAATCCACCGCGCGCTACGCGGCCGACAAGGAAGGCTGGTTCACCGAATACGCCGCCCCGCGGATGGAGGCGTGGGTGCAGCGCACCGGCTGGCAGCCGCCGTTGTCCCCGGCCCCCGAACCGGTGACCGGTCCGGAGCCGGGGGCGGGGCCGGAGCGTACCGCCCAAAGCTGAATCAGGACATCCTGTCGGAGCCCGGCGGTAGATTAGATACATGAGTCTTGCCCAGCAGATCAACCGTGTCGTGGCGCCCTTCGAGGTCATCAGCGAATTCCAGCCGGCGGGTGACCAGCCCGCCGCGATCGCGGAACTGACCGAGCGCATCAAGAACGGCGAGAAGGACGTGGTGCTGCTCGGTGCCACCGGTACTGGTAAAAGCGCGACGACGGCGTGGCTGATCGAGCAGGTCCAGCGGCCCACGCTCGTGATGGTGCAGAACAAGACCCTCGCCGCGCAGCTCGTCAACGAATTCCGCGAACTGCTGCCCAATAACGCCGTCGAGTACTTCGTCTCCTACTACGACTACTACCAGCCCGAGGCGTACGTGGCGCAGACGGACACCTTCATCGAGAAGGACTCGTCGGTCAATGAGGAAGTCGAACGGCTCCGGCACTCCGCCACCAACGCGCTGCTGACCCGCCGCGATGTGATTGTCGTGGCCACGGTGTCCTGCATCTACGGCCTGGGTACGCCGGAGGAATACATCGCCGGCATGGTGACGCTCCGCAAGGGTGCCGAGATGAACCGCGACGACCTGCTCCGCAAGTTCGTCTCCATGCAGTACGCCCGCAACGACATGGACTTCCACCGGGGCACCTTCCGGGTCCGCGGCGACACCGTGGAAATCATCCCGATGTACGAGGAGCTGGCGATCCGGGTCGAGTTCTTCGGCGACGAGATCGAGAACATCTACACCCTGCACCCGCTCACCGGGGAAATCATCCGGGATGAGACCGAAATGTACGTCTTCCCGGCGTCGCACTACGTGGCCGGACCTGAACGCATGGGCCGGGCGATCAAGCGGATCGAGGACGAACTGGCCGAGCGGCTCCAGGTCCTGGAGGGCCAGAACAAGCTCGTGGAAGCCCAGCGGCTCCGGATGCGCACCACCTATGACCTGGAAATGATGCAGCAGATGGGCTTCTGCAACGGCATTGAGAATTACTCCTCGCACATCGACGGCCGGGCCCGGGGTACTGCCCCGCACTGCCTCATCGACTACTTCCCGGACGACTTCCTGCTGGTGATCGATGAGTCCCATGTGACTGTCCCGCAGATCGGCGCGATGTACGAGGGCGACATGTCCCGCAAGCGGAACCTCGTGGACCATGGCTTCCGGCTGCCCTCCGCGATGGATAACCGGCCGCTGAAGTGGGATGAGTTCCAGGACCGCGTGGGCCAGACGGTGTACCTGTCCGCGACGCCCGGCAAGTACGAGCTCGGCAAGGCGGACGGCTACGTCCAGCAGATCATCCGGCCCACCGGCCTGATTGATCCGGAGGTGATCGTGAAGCCCACGAAGGGCCAGATCGATGACCTGCTCGGTGAAATCAAGACCCGCACCGCGAAGAACGAGCGCGTGCTGGTCACCACCCTGACGAAGCGGATGGCCGAGGACCTCACCGACTACCTGCTGGGCCACGGCGTGAAGGTAGAATACCTGCACTCCGACGTGGACACGCTCCGCCGGGTGGAGCTGCTCCGGGAGCTCCGGATGGGCGTCTTCGATGTGCTGGTCGGCATCAACCTGCTCCGGGAGGGCCTGGACCTGCCCGAGGTATCGCTGGTCAGCATCCTCGATGCGGACAAGGAAGGGTTCCTGCGCTCGTCCACGTCGCTGATCCAGACCATTGGCCGTGCCGCCCGCAACGTCTCCGGCCAGGTGCACATGTACGCGGACCGGATCACCGATTCCATGGCCCACGCCATCGACGAGACGAACCGCCGCCGCGCGATCCAGGTCGCGTACAACACGGAAAAGGGCATCGACCCGCAGCCGCTGCGGAAGAAGATCGCCGACATCACGGACCAGATCGCCAAGGAGGACGCCGACACCCGCGAACTCCTCGCCAACGCGGGCAAGGCCCGCGGCAAGGGCAAGGGCGCCTCGAAGATCCGCGCGGACGGCCTCGCGGCCGCACCGGCCGAGGATCTGGTGGGGCTGATCGAGCAGCTCACCGAACAGATGCACTCCGCAGCCGGGGAACTCCAGTTCGAGCTCGCCGCACGGCTCCGCGACGAGGTGGGGGAGCTGAAGAAGGAACTGCGCCAGATGCAGTCCGCGGGGCACGCCTAGGGTATTGTTGGGCGGACGTAGGGGAGTATCCCAAGCGCTACGATCGTCAACACGCACGGCACAGATGCCCTGCCGGGCGTAGCGGGCAGCCAAGCAGAACCGGTTTCGTAACGGACACTCAGGCCAGTCGGAGAGACTTACACCGCACCGTCACACCCTGCGAAAGGTATCTTCGTGCCCGAACTTCCCGTCTGGTTTGAGATCGGCTCCTTTGTCGTTCTCGGCATCATCCTGGCCATTGACCTGCTGTTGGTCCTCAAACGTCCGCACGAGCCCTCCATGAAGGAAGCCGGCCTGTGGGTGTCCTTCTACATCGCCCTCGCCCTGGTCTTCGCCGGTGCCATGTTCGCCTTCACCGGCCCGGAATACGGCGGGCAGTTCCTCGCCGGCTGGGTGACGGAATACAGCCTCAGCATCGACAACCTCTTTGTTTTCATCATCATCATGGCCCGCTTCTCGGTACCCCGTAAGTACCAGCAGGAAGTCCTGATGGTCGGCATCATCATCGCGCTGATCCTCCGTGGCATCTTCATCCTGCTCGGCGCCCTGGTGATCGAACAGTTCAGCTGGGTCTTCTACATCTTCGGCGCCTTCCTGCTGTGGACCGCATGGAAGCAGGCCCAGGACGACGGTGAGGACGAGGAGGACAAGGAAAACCCGCTCATCGCCCGGATCCGCAAGGTCCTGCCGATGTCGGAGAAGTTCGACGGCGGCAAGCTCCGCACGGTGGTCGACGGCAAGAAGGTCTTCACCCCGATGCTGATCGTCTTCGTCACCATCGGCCTGACCGACCTGCTCTTCGCGGTGGACTCCATCCCGGCCATCTTCGGCCTGACCCAGAGCGCGTTCATCGTTTTCACCGCCAACATCTTCGCCCTGATGGGCCTGCGGCAGCTGTACTTCCTGCTCGGCGGCCTGATGACCCGCCTGATCTACCTCAAGCACGCGCTCTCGGTGATCCTCGCGTTCATCGGCGTGAAGCTGATCCTGCACGCCATGCACGTCAACGAGCTGCCCTTCATCAACGGCGGCCAGCACATCGAATGGGCCCCCGAGATTCCGACCTTCGTCTCGCTCGGGGTGATCATCGGCACCATCGTCGTCGCCGTGATCGCCAGCCTGATCAGCTCCAAGGCCACGCAGTCGAAGATCGACGCCCGGCTCGAAGAGGACTCCCGCAAGAGCCTGACCGACGCCGAGTAGCCCTCACGGTTCGGCTAAGCTCGGACCGTGAAAATCTTCGACACTGCAGCAGTCAACAGTACGGCGCTGGACCCGCAACGGGTCCAGCGCCGTACTGTTTGGGTGCTGAGCACCGCGCAGCTCCTCAGCGGCGTGGGCAGCGGCGCCAGCCTGTCCGTCGGGTCCCTGCTGGCCGTCCAGCTCTCCGGCTCGAACGCCTGGGCCGGCTCGGTCACCACCACCATGACACTTGGAGCCGCGGCGGCCGCACTGCCTCTCGCCGGACTGGCCGGACGACGCGGGCGGCGGGCCTCCCTCGTCACGGGGCTGCTCGCCGCCATGGCCGGCGCCCTGCTGGTGATCGTGTCCACGGTGACCGGCAGCTTCCCGGTATTGCTGCTGGCCGCGGCCCTGCTGGGGCTCGGAACGGCCGCCAACCTGCAGGCCCGCTTCGCCGCCGTCGACCTCGCCGCACCGGAACACCGCGGCCGCTCCCTGGCGATCGTGGTGTGGGCCGTGACCATCGGCGCCGTCGCCGGGCCCAACCTGATCCGTCCCGGCGCCCTGGTAGGGGAGGCCCTCGGGCTGCCGGCGCTGGCCGGACCCTTCGTGTTCTCGACGGCGGGGCTGGCGCTGGCCGCGCTGTTGCTGGTCATCGGCCTGCGGCCGGACCCGCTCCTGCTGGCGGCCCGGCTCCGTGCCGGCGGACAGCCGGCCGCCGCCAGCGGCACGGCCAGCACGGCCAGCGGCTCCGCGAGAACCGCTGGCGGCACGGCCGGAGGCACCGCCGATGCCCGACGGCGGCACGGCCTCCGGCACGGCATGCGCGCCATCCGGGCCTCGCCGCGGGCTGGCCTGGCCCTCCTCGCCGTCATCGCTGCGCACGGCTGTATGGCAGCAGTGATGTCGATGACGCCCCTGCACCTGCAACTGCTGACCGAGGGCCCCCTCGCCTCCGTGCCGGCCGGCCACGCCCACGCCGCCAGCACCGACGTGCTGGTCCTGATCGGGTTCACCATCTCGCTGCACATTGCCGGGATGTACGCGCTCTCGCCGGTGATGGGCTGGCTGGCTGACAAGGCCGGACGGCTTCCCGTCATTCTGCTGGGCCACGGCCTGATCCTGCTCTCCGTCCTCGTGGCAGGCTTCGGCCAGGCCGCCCCGGTCCTGGTGACGGTGGGCCTGGTGCTGCTCGGGCTGGGCTGGTCCGCGGCCACGATCGCCGGTTCCACGCTGCTCGCCGAGAGCGTCGGCGCCGACGACCGTGTCCTCGTCCAGGGCGTCTCGGACACCATGATGGGGGTCGCCGGCGCGGTCGGGGCAGGGTTCTCCGGGCTGGTGATGAGCGGCGTCGGCTACCAGGGCCTCAACATGGCGGCAGCTGCCGTCGCCGCGGTGGTGTTCGCCGTGGCCCTCCGGGCTGCCGGCCAGGACCGCAGCGTGCAAGCGGCGGCGTAGGCACCGGCGGGACCGCCGGGTTCAGTCCCGGGTTCAGTCCCGGACGGACCGGGTCAGGCCTAGGAGCCGGGCGAAGATACCCTCGCCGTCGTCCGCGATGCCGTCGTGGTGGAAGTCCGCCGACTCCCAGACCTGCAGGCCCCGGACGGCCGCGGCCGTCTCGAGCGACAGGTCGCGGTCGACGTAGATGTCGTCGGTGTAGACGGCGGCCGCCACCGGGACGGTGTTGAGCGCGAGCCGTTCCGGATCGTAGAGCGGCGGCCAGTCGTCCTTTTCGGCGAGCCGGCCGGCGACATTCCGCAGCGGCCGGAGGGCGGGATCCTGCTCAAAGTACCAGGGATAGACCATCTCCCCGGTGAGCAACGGCTCGGCGGCCTCCGGCGAGAACTCCGGGAAATCCTGCAGCACCCGCCAAGCGGCCCAGTCCGTGGACTCGCCCTGGCCGTAGATGGATTCGTGCATCAGCGCGTACAAAGGGTTGGCGGAACGGGACACGATCCCGCGGACCTGGTCGAGGAACGCATCCGAGAGGCGCTCCCCGCCGGGCGTGCCGACGAAGGCGTCCTCCAGCAGGTGGTGCAGCGCATCAACCCGGGTGTTGCCGCCCAGGAAGGAACCCACCATCTGGAAGCGTTCCACGGTGAGCCGTTCGCCGTCGGGCAGGAATTCCTCCGTCTCCCGAAGGTGCCGGGCTATCCGGGTGACCGCTGCGCGGTCCTCGGGGTACCGTGCGAAGTACTCGGAGTTGCGGGCCGCCACCCGCTGGAAGGTGGCCCGGTAGACCCGGTTCGCGGGCCCTGAGAGGGGCGCGAGCCCGCCGGTGATGAGGGCTTCCCGCAGGCCCTCCGGGGCGAAGGAGAGATAGCTGAGGGCACAGAAGCCGCCGTAGCTCTGCCCGTAGATCGTCCACGGCACGGAGCCCAGCGCCCGCCGGATGGCCTCGGCGTCGGCGACGATCGAGTCCGCCCGGAAGTGCGCGAGGTAGTCCGCCTGGTCGGCGTCGTTCCCGCGCAGCGGCAGTGTGTTGCGGTCGACCGCGGAGGACAGGCCGGTGCCGCGCTGGTCCAGCATCAGGATCCGGAAGTCCATGGCGGCGGCCTTGCTCCAGCCGCCGAGCGCCGGGAGACGGTTACCGCGTCCGCCCGGGCCGCCCTGCAGGTACAGCAGCCACGGGAGCTGCGCGGCTGTCTCCTCGCTGTGGTCCGTGGAGACGTACTCGCGGGCAAAGACGGTGATGGTCTCGCCAGCCGGTGCGCCCCCGCTGAAGTGGTCCAGGGGCACTTCGAAGTAGTGCTCCGCCGTGCGCATCCCGCGGTATTCGTACCGCGCCTTGATGGTGTGGGGGACGGTCGGCGGCGCAGCCTCCAGCAGCTTGGCGGCCCCGGTCCCGGTCAGGGGCAGGTCAGCCACGGGCCTGGGCTTTGCGCGCAGTGCCAAAGGCTTCCAGCGCCTCGCCGGTCAGCCGGAAGGTGGACCATTCCTCCATCGGGTTGGCACCAAGCCTTTTGTAGAAATTGATGGAGGGCTCGTTCCAGTCCAGGACACTCCACTCGACGCGGGCATAGCCGCGGTCCACGGCGGTCGAGGCAAGATGCTGGAGGAGCGCCTTGCCATGGCCTTCACCGCGGGCCTCGGGGCGTACGTACAGGTCCTCGAGGTAAATGCCGTGGACGCCTTCCCACGTGGAGTAGTTCAGGAACCAGAGGGCGAAGCCCCGGACCTCGCCGGCCTCGTTCTCGGCCATGGCGGCGAACACCCGCGGGTGCTCGCCAAACAGGACCTCGGTCAGCATCTCCGGGGTGTTCCGGACGGCGTCCGGCTCCTTCTCGTAGATGGCCAGGTCGTGGATCATCTGCAGGATTTCGGGGACATCGTTCGCCGTCGCGGGCCGGATTACACTCATCCCTCGAGTTTACTAGGGCCCGCCCGGCGTTGGATCCGGATCGCGGACCGCTACAGCCGGTTCACGTCCGTCACGCGCACGACGGCGGTTCCGGCCTCGTCCGATGCCGCGAGGTCCACCTCCGCGGAGATGCCCCAGTCATGGTTGCCGGCCGGGTCCTCGAAGATCTGCCGGACCTTCCACCGGCCCGGCTCCTCCGTGATGATCAGCAGGCCCGGGCCGCGGGCGTCCGGGCCGGTGCCGATGTCGTCGTGTTCGTCGAAGTAGTCATCCAGCACGTCCTCCCACCGTTCGGCGTCCCAGCCGGAACCGGCATCAAGTTCGCCGAGGGCAGTGGCGGCCTCGTCCGCGAAGAGCTCCACCCGGCGGAACATCTCGTTGCGGACCATCACCCGGAAGGCGCGGACGTTGGAGGTCAGCGACGGCGGCGGGGGCGGGGGAGCGTCGTGCGGCGTCGGCGCCTTGCCGGAAGTCAGTTCCTCCCATTCGTCGAGCAGGCTGGAGTCGACCTGGCGGACCAGTTCGCCGAGCCACGCGATGAGGTCCTCAAGGTCTTCGCGGAGGGCGTCCTGCGGGACGGTCTGACGCAGCGCCTTGAACCCGTCGGCGAGGTAGCGCAGCACGATTCCCTCGGAGCGGGCCAGTCCGTAGAACTGGACGAACTCGCCGAAGTTCATCGCCCGTTCGTACATGTCCCGGACGATTGACTTGGGCGCAAGTTCGAAATCGCCGATCCACGGCGCGGCCCGGCGGTAGACGTCGAACGACTCGCCGAGGAGCTCCGCGAGCGGCTGCGGGTAGCTGACTTCGTCCAGCATGGCCATGCGCTGGTCGTAGTCGATGCCGTCGGCCTTCATCGCGGCGACCGCTTCCCCGCGCGCCTTCTTCAGCTGCGCGGACAGGATCTGCCGGGGCTTCTCGAGCGTGGACTCGATCACGGAGACAACGTCCAGGGCGTACGACGGCGACTCCGGATCCAGCAGTTCCAGCGCCGCGAGGGCGAAGGGGGACAGCGGCTGGTTCAGGGCGAAGTTGGCCTGAAGATGGACCGTCAGGCGGACGGTGCGCCCGTCCGCGCCCTGCTCCTGAAGCGGGATCCGCTCCACCACACCGGCGGCCAGGAGCTCCCGGTAGATGCCCAGGGCCTTCTTCATGAGCTGCAGCTGCGAAGAACGCGGCTCATGGTTTTCGGTCAGCAGGCGGCGGGCCGCCTTGAACGGATCGCCCGGCCGTTCCATCAGGTTCATCAGCATCGCGTGGGTCACGCTGAAGCTGGATGTCAGGGGATCCGGGGCCGACTCCACGAGGCGCTTGTAGGTCGGTTCGCCCCAGGACACAAAGCCCTCCGGCGGCTTCTTCTTGACCACCTGGCGGAGCTTCTTCTGGTCGTCGCCGAACTTCGCCGTGGCCTTGGCCATCGCCTTGACGTTCTCCGTGACATGTTCCGGGGCCTGCACGACGACGGTCCCGGCGGTGTCGTAGCCGGCCCGGCCGGCGCGGCCGGCGATCTGGTGGAACTCGCGGGAATTCAGCAGCCGGGTGCGGACGCCGTCGTACTTGCTCAGCGCCGTGAGCAGCACGGTGCGGATGGGGACGTTGATGCCCACCCCGAGGGTGTCGGTGCCGCAGATGACTTTGAGCAGCCCGGCCTGGGCGAGCTGCTCCACGAGCCGGCGGTACTTGGGCAGCATGCCGGCGTGGTGGACGCCGATGCCGTGCCGGACCAGCCGGTTGAGTGTCTTGCCGAAACCGGCGGCGAAGCGGAAGCCGGCGATCAGCTCGGCGATCTTGTCCTTCTCCTCGCGGGTGCAGACGTTGATGCTCATCAGGTTTTGGGCGCGGTCGATCGCCTCCACCTGACTGAAGTGCACCACGTACACGGGGACCTGCTTCGTGGCGAGGAGTTCCTCGAGCGTCTCGTGCACGGGCGTCTGCTCGTAGTAGTAGTGCAGCGGGATGGGCCGCTCCACCGAACTGACAGTCGTCGTCGGGCGGCCGGTCAGCTCGGTGATGCCGGCTTCGAAGCGACTCACGTCGCCGAGGGTGGCGGACATCAGCAGAAACTGCGCCTGGGGGAGTTCCAGCAGCGGTACCTGCCAGGCCCAGCCGCGCTGCGGGTCGGAGTAGAAGTGGAATTCGTCCATGATGACGGCGCCGAGCTCGGCGGCGGCGCCCTCACGGAGGGCGATATTGGCCAGGATTTCCGCTGTGCAGCAAATGATCGGGGCGTCCTGGTTGACGCCGGAATCGCCGGTGATCATTCCCACGTTCTCGGCGCCGAAGATCTCGCACAGGGCGAAGAACTTCTCCGAGACGAGGGCCTTGATCGGTGCGGTGTAGTAACTGCGCTGCCCGCGGGCCATGGCCTGGAAGTGCACCGCAATTGCGACGAGGGACTTCCCTGACCCGGTGGGGGTTGCCAGGATGACATTGGCGCCGGCGGCCAGCTCCATGACGGCCTCGTCCTGGGCGGTGTACAGGGCCAGCCCGCGGGTTTCCGTCCACTCGACAAAGCGGGTGTAGAGCTCGTCCGGGTCCAGGCCGGCCCGGCCTGGTACTCGGGCGGCCGGGGCGGGGAGTTGATCAACAAGTTTCATTGCTCACCAGCTTAGTGGCCGGTGCGATAGGGCCGCGCGCCCCCTAGGCTGCCGTTCCAGCCGGGGTTAGGCTTCGGACGTTGCGTTATTCGCCGGTGATCGGAGGAAAGCAGTGAAATGGGATCCCGCCAAGTACGTGCAGTTCGGGGACTACCGGGACAGGCCCTACTTTGACCTGACGGCCCGGGTCCATGCGGACGCTCCCCGTCACGTCGTCGACCTCGGCTGCGGTCCCGGGAACCTGACGGCCACCCTCGCCGAGCGCTGGCCCCACGCCAGGGTCACCGGCCTGGACTCCTCGGAGGAGATGCTGGCCCAGTCTGCCGGCTATGCGGAGCAGCTGCCCAACCTCTCCTTCGGCGAAGCGGATATCGCCGGCTGGATGCCCGCCGGTGACACCGACGTCGTCGTCACCAACGCCGCCCTGCAGTGGGTTCCGGGGCACCGGGACATGCTGGCCCGCTGGCTTGCAGCGCTCCGGCCCGGAGCCTGGTTCGCGCTGCAGGTGCCCGGCAATTTCGACTCGCCCTCCCACACGCTGATGCGGGGACTGGCGGAGTCCGCGGCGTGGGCGGGACGGCTCGCCGGGGTGCTCCGCCACGACGACGTCGTGGGCTTGCCGGACGACTACCTGGCCATCATGCTCGACGCCGGCTGCGATGCGGATGCGTGGGAGACCACGTACTTCCAGCTCCTCCCCGGCGCGAACCCCGTCCTGGAGTGGGTCCGCGGCACCGGACTCCGGCCCGTGCTCGCGGCCCTGTCCGCCGCGGACGCCCGGGATTTTGAAACCGAATACTCGGCGTTGCTGGCCGAGGCCTACCCGGCCGGCCCGCATGGCACCGTGTTCCCGTTCCGGCGGATCTTCGCCGTGGCCCGCAAGCGGGACTGATCCGCAGCCGGGGATTCCGGACCCGCGGACAGGCCGGAGAGCGTATGACAACGGAGCACCGTGTGAGAGTGCTTACAATGTCGAGGCAGCGTGGGGGCGGCTGGGTTGGTCGATCCCTATCCTTGCCCTGATGTAGCGATGGAGGTTCGGTGCTTATTGGCCTGATGGGCCGGCTGCTGGCCGCCCGCAAGGGGACCGTGCTGGCCATCGTGGTCCTGCAGCTCGTGCAGACTACCGCGAACCTCCTCCTCCCCACCCTGAACGCGGCCATCATTGACGACGGAATCGTCGGCGGCAACGTCCCGGAGATCCTGGGCCTAGGTTCCTGGATGGCCGCGACCGCCGGCGTGCAGGTGGCGGCGGCCATCGCCGCCGGATATCTGGGCGCCGTCGTGGCGATGGAACTCGGCCGTAAACTGCGCGAAGAGCTGTTTGCCACGGTGCAGTCGATGTCCTCCCAGGAAGTCGGTGCGTTCGGCGCCGCCAGCCTGGTCACCAGGGCCACCAACGACGTCGCGCAGATCCAGAACCTTCTGGTCCTCGTGTTCACCATGCTGGTCGCAGCACCCGCCATTTTCATCGGCGGCATTGTGCTGGCCGTGCACCAGGACATCGCCTTGTCCGGCATCGTCGTGGCGGTCATTCCGTTGCTCGCGGTCATCATGGTCCTGATCGTGCGCCGCCTGGTCCCTCTCTACCGGCAGGGCCAGGAACTCATCGACCGGATCAGCCGGGTGCTGCGTGAGCAGATCATCGGCGCGAACGTCATCCGGGGTTTTGTCCGCCAGGGGCACGAGATGAGGCGCTTTGACGGGGCCAACAAAGACCTGACTCGGAACAACCTGCGCTCCGCGCTGCTGGTCGCGGGAATGATGCCGCTGATCATGTTCGTCGTCAATCTGTCCTCCGTCGGTGTGGTCTGGTTCGGCGGGCACCGGATCCAGTCCGGCGACATGCGGCTGGGCGCGCTGACGGCGTTTATCGCTTATATCCTGCAGATCCTGATCGCGATCATGATGGCGATGTACGTCTTTATGACGGCGCCGCGCGCGGCTGCCTGCGCGGAACGAATCCAGGCGGTCCTGGACACTGCGCCGGCGATTACGGACGGCCATGGCGGGTCGGCACCCGAGGGCAATGCCGTGGAGTTCCGCAACGTGTCCTTCGCCTACCCGGGTGCCGAGGCCCCGGTCCTCGACGGCGTCAGCTTCACGGCCGCTCCCGGGGCTGTCACAGCTGTTATCGGCGCCACCGGGAGCGGAAAAACCACCCTGCTGAACCTGCTGCCCCGGTTCCTGGAAGCCACTGAGGGGCAGATCAGCATCGGCGGCTGCGACGTGCGCGGGCTTCCCCTGGCGGCGTTGCGGAGCCTGATCGGCGTTGTTCCCCAGCATTCCTATCTGTTCTCCGGAACACTCGCCGGGAATCTGAGGATGGCGTCGCCGGCGGCGACGGACGCGGAGCTCTGGCAGGTCCTGGACGCCGCGCAGGCGGCGGATTTTGTCCGGGAGCTGCCACAGGGCCTGGAATCACCGGTGAGCCAGGGCGGCACGAATTTTTCCGGCGGTCAGCGGCAGCGCCTCTGCATCGCGCGCGCGCTGCTGCGCCGGGCTCCCGTGTACCTGTTCGACGACAGCTTCTCGGCACTGGATTACGGCACCGACTACCGGCTCCGCGAGGCGATGGCGCCGCTGCTGCGCACGGCCACCGTCCTGATCGTCGCTGAACGGGTCGCCACGATCGTGGACGCCGGGCTGATTCTGGTCCTCGAGGACGGCCGGGTCGTGGCGCAGGGAACACATCACGAGCTGATGGAGTCCTCGCCTAGCTACCAGGAAATCGCGGCTTCCCAGCTGGTCCTGGAGGAAACCCCGTGATCCGCGAACCGGCGCTCGACGCCGGGACCGAGGCCCCCACCACCCGTGACGCCCGGGACCAGTCCCTGGTGGACCTGCCCTCCGGCGGCCGCAACGAATCCCTCCCGGTGGTGCCCCCCGGGGACGCCGGGAAAGGCGGCCGGTTCCGCTGGCGCACGGCCGGACGGCTGATCGGGCTGCTCCGGCCGTCGAAGTGGCGGATGGTCGGCGTCATCGCCGCCACCTGCGCCTTTGTGGTGCTCAACGTGGCGGCGCCGAAAATCCTGGGGGACGCCACCGACGTTGTTGTTGAGGGCGTGGTCGGCGGATCCTTCGACCAGGAGAAACTGGGTGCCCTGCTGGCGGCGGTGTCCGTCATGTACCTGGGGGCATCCGTCTTCAGCTGGATCCAGGGTGCCGTGACGGCCGTGGCGGTGCAGCGCCTGGGCTACGGGCTGCGGGCCTCGGTGGAGGGGAAACTGCACGTCCTGCCGTCCAGCCATTTTGACGTCCAACACCGCGGGGACGTGCTGAGCCGCGCCACGAACGACGTCGACAACATCGCCCAGGCCCTCAACCAGCTGCTCAACCAGCTGATCCTGTCGCTGCTGATGCTCTCCGGGGCCCTGGCCATGATGATGTGGCTCTCCCCGGTCCTGGCCGTGATCGCGCTGGTCTCCGTCCCGGTGTCCACCCTCATCACCGTCCTCGTGGCCCGGAAATCCCAGGCCCATTTCACCGAGCAGTGGGGGAGCACGGGCGAGCTGCACGCGCAGCTGGAGGAGTTCTTCACCGGCCACGAGGTCATCAAGGCCTTCGGGCGGCAGGACGCAGCCGCGGCCCGTTTCAAGGATGGCAACGACAAGCTGTGCCGGGCCAGTGCCCGCGCCCAGTACGTGTCCGGCGTCGTGCAGCCCTTTATGGTCCTGGTGTCCAATCTCAACTACATCGCGGTCGCCGTCGTCGGCGCGCTCCAGGTCCTGTCCGGCGCCCTGACCATCGGCGGCCTCCAGGCCTTCTTCCAGTTCAGTAGGCTCTTCAGCCAGCCAATGGGGCAGATCGGCGGCATGCTGACGCTCATGCAGTCCTGCCTCGTGTCGGCCGGGCGGGTCTTCGAGCTCCTCGATGCGGCGGAGATCCCGGCGGAAACTGCCCCGGCCCCCACGGTGACATCCGCCGTCGGGTATGCCGGGACCGGAGTTCCAGCGTCCGACGCCGCCGGCCGGGTCACGTTTGAGCGGGTCACCTTTGGCTACCGCCCCGGATCGCCCGTGGTCCAGGACCTGTCCTTTGCCGTGGAGCCGGGGCAGACGGTGGCGATCGTGGGGCACACCGGCGCCGGCAAGACCACCGTCGTGAACCTCCTGATGCGCTTCTACGAACTGGATTCCGGCCGGATCACGGTCGATGGTACGGATATCGCAGCACTCTCTCGGGATGAGTTGCGGGCCAATTTCGGCACGGTGCTGCAGGACGCCTGGCTGTTCACCGGCACCATCCGGGACAACATCGAGTACGGCCGCCCCGGCGCGGACGACGCCGCGATCGTGGCCGCTGCGCAGGCCAGCCACGTGGACCAGTTCGTCCGGGCCCTGCCCCGCGGGTACGCCACGATGCTCGGCAACGACGGCGACTCCCTGAGCCGCGGGCAGCGCCAGCTCATCTCGATCGCCCGGGCGCAACTGGCCGGGCGCAGCATCCTGGTCCTCGACGAGGCCACCAGCTCGGTGGACAGCCGCACCGAAGCGCAAATCCGGCAGGCCATGCGGCGGCTCCGGCAGGGACGCACCAGCTTCGTGATTGCCCACCGCTTGTCCACGGTCCGGGACGCTGATCTAATTCTGGTCATGGATCAAGGACGGATCGTTGAACAGGGCACCCACCGCCAACTCATGGCCAGAGGCGGGCTGTACCTAAAACTGTACGAGGCGCAGTTCGCCCGCCGCGAACACCGCAAGCCCGCCCAGGAGCCTGGACAGTGACCCCCACCGAAACATCAATCACGCCGTTCCCCGGATCCTGGCGGCCCAACCCGGGCAGCTCGGTCCCGCTGTTCGAACAGCTCCGGCTCAACATTATTGAGCGGGCCGACAACGGCACCCTGGCGCCCGGGACCAAGCTTCCTGCCGTCCGGAGCCTGGCCGGCGAACTGGGCGTCGCGCCGCACACCGTGGCCCGCGCCTACAAGGAACTGGAGGCGGCCGGCGTCGTGGTGACCCGGGGCCGGAACGGGACCGTGGTCTGCGCCCGCGACGAGGCCTGGAGCTCCCTCTCCGCTGCCGCCGCCGAGTTCGCCACCGCCGCAAAGGCCCAGGGCGCCAGCTTCGCCGAGGCCGTCCAGCTGCTCGCCGCCGCGTACGACCGCGAGTAGCACACCGTTAACACAGCGGGCGGCGTTTCCCGGCTGACGGCACGGCCCTGAATAGAAATTCGAAGAAGTTTTCGATTAGCATTGGTAGCGTGCCTAAAGCCGTAGCTGAAGATCCAGCCGTTGATTCCCCACCCTCCGCATTTCAGGAGAGCCCAGTTCCGATGGGCTCCGATCCGTTGAGTCCGGCAAAGCCGGGCCGCGCGGAGGATTCCCGCCCCGCGGTGAAACGCCCGGACATGTCCCGGCTCATCGTCAAGGGTGCGCGCGAACACAACCTGCGCAATGTGGACCTGGACCTGCCCCGCGACTCCATGATCGTCTTCACCGGGCTCTCCGGCTCGGGCAAGTCGTCCCTGGCCTTCGACACGATCTTCGCCGAGGGCCAGCGCCGGTACGTCGAATCGCTCTCCGCCTACGCCCGGCAGTTCCTGGGCCAGGTGGACAAGCCCGACGTCGACTTCATCGAGGGCCTCTCGCCCGCGGTGTCCATCGACCAGAAGTCCACCAGCAAGAACCCCCGCTCCACCGTGGGCACCATCACCGAGATCTACGACTACATGCGCCTGCTGTGGGCCCGTGTCGGCCGTCCGCACTGCCCCGTCTGCGGGGAGCCCGTCGCGAAGCAGACCCCGCAGCAGATCGTCGACCAGCTGCTGGAACTGCCGGAGGGCACCCGCTTCCAGGTCCTGGCCCCGGTGGTCCGCGGACGCAAGGGCGAATTCGTCGAACTGTTTAAGGAACTCACCGCCAAGGGCTACTCGCGGGCGCGGGTCGACGACAAGCTGATCCAGCTGAGCGATCCCCCCAAGCTGGGCAAGCAGTTCAAGCACACCATCGAAGTGGTCGTGGACCGCCTCGTGGTCAAGGAAGGCATCAGCCAGCGCCTTACTGACTCGGTGGAAACCGCCCTCGGCCTCGCCGAGGGGAGGATCCTCGCCGAATTCGTGGACCTCGAGGCTGACGACCCGGAACGGATCAGGGCGTTCTCCGAGCACCTAGCCTGCCCCAACGAACACCCCCTCGCGATTGACGAGATCGAACCCCGCTCCTTCTCCTTCAACAACCCCTTCGGCGCCTGCTCGGCCTGCAGCGGCATCGGCACGAAGCTGGAAGTCGATGAGGAACTCATCATTCCGAACGGGGAGCTGTCCCTTTCCGAGGGAGCCATCGCGCCGTGGTCCCTGGGCACCGCGACGACCGAGTACTGGAACCGCCTGCTCGGCGGACTCGCCAAGGAACTCGGCTTCTCCATGACCACCCCGTGGGACAAGCTCTCCCAGGACACCCGCCAGACCGTGCTGCACGGCAAGGACCACAAGGTCGTGGTGCAATACCGCAACCGCTTCGGCCGGGAACGCAAGTACAGCACCGGCTTCGAGGGCGTCATCCAGTACGTGCACCGCAAGCACCTTGAAACGGACTCGGACTCGGCCCGGGACCGCTACGAGGAGTACATGCGGCAGATCCCGTGCCCGGCCTGCAACGGCGCACGCCTGAACCCGGCGTCGCTCTCGGTGCTGATCAACGGCAAGTCCATTGCCGAGGTCGCCGCCCTGCCGATGCGCGATTGCGCCGACTTCCTGGACAACCTCGTCCTCACCGGCCGCGAGGCCCAGATCGCCCACCAGGTCCTCAAGGAGATCCAGGCCCGCCTGACCTTCCTGCTCGACGTCGGCCTGGAGTACCTGAACCTGGAACGCCCCTCCGGCACCCTGTCCGGCGGCGAGGCCCAGCGCATCCGGCTGGCCACCCAGATCGGCTCCGGCCTCGTCGGTGTGCTGTACGTCCTGGATGAGCCGTCCATCGGCCTGCACCAGCGGGACAACCGCCGCCTGATCGAGACCCTCACCCGGCTGCGGGACCTCGGAAACACGCTGATCGTGGTGGAGCACGACGAGGACACCATCCAGGAAGCCGACTGGGTGGTGGACATCGGACCGGGCGCCGGCGAGCACGGCGGCATGGTGGTGCACTCCGGCTCCTACAAGGAGCTGCTCGAGAACACCGAGTCACTCACCGGCGACTACCTGTCCGGCCGGAAACAGATTGAGATCCCCAAGAAGCGCCGCAAGTACGACAAGAAGCGCGAACTCAAGGTCGTCGGCGCCAAGGAGAACAACCTCCTGAACGTTGATGCCACGTTCCCGCTGGGCCTGTTCACGGCGGTAACCGGCGTTAGCGGCTCCGGCAAGTCCACCCTGGTCAACGAGATCCTCTACAAGGTCCTGGCCAACAAGCTCAACGGCGCCAAGCAGGTGGCGGGGCGGCACAAGTCCATCCAGGGCCTCGAGCACCTCGACAAGGTGGTCCACGTCGACCAGAGCCCGATTGGCCGCACCCCGCGGTCCAACCCGGCGACCTACACGGGCGTCTTTGACAACATCCGCAAGCTGTTCGCTGACACCACGGAGGCCAAGGTCCGCGGCTACCTGCCGGGCCGGTTCTCCTTCAACGTCAAGGGCGGCCGCTGCGAGGCCTGCTCCGGCGACGGCACACTGAAGATCGAAATGAACTTCCTGCCGGACGTCTACGTGCCCTGCGAGGTATGCCACGGCGCCCGGTACAACCGCGAAACCCTGGAAGTCCACTACAAGGGCAAGACGATCGCCGATGTGCTGAACATGCCGATCGAGGAAGGCGCCGAGTTCTTCGCTGCCTTCTCGCCGATCGCCCGGCATCTCAGGACGCTCGTCGACGTCGGACTCGGCTACGTCCGGCTGGGCCAGCCCGCCACCACGCTCTCCGGCGGCGAGGCGCAGCGCGTCAAGCTCGCCGCGGAGCTGCAGAAACGCTCCAACGGGCGCAGCATCTACGTGCTGGACGAGCCCACCACGGGCCTGCACTTCGAGGACATCCGGAAGCTGCTCCTGGTCCTCCAGGGCCTCGTGGAAAAGGGCAACACGGTCATCACGATCGAGCACAACCTCGACGTCATCAAGAGCGCTGACTGGATCGTGGACCTGGGCCCCGACGGCGGCTCCGGCGGCGGCCGCATTGTCGCCTCGGGCACCCCGGAACAGGTGGCCAAGTCCACGGAAAGCCACACGGCGGCGTTCCTCGCCGACATCCTGGCCTGAGGCACGACGCCGGTACCTTCGCAGGAGTTAGCGCGGAGGTACGGGCGCCGTCGTCACTGATACATTCCCGTCGGGGCATGCGAGTTTCTGGCATCCGTGTCTCTCGTGAGAAACTAGGCCGGTGACGCAAACAACAGTGCCCGTGATCTTCGACCTGGACGGCACTCTTGTCGATCCGGCCGGGGGGATATCGGACGGAATCGCAGCGGCCCTTACTGAACTTGGGCTTGGCGTTCCCGACAAAGCCCTGCTGGATGCCATGATCGGCCCGAAACTCAGCCATTCCCTCACGGACATCGCCGGTGTCCCCGCCGAACGGCTCGACGACGCCATCCGGATCTACCGCGCGCACTACCTCGCCACCGGCATCGGCCAAAGCCTGCTCTACCCTGGAATCCGGGCACTGCTGGAATCCTTCGTCGAGGCCGGCCGGCCCATCGCCGTCGCCACCCAGAAACCCGAAGGCATCGCCCGGATAGTCCTGGAGCACCACGGCATCGCCGCGCTGTTCCACACCATCCGCGGCTCGGCCGCCGACGAGGCGGCTGCCGCCGGTGTGCCGTCCGGGAAGGCCGCGATCGTGGCGGCGGCGCTGGCGGACCTCTCCGGCCAGTATGGCCTGGATACGCAGGACGCCGTGATGGTGGGGGACCGTGCGCAGGACGTTGCCGGTGCGGCTGCCAACGGAATCGACTGCATCGGCGTAGGCTGGGGCTTCGCTCCGGACGGTGAACTGGACGCGGCCGGCGCGGTGGAGATTGTGCACAGCAGTGCCGCCCTTCACGAGAGAATTGCCCGGCGGGATCCGGGAGGGGCGCACGCCGGACACCCGAACGCAGCGACCCCTTTCCTGTTGACCGAAGCCATAAACGAGGTGCACACCGATGGCAATGTTTGATGCAATCCGCTGGACCACGCGGGGTCTGGTGACCTCGACGTGCCGGCCCACGGTCATCGGACTGGAAAACGTGCCCAATGAGGGCCCGTTCATCGTCGCGCCCAACCACCTGTCCTTCCTGGACAGTGTGATCGTCCAGGCGCTGATGCCCCGCCCCGTGGCCTTTTTCGCCAAAGCGGAATATTTCACCACCGGCGGGGTGAAGGGCAAGGTGATGAAGTCCTTCTTCGAGGCCGTCGGGTCCATCCCGGTGGAACGCGGCGAACAGGCCGCCAGCGTCCAGGCGCTGAAAACCCTGCTGGAGATCCTCGACTCCGGCAAGGGCGTTGGCATCTACCCGGAGGGGACCCGCTCCCGGGACGGCATCCTCTACCGCGGCCGCACCGGCGTCGGCTGGCTTGCCCTGACGACGGGCGCCCCCGTGATCCCGGTCGGGCTGATCGGCACCGAGCACCTCCAGCCGGCGGACAGCAAATCGGTCAAGCCGCAGCACTTCACCATGAAAGTCGGCCAACCGCTGTACTTCGACAAGACCGGACCGGACCACTCCCTGCCCGCCCGACGCCAGGCCACCGACCGCATTATGGACGCGATCGCGGAACTCAGCGGCCAGGAACGTTCCACGAGCTACAACCAGAGCAAGTCCATCGACTAGTCCGGCCTGACTAATCCGACCTGCCTAGGGCGGCCTGAGGTCAAGGGTCCCCCCGGGGCCAGACCGTCAAGGGCACGGCCGCAGGCTCAGTAGACTTGAACTGTGGCAGATCCAGCGAGTTACCGACCCCAGACGGGTGAGATTCCGACCAATCCGGGCGTGTACCGCTTCCGCGACCCGCACGGCCGGGTCATCTACGTCGGCAAGGCCAAGAACCTCCGTTCGCGGCTGAACTCCTACTTCGCCAACCCCGCCGGGCTGCTCCCCAAAACCTATGCGATGGTCCATGCGGCCAGCAGCGTCGAATGGACCGTCGTCGGCAGCGAGCTCGAATCGCTGCAGCTCGAATACACCTGGATCAAGGAATTCAAACCCCGGTTCAACGTGATGTTCCGGGACGACAAAAGCTACCCGTACCTGGCCGTCTCGATGGGGGAGAAGTACCCCCGCGTTCAGGTGCTGCGCGGCGAACGACGCAAGGGCACCCGCTACTTCGGCCCCTACACCGCCGGTGCCATCCGCGACACCATGGACACCCTGCTGCGCGTTTTCCCGGTCCGCAGCTGCAGCTCGGGCGTCCTGAAACGGGCCGAGGCCAGCGGCAGGCCCTGCCTGCTCGGTTACATCGACAAGTGCGCGGCACCCTGCGTCGGCCGCATCTCCGCCGAGGAGCACCGCGCCCTGGCCGAGGACTTCTGCACGTTCATGGGCGGCGAGGCCAAGCCGTTCGTCACGCGGCTGGAAAAGGACATGGCCGCCGCCGTGGCGGAACTTGACTACGAGCGGGCGGCCCGGATCCGTGACGACATCGTCGCGCTCAAGAAGGTGTTCGAACGCAACGCCGTCGTCCTCGCCGAGGGCACGGACGCCGACGTCTTCGCCCTGCACGAGGACGAACTCGAAGCCGCCGTGCAGGTCTTCCACGTCCGCGGCGGCCGGATCCGCGGCCAGCGCGGCTGGGTCGTCGAAAAGGTCGAGGACTCCACCACCCCGGACCTCGTCGAGCATCTGCTCCAGCAGGTCTATGGCGAGGAAGCAGGCCTCCAGGGCAGGCTGCCCCGCGAGGTGCTCGTCCCGGCAGAGCCCAGCAACGCCGCGGAGCTGGCGCAGTGGCTCAGCGGGCTGCGCGGGGCGAGAGTCGATGTCCGTGTGCCGCAGCGCGGCGACAAAGCCGCCCTGCTGTCCACCGTCCGGGAAAACGCCGAGCACGCCCTCAAGCTCCACAAATCCCGGCGCGCCGGCGACCTGACCCTGCGGTCCCAGGCGCTGCAGGAGCTGCAGGAGGCCCTCGAGCTGCCGGTCGCGCTGATGCGGATCGAATGCTTCGACATCTCACACGTCCAGGGCACCAACGTGGTCGGTTCCATGGTGGTGGTAGAGGACGGGCTGCCCAAGAAGTCCGAGTACCGGAAGTTCTCCGTCACCGGCGCCGCCGCCGCGGACGACACCGCGGCCATGCATGATGTGCTGACCCGCCGGTTCCGCAACTACCTGCAAGAGAAGACGGCCCAGGCCGACGCCGCCCGGCAGCCGGGCCATCAGGCCATGCTCAACGCCGCGGCCGACGCCGCCGTCGCGGGGTCTTCCGCCGTCGCCGTCGCCGACACCACGACCCCGGCGCCGCGGACCAAGTTCGCCTACCCGCCCAACCTCGTGGTGGTCGATGGCGGCAAGCCGCAGGTCAACGCCGCCGCCCGCGCCCTGGCCGAACTGGGCATCGACGACGTCTACGTCGTCGGACTCGCCAAACGGCTCGAGGAAGTCTGGCTGCCGGACAGCGACTTCCCGGTGATCCTGCCGCGGGCCTCGGCCGGGCTGTACCTGCTGCAGCGCGTCCGCGACGAGGCCCACCGCTTCGCGATCTCCTTCCACCGGCAGAAGCGCGGCAAGGCGATGACCGTCTCCGCGCTCGACGGCGTGCCCGGCCTCGGCGAATCCAAACGCAAGGCCCTGCTCGCCCAGTTCGGCTCGGTTAGGAGCATCAGGACGGCCAGCGTCGAGGAACTGACCGGCGCCAAGGGGATCGGCCCGTCCCTGGCTGCGGCGATCGTCAGGCACTTCACCGACGACGACGGCGACTCCGCGACGGTCCCCGCCATCAACATGACCACCGGCGAAATCCTGGAGACTTAGCTAGCCCCGGCAAACTTAGCTAGGGTAAGGACTTGGGAAGGGCGCGCGGCGGTTCACCGCACCGCGGGCCACACCTGGCACAGATCGAGAACAACAGCACAGCAGAACGGGGCTTCACTGATGGCAGAGTCGACGGCAGGACCCGGGACGGAGCCGGACGGCATGACGCCTGTCAAACCCGTCGAGGCCGAACTGCTCGTTGTGACGGGCATGTCGGGAGCCGGCCGGAGCACCGCATCCGACGCGCTGGAGGACCACGGCTGGTACGTCGTGGAAAACCTTCCCCCGCAGATGCTCGGCACCCTCGCGGAAATCGTGTCCCACGCACCGGGTTCCATTTCCAAGCTCGCGGTCGTGATGGACGTCCGCAGCAAAGAACTGTTCGCGGACATCCGCACCGCCCTGCGCAATCTGGAAGCCAGCGGCGTCGGCTTCCGGGTGCTGTTCCTCGACGCGAACGACGACGTCCTCGTCCGCCGCTTCGAGCAGGGCCGGCGCCCCCACCCGCTGCAGGGCGGCGGCAGGATCCTGGACGGCATCGCCGCCGAACGCGAACTGCTGCACGAACTCCGCACCTCCGCCGACATCGTGCTGGACACCTCCACCCTGAACGTCCACGGCCTCGCCACCGCGATCACCGAGCTGTTCAGCGAAACCGGTCCCGTCGCCCTCCGGCTCAACGTGATGAGCTTCGGCTTCAAATACGGGCTTCCGGTCGACGCGAACTTCGTCGCCGACGCCCGCTTCATCCCCAACCCGCACTGGGTGCCGGCGCTCCGCCCGCACACCGGGCTGGACCAGGACGTCAGCGACTACGTGCTCGCGGCGCAGGGCGTCAGCAGCTTCGTGGAACGCTATGTGCTGGCCCTCGAACCGGTCCTCGACGGCTACCGCCGGGAGAACAAGCACTACGCCACCATCGCCGTGGGCTGCACCGGCGGCAAACACCGCTCCGTGGCCGTCGCCGTCGAACTGTCCCGCCGGCTCGCGCAGTACCCGCGCGTCACCGTGACCACCACCCACCGGGACCTGGGCCGCGAGTAATGGCGCTGCTCACCGGGCCATTGCCGCTCGTCCCGCCGGCCAGCGCCGCCTTCGCCAGCCAGCAGGACAAAGGCCCTTCCGTGGTGGCGCTTGGCGGCGGCCACGGCCTCGCAGCGTCGCTGTCCGCGCTGCGCCTGCTCACGTCCGAGCTGACCGCCGTCGTCACCGTCGCTGACGACGGCGGGTCCTCGGGACGGCTGCGCGAAGAATACGGCGTCCTGCCGCCGGGAGACCTCCGGATGGCGCTGTCCGCGCTCTGTGACGACACCGACTGGGGCCGCACCTGGCGGGACGTCATGCAGCACCGCTTCGCGCCCGGCAAGGGCCGCGGCGGTTCCCTCGACGAACACGCCATGGGCAACCTGCTGATCGTGACCCTGTGGGAGCTCCTGGGCGATACCGTGGCGGGCCTCAAATGGGCCGGCGCGCTGCTGGGCGCCCGCGGGGAGGTCCTGCCGATGTCCAGCGTCCCGCTGACCATCGAGGGCCAGGTCCGGGTCACCGCCCCGGACGGCAGCCAAGCGCTGCAGACCCTGACCGGACAGGCGAAGTGCGCCGTCGCCGGCTCGCTGGAACGCGTCCGGCTGCTGCCCGAGAACGCCCCCGCCTGCATCGAGGCGCTCACCGCGATCGAACTGGCGGACTGGGTCATCCTCGGCCCCGGCTCCTGGTACACCTCCGTGCTGCCGCACCTGCTGCTGCCGGAAATGCGCGAGGCGCTCTGCAACACGGCCGCCCGCCGCTGCCTCACCATGAATCTCGCCACGGACACCAAGGAAACCCTTGGCATGTCCGCGGCCGACCATTTGCGGGTGCTCCGGGAGTATGCGCCTGACTTCACGATCGACGTTGTCCTGGCCGATCCGGCCTCCGTGACTGACCGCGCCGACTTCGAACAGGCGGCCGGGATGCTCGGCGCTGAGGTGGTGTTGGGTAAAGTGGGTGCGTCGAGCCGCCGGCCGATCCACGACCCGCTGCGTCTGGCAACGGCGTACCACGACATTTTCGGGAACAGGTAGGAAAGGTGCCATGGCACTGACAGCATCAGTCAAGGAAGAACTTTCGCGGCTGGACATCAAGAAGTCCTCGGTCCGCAAGGCTGAAGTGTCCGCCATGCTTCGCTTCGCCGGCGGACTCCACATCATCTCCGGCCGGATCGTGATCGAGGCCGAAGTCGACCTCGCCTCGACCGCGCGGCGGCTGCGCGCCGCCATCGCCGAGGTTTACGGGCACCAGAGCGAAATCATCGTCGTGTCCGGCGGCGGACTGCGCCGCGGCAGCCGCTACGTCGTCCGGGTGGTGCGCGACGGCGAGGCCCTCGCCCGCCAGACCGGCCTGCTGGACGCCCGGGGCCGCCCGGTCCGCGGCCTGCCCTCGGTGGTGGTGAACGGCTCCGCCGCCGACGCCGAGGCCGTCTGGCGCGGCGCCTTCCTTGCCCACGGTTCCCTCACCGAGCCCGGCCGGTCCTCCGCCATGGAGGTCACCTGCCCCGGCCCCGAGTCGGCGCTGGCCCTCGTCGGCGCGGCCCGCCGGCTCGGCATCCAGGCCAAGGCCCGCGAGGTCAGGGGAGTGGACCGCGTGGTGATCCGCGACGGCGACACGATCGCTGCGCTGCTGACCCGGATGGGCGCGCACGATGCGCTGATGGTGTGGGAGGAACGGCGGATGCGCAAGGAAGTCCGGGCCACCGCCAACCGGCTCGCCAATTTCGACGACGCCAACCTGCGGCGATCGGCGCAGGCTGCGGTCGCTGCCGGCGCCCGGGTGGACCGTGCCCTGGAGATCCTTGGCGACGACGTCCCGGACCACCTGAAGTACGCCGGTGAACTCCGCGTGGCCCACAAACAAGCGAGCCTTGACGAACTCGGCCGGCTGGCGGACCCTGTCATGACGAAGGACGCCATCGCCGGGCGGATCCGCCGGCTGCTGGCCATGGCGGACAAACGCGCCCAGGACCTCGGCATCCCCGGCACGGAAGCCAATGTGACGCCGGAAATGCTGGACGAGTAGCCTCTCCAGAAGAAACATCTGCAGAATCGGATCGGGCCGGCGGGAATACCTCAGGGGGACCGGAGGCTATGCCCACTGGATTCCGATCCAGAGACTTCCGGGTGCCACACCATCCGGATGCACAATCCGAGAGTTACCCAACGGACAACCAGTCCACGACATTGGAGGATTTTGTGACCGAGTACGTTCTGCCCGAACTCAGCTACGACTACGCAGCGCTGGAGCCCCACATTTCCGCGCGGATCATGGAGCTGCACCACAGCAAGCACCACGCCGCATACGTGGCCGGTGCCAACAACGCCCTCGCCCAGCTGGCCGAGGCACGCGACAAGGGCGACTTCGCCAACATCAACCGCCTCTCCAAGGACCTCGCGTTCCACACCGGCGGGCACATCAACCACTCTGTGTTCTGGAACAACCTGTCCCCGGACGGCGGCGACAAGCCCGAAGGTGAGCTGGCAGCGGCCATCGACGACGCGTTCGGCTCCTTCGACGCGTTCCGCGCCCAGTTCAGCGCCGCGGCGCTGGGCCTGCAGGGATCCGGCTGGGGCTTCCTGGCCTACGAGCCCATCGGCGGCAACCTCGTCATCGAACAGCTCTACGATCAGCAGGGCAACGTCGCACTCGGCACCACCCCGCTGTTGATGCTGGACATGTGGGAGCACGCCTTCTACCTGGACTACGTCAACGTCAAGGCCGATTACGTCAAGGCGTTCTGGAACATCGTTAACTGGGCCGACGTCGCCAAGCGCTTCGACGCCGCCCGCAAGAACGCCACCGGCCTCATCACGCTCTAACACGGCCGTGACCTTCTCCGCGTGATGCGGTTCACACGTCTGTAACAAAGTTCACAATTCGTGCCGTCTGGCTCAAATCGTGGACGGTCTGCCCCCGCACTTGCGGGGGCAGGCCAAGTTAAACGTAAGATAGGTCACGGAAGGCGGTTAGCCTTCAGCAATGTGGCTGGTCGCCCTCCGATCTGTTAATCATCTCTGCCCAATGGCGTGCGGGATCTGTTAGTTGGCTTGAGCGCCTTCTCAACTAGTCGTGCTCGCTAGAGCACCAAGGAGACTGAAAACGTGACCACCCGTATTGGTATCAACGGCTTCGGCCGTATTGGCCGCAACTACTTCCGCGCTGCACTTGCCCAGGGGGCAGACCTCGAGATCGTGGCAGTGAACGACCTCACCAGCCCGGAAGCACTGGCCCACCTCTTCAAGTACGATTCCGTGGGCGGGCGCCTGCAGGAGACGATCGAGGTCAAGGACGGCAACATCGTCGTCGACGGCAAGACCGTCAAGGTCCTCGCGGAGCGCGATCCGGCCAAGCTGCCCTGGGGCGAGCTCGGCGTTGACATCGTGATCGAATCCACCGGTTTCTTCACCAAGGCCGCCGATGCGCAGAAGCACATCGATGCCGGCGCCAAGAAGGTCCTGATCTCCGCCCCCGCATCGGACGAGGACATCACGATCGTGATGGGCGTCAACGACGGGCTCTACGACCCCGCCGCGCACCACATCATCTCCAACGCCTCCTGCACCACCAACTGCCTCGGCCCGCTGGCCAAGGTCGTCAACGACGCCTTTGGCATCGAGCGCGGCCTGATGACCACCATCCACGCCTACACCGCCGACCAGAACCTGCAGGACGGCCCGCACAAGGACCTCCGCCGCGCCCGCGCCGCCGCCATCAACATGGTCCCCACCTCCACGGGTGCGGCCAAGGCAATCGGCCTGGTCCTGCCGGAACTCAAGGGCAAGCTCGACGGCTACGCCATCCGCGTTCCCGTCCCCACCGGCTCCGCAACGGACCTGACCGTCGTCGTCTCCCGCGAAACCACCGTCGAGGAAGTCAACGCGGCCCTCAAGGCCGCCTCCGAGACGCCCGAACTCAAGGGCCTGCTGACCTACACCGACGAACCGATTGTCTCCTCGGACATCGTCGGCGACCCGGCGTCCTCCATCTTCGACTCCGGCCTCACCAAGGTGATCGGCAACCAGGTCAAGGTTGTTTCCTGGTATGACAACGAATGGGGCTACTCGAACCGCCTCGTCGACCTCACGGAGCTCGTCGCAGCCAAGCTGGGCTAGGGTAAGACACATGACATTCCACACCCTCAACGAACTGATCGCTGATGGTGTCCGCGGGCGGTACGTTCTGGTCAGAAGTGACCTGAACGTGCCGCTCGACGGCTCTACAGTGACTGACGACGGCCGCATCAAGGCCTCCCTGCCAGTGCTGGCGAAGCTCACGGACGCCGGTGCCCGCGTGCTGGTCACAGCACACCTTGGCCGCCCCAAGGGCGCGCCCGAGGACAAGTATTCGCTCAAGCCCGCCGCGGCGCGGCTCGCCGAACTTGCCACCTTCACAGTCTCGCTGGCGGACGACACCGTCGGGGACTCCGCCAAGGCAGCCGCCGCGGCGCTGCAGGACGGTGAAGCCCTCATCCTCGAGAATGTGCGCTTCGACGCCCGCGAGACGTCGAAGGACGACGCGGAGCGCGGCGCCTTCGCGGACGAGCTGGTGGCCCTCACCGGTACCAACGGCGCCTTCGTGGACGATGCCTTCGGTGCCGTGCACCGCAAGCATGCCAGCGTGTACGACGTCGCCACCCGCCTGCCGTCCTACCAGGGCGACCTGGTCCGCACCGAGGTCGAAGTGCTGCGCAAGCTCACCACCGACACGCAGCGCCCCTACGTCGTTGTGCTGGGCGGTTCCAAGGTCTCGGACAAGCTCGCGGTGATCGACAACCTCATCGGCAAGGCAGACACCATCCTGGTCGGCGGCGGCATGCTGTTCACCTTCCTCGCCGCCGCGGGCCACAAGGTCGCCGGCAGCCTGCTGGAAGAAGACCAGATCCCGGTCGTGCAGGAATACCTCAAGCGCGCCGCGGACGCCGGCACCGAGTTCGTGGTTCCCACCGACGTCGTGGTGGCCAGCAAGTTCGCCGCCGACGCCGAGCACGAGACGGTGCGGGCCGAGGCGATTGAAGGCAGCAGCTTCGGCGCCCGGGGCATCGGCCTGGACATCGGACCGGAATCAGCGGCAGCCTTCGCCGAACGGATCCAGGGCGCCAGAACGGTGTTCTGGAACGGCCCGATGGGCGTGTTCGAGTTCGAGGCCTTCGCCGCGGGCACCCGGGCCATCGCCCAGGCGCTGACCGGGACCGAGGCATTCACCGTGGTCGGTGGCGGCGATTCCGCCGCCGCGGTCCGGACCCTCGGATTCGCCGATGACCAGTTCGGGCACATCTCCACCGGCGGCGGCGCCAGCCTTGAGTACCTTGAAGGCAAGGAACTCCCCGGCCTGAGCGTCCTGGACCGCTAGACCCTCCAGCCGGCAGGGCGCCCATCCCACGACGGGCGCCCTGCCGGCTGTTCCACTGCTACGAACTTTTGGGAGACCACGTGACTACTTCAACCAACGGCACCTTCGACCGCACGCCCTTCATCGCGGGCAACTGGAAGATGAACATGGACCACGTTCAGGGCATCACCCTGCTGCAGAAGCTGGCCTGGACCCTGTCCGACGCCAAGCACGACTACAGCCGGGTGGAGGTCTCCGTCTTCCCGCCGTTCACCGATCTCCGCGGCGTCCAGACCCTGGTCCAGGGCGACGAGCTCAAGATCGTCTACGGCGGCCAGGATCTTTCCCCGTTCGACTCCGGCGCCTACACGGGCGACATCTCGGGGCAGTTCCTCGCCAAGCTCGGCTGCGGCTACGTCCTCGTCGGCCACAGCGAACGCCGGACCATCCACCACGAGTCCGACGAGGTGCTGAACGCCAAGACCAAGGCGGCCTTCCGGCACGGCATCACCCCGGTGCTCTGCGTCGGTGAAGGCCTGGAGATCCGGCAGGCGGGAACGCACGTCGACCACACGCTCGCGCAGCTCCGCGCCGGCGTCGAGGGCCTCACCCCCGAGCAGGCTGCCGAACTCGTCGTCGCCTACGAGCCGGTCTGGGCCATCGGCACCGGTGAAGTTGCCGGGCCGGACGACGCACAGGAAATGTGCGCCGCCCTCCGCGCCGAGCTCTCCACCCTCTTCGGCGCAGATGTCGCCGCCAAGACCCGGCTCCTCTACGGCGGCTCGGTCAAGGCCAACAACGCCGCCTCGATCCTGAAGGAACGCGACGTGGACGGATTGCTGGTCGGTGGTGCCAGCCTGGACGCCGCCGAGTTTGCTAATATTGTCAGGTTCGAGAGTCACCTGCTGACGGATTAGTCCGGACACCGTCGTGGCCCCCGCAATCCAAATCTTCTGAAAGGCCGTCGTGGACGTTCTTCATGTCATTCTGCAGGTCCTCCTGGGTATCACCAGCCTCCTGCTGACCTTGCTCATCCTGCTCCACAAGGGTCGTGGTGGCGGTCTGTCCGACATGTTCGGCGGCGGCATGAGCTCCGGCCTCAGCTCCTCCGGAGTGGCAGAGCGGAACCTGAACCGCTTCACGGTCATCCTGGGAGTCACGTGGGGCCTCGTGATCATCGGCCTCGGCCTGATCATGCGGTTCAGCGGCGGCGACTCCTAGGAACTTTCCTAATAACTTCATATGGGGTCCTTGTGGCCCTCCCGGCATCGGGAACTCCGAACTACACTTTGGCTGACTGCACGCGCTTTCCGTCCCCAAGTAGCCAGGAGTTCCCGATGCTGCATTCCGCCTCCGGATTCCGGGGTATCCGCGTAGGAGCCACCGAAGGGGCCTCACCCCGCCACGAACCGCTCGACGGCGCCGCCGCCCGGACACCCCGCATCCGCGTCACCTACCGGTGCGCCAAAGGCCACGAGACCCCGCTGGTCTTCGCCCAGCTGCCCGAGGACCAGATCCCCGGCGTCTGGGACTGCCGCCACTGCGGCGGAACAGCCACCCGGGACGAGGCGCAGTTTGCGCTCGAGGAAGTTCCGGTGGAAGGCTTCAAGAGCCACCTGGAATACGTTAAAGAGCGGCGCTCCAGCCAGGACGCCGAGGACGTGCTGGCCGGAGCGCTCGAGAGACTGCGGGCCCGCCGGGACCTCCCGGAGGGATAACCCGGAGGAGCAGCCCCGCCGGGCTAGCTCTTACGGACCAGTTGTTGCGGAACCCGGGCGGCCGCGTTTTCGTCGATGAGCCAGATGGTCTCGCTCCGGCCCCGCGGGCCGGCCGCCGGCACCTGTACCGGGTTGGCGCCTGCCAGGGCCAGCCCCACGGCCCCGGCCTTGTCCTCGCCGGCGACGACCATCCAGATTTCCGAGGCCGTGTTGATGGCGGGCAGCGTCAGGGAAACCCGCAGCGGCGGCGGCTTGGGTGAGTTGCGGACCCCCACTACGGTAAGTTCCTTCTCCCGGATGCCCGCCTGTTCCGGGAAGAGCGACGCGACGTGCGCGTCCGGCCCCACCCCGAGGAGAACGATGTCGAACCGGGGGAGCGCTGACGGGTGCTCCGGCCGGTCATCGGACATGTCGGCGGCGTGTTCGGCGGCTGCCGCCTCGCTGAGCTGGCGGGCGTAGTCCGCGGCCGCCTCCTCGGGTGTGTCGAAGTCGCCGGTGGAAGCGGGCACGTGGATCCGCGCCGGATCCGCGTCGATGCGCGAGAGCAGCGCCTCGTGGGCCTGCAGGGCGTTCCGTTCGGGATCGTCGGCTGCTACGAAGCGCTCATCGCCCCACCAGAAATTGACTTTGGACCAGTCGACGGCGGGAGACGCCGGCGACTCGGCCACGGCCTTGAGCGAGCCGATGCCCATCGATCCGCCGGTAAGCACCACCGTCGCCTCGCCGTGTTTGTCCTGGATGTCCACCAGCTTGGTGATCAGGCGGGCCGCGATGGCTGCCATCAGGACGGACGAGTCGGGATGGATGCTTACTCTGGGGTCAGCGCTCACTGGGACGGACACTCCTTAGATTGGTACGTGGCAGTCCAATAGTAATCACTTCGCCGAACACTTCGTCCGGATCGAGGCGGCGCAGTTCCTCGGCCAGGCAGTCCTTCAGGCTGCGGCGCGGCAGCGAGATGCGCTGCACCGGCTGCCCGGGCTGGCTCAGTTCCGCTACGGTGAGGCCCGGCCGGAACAGCTGCACGTCGCCTGCGGTGCGGGTGAGCCGCACCCGCCGGATCCCGGTCCCGGCGGGGTCCGCGACAATCGTGACCGGAGCGTCCAGGGCCAGAGTGAGCCAGGCAGCCAGCAGGATCGTGCTGGGGGAGTCGGAAGCGCCTTCGACGGCGACCGCCGTCACCGGGGAGCCGTCCACCTGGTCCAGGACCGCGGCGAGCTGGATCCGCCAGTTGGTCAGGCGGGTCCAGGCCAGGTCCGTGTCGCCGGCCTTGTAGGTGCGGCGGATGTTCTCCAGGGCGCGCTGCGGATCGTTCTCGTTGGCCGAGTCCGTGATCCGGCGGTGCGCGATCCGGCCGATGGAAGTCTCGCAGGCGTTCTTCGGTGCGCCGTGCGGCCACCAGGCCACGATCGGCGCATCCGGCAGCAGCAGGGCCGCGACGAGTGACTCGCTTTCCTCCGCGAGCTCGCCGTAGCCGCGGAGTAGGATGACCTCGGAGGCTCCGGCGTCGCCGCCCACCCGGATCTGCGCATCAAGCCTGGTCGGGGCCTTGGCGCCGGCGTCGGCGAGGACGATGATCCGGCAGGGGTGCTCCCGGCTGGCCTCGTTGGCCGCCTCGATGGCCTCCTCTTCCAGCCCGGACTTGGTGACGACCACGAGCGTCAGCACCCGGCCCAGGGCAATCACGCCGCCCTGCTCGCGCAACGCCATGATCTTCTTGGAAATTTTGGAGGTGGTGGTGTCGGGAAGATCTACGATCATGGCCTTCTCCAGGTTCGTCCGTCACGGGCAAGGAGCTCGTCGGCGGAGGGAGGTCCCCAGCTTCCGGGGGCGTAGGGTTCGGGCTGGTCGTCCAGGGACGCCCAGTAGTCCTCGAACGGGTCGAGGATCTTCCAGGACAGTTCGACTTCCGCGTGCCGCGGGAACAGCGGCGGCTCGCCGAGCAGCACATCGAGGATCAGACGTTCGTAGGCCTCCGGGCTGGACTCCGTGAAGGAGTGGCCGTAGCCGAAGTCCATGGTGACGTCGCGGACTTCCATCTGCGTGCCCGGGACCTTGGACCCGAAGCGGATGGTGGCACCCTCGTCGGGCTGGACCCGGATCACCACGGCGTTCTGGCCGAAGTCATCCTCGCCGTGGTCGGTGAAGAGCAGGTTCGGGGCGCGCTTGAGCACCACGGCGATCTCGGTCACCCGGCGGCCCAGCCGCTTGCCGGCGCGCAGGTAGAACGGTACGCCGGACCAGCGGCGGGTGTTGATGTCGACCCGGATC
This sequence comes from Pseudarthrobacter sp. MDT1-56, assembly GCF_059383555.1. NCBI lineage: Bacteria > Bacillati > Actinomycetota > Actinomycetes > Micrococcales > Micrococcaceae > Pseudarthrobacter > Pseudarthrobacter sp. MDT1-56. The sequence goes on from NZ_JBWZCK010000002.1 coordinate 136,221, forward strand.
GCTGCGAACGTCTCCGTTTTGGAGTCGGCGGGGATGCCGTCCTCCTCGAGGTAACCGACCACCTTTTCGCCGCCCTGCCAGCCGCCGGTGAACTGCCCGCGTGCCGAGTGGGTGGAGAGATCCTCGGGGAGCCGGACGGCGGCGAGGACCTTTTCCTTCTCCGCGCGAAGGTCGTCGGCGTTGAAGGAAATCGGTTCTTCCATCGCCGTCAGCGCCAGGAGCTGCAGCAGGTGGTTCTGGATGACGTCGCGGGCCGCGCCGACGCCGTCGTAATAGCCCGCCCGGCCGCCGGTGCCGATGTCCTCGGCCATGGTGATCTGGACGTGGTCCACATAGTTCGCGTTCCACAACGGCTCGAAGAGCTGGTTGGCGAAGCGCAGCGCCAGGATGTTCTGCACCGTCTCCTTGCCCAGGTAGTGGTCGATCCGGAAGACCGCGTCCTGCGGGAAGACGGACTCGACAATGTCGTTGAGCTGGCGCGCGGACTCGAGGTCGTGGCCGAACGGCTTTTCGATCACGACGCGCCGCCACTTGTCACCCTCGGCCTGGGCCAGCCCGTGCTTGGACAGCTGCCGGCAGACCAGCTCGAAGGCGTTCGGCGGGATGGAGAGGTAGAACGCGTGGTTGCCGCGCGTTCCCCGCTGCTCATCGAGTTCATCGATGGTTTCGGACAGCCGTTTGAAGGCATCGTCGTCGTCGAACTCGCCCTGCACGAAGCGGATGCCTTTGGAGAGCTGCGTCCACACCGTTTCATCGAACGGGGTGCGGGCGTAGGCCTTGACGGCTTCCTTCACCTCGGCGGCGAAGTCCTCGTTTTCCCAGTTCCGCCGCGCGAAGCCCACCAGGGCGAAGCTCGGCGGAAGCAGCCCGCGGTTGGCCAGGTCGTAGACGGCCGGCATGAGCTTCTTGCGTGCAAGGTCCCCCGTGACCCCGAACAGGACCAGCGACGACGGTCCGGCAATACGGTTCAGGCGGCGGTCCCGCGGGTCCCGGAGCGGGTTGCGGACCGACCGTCCCGAACGCGTCGCGGAACCGCGGCCGCCATTGTGTTTGTCTGGCATGGTTGCGTGGGTGCCTTAGCTTTCGGTGGTGGGGACTGCCTGGCCGGCCAGCGTGGAGACAATCTCCTGCAGCTGGCGGACGCCGGCGGCGCGGTCCGTGAGGTGCAGGCGGAGGACCGGGCGGCCGTGTTCGGACAGTACCTGCGCGTCGCCGGCGGCCTGCGCCGAGATCAGCTCACCGAAGGTGAAGGGACGGTCCGGGATGGCCAGGTCGGTGGCGGAGGCGGCCGTCACCTGCAGGAAGACGCCGATCGCGGGTCCGCCCTTGTGGAACTGCCCGGTGGAGTGCAGGAACCGCGGACCCCAGCCGAAGGTCACGGGACGGCCGCTGACGGCTGCCAGCTGGTCCCGGACCCCCTCGAGGGGCGCGTAGGCGAGCCGGTCGAAGTACGCCTGGACACTCAGGTAGCTGTCCGGGCCGAGCTCGCCGAGCAGGGCGCTGACGGCCTCTGCTGCGGTGCTTGCGGCGCCGAGCCAGTCCCCGCCGCGGACCTCTATGGCGCCGTCGGTGAAGGCAGCCGGGGTCGGTTCCGGCTGTGCGTCCAGCAGGCCGCGGGCGGCGACCTTGGCGGCCTCCACGTCGGGCTGGTCATAGGGGTTGATCCCGAGCAGGCGCCCGGCGACTGCGGTGGCGAACTCCCACGTCATCATCTGGGTGGGCAGGCCGCCGGCGATCGCGACTTCGTTCCCGCCGAGTTCGACGTCGGCGTCCGCCGCGACGAGGCGCACCACCAGGACGTCGGGGGCGCCGAGGGTGGCCTCCGGGGAGGACGGTCCGGCGACGACCGGCAGCACGCCGGTGCCGAGCTTGCCGGTGGATTCGGCGATGAGCTGTTCGGCCCAGTCCGCGAAGCCCTTGATCCCGGAGCCGTCCTCGGCGATGACGATCTTGTCGCGCAGCGGGTTGGTGCCGCCCAGCGCCGCCCCGAGGGCGAGCCCGATGTTCTCCTCGCCGTCCTCGTTGAGCACCTCGGCGGCTTCCTCCGCCTCGTCCAGGAAGGCCTGGATGTCAACGCCCGCCAGTCCGCACGGCACCATCCCGAACGCGGTGAGCGCCGAGTAGCGGCCGCCGACGGTCGGGTCTGCGTTGAAGACGGCGCGGTAGCCGGCCTCGCGCGAGGCCTTGTCCAGCGGCGAGCCCGGATCGGTGACGATGATGATCCGGCTCTTCGCGTCGAGTCCGGCCCCGGTGAAGGCGTGCTCAAAGATCCGGCGCTGGGAATCCGTCTCCAGGGTGGAGCCGGACTTGGAGGACACCACAATCGCGGTTTCGGCCAGTCGGTCCGCGAGTGCGGCGGCGACCTGTTCCGGATCGGTGCTGTCCAGCACGGTCAGCTCGACGCCTGCGGTTCCGGCGATGACCTCGGGGGCCAGCGAGGAGCCGCCCATGCCACAGAGGACAATCCGGCTGACGCCCTCGGCGCGCAGGACGTCACGGAGGGCCAGGATGTCCGCTACCAGCGCCTGGGAGACGGTGGCCGCCTCCACCCAGCCGAGCCGGACGGACGCCTCGGCCTCGGCGTCGGGACCCCACAGGGTGGGGTCCTTGGCGAAGATCCGGGTGGCGACTTTGTCTTCCAGCAGGGCGGGCAGGTGCTGTTCGTGGGCCAGGCGGGCGGCGCCCGTGGCGTCGTAGCTGAGAGTGGTCATGGGACTATGCGTCCTTCCGTGCAGCGGCGAGGGCGCCCTCGACGTCGGCGAGGAGTTCCTTCCAGCTGGCCACGAACTTGTCGAGGCCTTCGGACTCGAGCACGGCGACGACCTCGTTGTAGGAAATGCCGAGGGCATCGAGGGCGTTCAGGGTGCCGTTGGCGTCGTCATAGCCGCGGCTGATCGTGTTGCCCGTGACGGTGCCGTGGTCGAACGTGGCGTCGAGGGTCTTTTCCGGCATGGTGTTCACGACGCCGGGAGCGACGAGTTCGGTGACGTAGAGGGTGTCCGGGTAGGCCGGGTCCTTGACGCCGGTGGAGGCCCACAGCGGGCGCTGCGGGCGGGCTCCGGCGTCGGCCAGGACGGCCCAGCGTTCGGTGGAGAAGAGCTCCTCGTAGACCTGGTAGGCGAGGCGGGCGTTCGCCAGGCCGGCCTTGCCCTTGAGGGCGCGGGCCTCGTCGGTGCCGATCGCGTCGAGGCGCTTGTCGATTTCAGAGTCGACGCGGGAGACGAAGAAGGACGCCACCGAGTGGATTTTGGAGAGGTCGTGGCCGTTGTCCCTGGCCTGCTCCAGGCCGGACTGGAAGGCGTTGATGACGGCGCGGTAGCGCTCCAGCGAGAAGATCAGCGTGACGTTGACGCTGATGCCGGCGGCGAGGGTGGCGGTGATGGCTTCCAGGCCCTCGAGGGTCGCCGGGATCTTGATCAGGACGTTGTCCTTGTTGACCTGGGCGTAGAGTTCCTTGGCCTCGGTGATCGTGCCGGCGGTGTCCCAGGCCAGGCGCGGGTCAACCTCGATCGAGACGCGGCCGTCGACGCCCTTGGTGGCCGCGGCGACCGGGGCGAAGAGGTCGCAGGCGTCGGCGACGTCGGACGTGGTGATCGCGAAGACGGTCTCTTCGACGCTGGCGCCGGAGGCGGCCTTGGCAGCGACGATGTCGTCGTAGTCGTGGCCGGTGGTGATGGCCGCGTGGAAGATCGACGGGTTCGTGGTGACACCGACGACGTTCTTCTCTTCGATCAGCTTGCGCAGCGTGCCGGTGGCGAGGCGGCCGCGGGAGAGGTCATCGAGCCAGATGGAGACGCCGGCGTCGGACAGCTGCTGCGTGGGGGTGGTGCTGGGGGTGGTGTTCATGTGTAACTCCTGAAGTCTGGGGCCGCCGCCGTCAGTGGGGCGGCGGCCCGGAAAGCGTGAAGTTGTGGATCAGGCCGGAAGGCCCGCGAGGGATTCCTTGGCTGCGGCGGCAACGGCCTCCGCGGTGATGCCGAATTCCTGGAACAGGCGCTTGTAGTCCGCCGAGGCACCGAAGTGCTCGAGGCTGATGGAACGGCCGGCGTCGCCGACGAATTCCTTCCAGCCCAGGGCGAGCCCGGCTTCGACGGAGACCCGTGCCTTGACTGCATCCGGGAGCACCGCTTCGCGGTAGGCGGCGTCCTGCTTGTTGAACCACTCCACGCACGGCATCGACACCACACGGGTGGGGATGCCTTCGGCCTGGAGCGCTTCACGGGCGTGCACGGCCAGCTGGACTTCCGAGCCGGTGCCGATCAGGATGACCTGCGCCTCGGCGGTCCGGCCGTTGGCGGATGCTTCCGCCAGGACGTAGCCGCCCTTGGCGACGCCGGCGGTGGAACCGAAGGTGTCGCCGTCGGCGTCGGACGTTCCGCGGGCGTAGGTGGGAATGTTCTGGCGGGTCAGCACGATGCCGGCAGGGTTCCCGTGGTTCTCGAGCATCACCTTCCAGGCCGCTGCGACCTCGTTCGCGTCGCCGGGGCGGACGACGTCCAGGCCCGGGATGGCCCGGAGGGAGGCGAGCTGCTCCACCGGCTGGTGGGTCGGTCCGTCTTCGCCGAGGCCGATCGAGTCGTGAGTCCAGACATACAGCGACGGGACGCCCATGAGGGCACCGAGCCGGATCGCCGGGCGCTGGTAGTCGCTGAAGATCAGGAAGGTGCCGGAGAACGCGCGGGTGCGGCCGTGCAGGGCGATGCCGTTGACGATCGACGCGGCGGCGTGCTCGCGGATGCCGAAGTGCAGCACCCTGCCGTAGGGGTTGCCCTTCCAGGCGTCCGTGGAGCGGGAGGACGGGATGAACGACGGCGAACCCTCGATCGTGGTGTTGTTGGACTCGGCGAGGTCGGCCGAGCCGCCCCACAGCTCAGGCATGACCGGGCCGATCGCGTTCAGGACCTTGCCGGACGCGGCGCGGGTCGAAACGTCCTTGCCGGCTTCGAAGACCGGGAGGGCGGAGTCGAGCTCGGCCGGGAGCTTGCGTGCCTCGACGCGTTCGAGCAGTGCAGCGGCGTCGGGGTTGCCGGACTGCCAGGCCTCGAAGGCTGCCTGCCATTCGCTGCGGGCGGCCGCGCCGCGGTCCACGGCCTTGCGGGCGTGGGCCAGGACGTCGTCGTCGACCTGGAAGGTGCGCTCCGGGTCGAAGCCGAGGACGTTCTTCAGGGCGGCGACTTCCTCGGCACCGAGGGCGGAGCCGTGGATCTTGCCGGTGTTCTGCTTCTTCGGGGCCGGGTAGCCGATGATGGTGCGCAGCGAGATGATGGACGGCTTGTCCGTCTCGGCCTTGGCGGCGAGGAGGGCGGCGTGGAGTTCGGCCACGTCCTCCTTGTATTCACCGGTCCGGGTCCAGTCGACGCGCTGGGTGTGCCAGCCGTAGGCTTCGTAGCGCTTCAGGACGTCCTCGGTGAAGGCGATGTCGGTGTCGTCCTCGATCGAGATGTGGTTCTCGTCGTAGATCACCACGAGGTTGCCCAGCTCCTGGTGTCCGGCGAGCGAGGACGCCTCGGACGTGACGCCTTCCTGGAGGTCGCCGTCGGAAGCGATGACCCAGATGGTGTGGTCGAACGGGCTGGTGCCTTCGGCGGCGTCGGCGTCGAACAGTCCGCGCATGCGGCGCTGGGAGTAGGCGAAGCCGACGGCGGAGGCGAGGCCCTGGCCCAGCGGGCCGGTGGTGATCTCCACGCCGGCGGTGTGCTTGTATTCCGGGTGTCCGGGGGTCAGCGAGCCCCAGGTGCGCAGCGCCTCAAGGTCCTTCAGTTCCAGGCCGTAGCCGGAGAGGAAGAGCTGGATGTACAGCGTCAGGGAGGTGTGGCCGGGGGAGAGGACAAAACGGTCGCGTCCCAGCCAGTCCGGGTTCTTCGGGTCGTGCCGCATCAGCTTCTGGAAGAGAAGGTAGGCGGCCGGAGCCAGGCTCATCGCGGTGCCGGGGTGGCCGTTGCCGACCTTCTCCACCGCATCGGCGGCGAGGACACGGATGGTGTCCACGGCGCGCTGGTCCAAGCTGGTCCATGACAGTTCTTGCTCTTCCAAATGTGGCACGAAAACCGGGCCCCTCTCTGTGCTGATGGCGGGTGGTATGGTCAGTCCCGTCGGGGGCACAGCTCGGTGCCCGCTGCGGTACGTACCAGCCGTTCACCATCGAAACGTTGATCTATCATTCAGCCACCTATGCCGGCAGCTGCCTGCGAAACTGCAGGCAAGTGCTTCCGGCAAGAGGAAAGGCCTTTTGGCCGTTCCTGTGCGCGCTGATCTGCAGACAGCTTAGCCCTATTCGACTTGGCGGGTGCGGTATATCTCACCAAATGGACCGGATTTGTCGCTTATATGAATCACCGCCGCCCGCGGCGGCTGTGAGCCCGCGTTAATCTGTTCGAAGCACGGAGTCTGCGGCAGCTTTCCGAAGGCCCGCCGCGCTGTGCCTGCACGGTATGATGGTTCGTGGCTACCAACGGGGGCGAGGACACGCCTGTACGCTGCGCGTGGACCCCTCGGATATGCAACCCGCGTTGCGGAACCAGCCGGACTGAACAGCCAGACAGAACAGAGTGACTGCCACCGTGAGCACAACAGATACGCCGCTGACCGCCTCTCCCATCCGTGGAAGAATCGGCTTCGCCCGCAAAGCCAAGGCCTACCTGGCGCTCACGAAACCCCGCGTCATCGAGCTCCTGCTGGTCAGCACCCTTCCGACCATGATCTACGCCGAGCGCGGCTTCCCGTCGATCGGCCTGATCGTGGCAACCCTGGTGGGCGGGGCCTTCGCCGCCGGCAGCGCCGGCGCGTTCAACTGCTACCTCGACCGCGACATCGACAAGCTTATGCACCGCACCGAGAACCGCCCGCTCGTCACGGGCGAGGTGACCCCGCGCGAGGCACTGGTCTTCTCCTGGCTCCTCGGCGCGGCCGCCATCGCGATCCTCTGGTTCGGCGCCAACCCCCTCGCCGCCTGGCTCGGACTGGGTGCAATCGTCTTCTACGTGGTCATCTACACGATGATCCTCAAGCGCCGCACGGCCCAGAACATCGTCTGGGGCGGGGCGGCCGGCTGCTTCCCGGTGCTTATCGCCTGGGCCGCCGTGACCAACACGGTCGAGTGGCCCGCCGTTGTGCTCTTTATGGTCATCTTCCTGTGGACCCCGCCGCACTACTGGCCGCTGTCCATGCGCTACGGCGAGGACTACCGCAACGCCAACGTGCCGATGCTCGGTGCGATCGCCGGGGCCAAAGTCGTCTCGGTCCAGGTGGTCCTGTACGCATGGGCCATGGTGGCCTGCTCGCTGCTGCTGGTCCCGGTCGGCAACGCCGGCTGGGTCTACACCGTCACCGCGGTCCTCGCCGGCGCCTGGTTCCTCTACGAATCGCACGCCCTGTACAACCGGGCGCAGGCCGGCGACGTGTCCAACAAGGGCGCCATGAAGGTCTTTCACGGCTCGATCAGCTACCTGACCCTGCTGTTCATCGCCCTCGCCGTGGACCCGTTCATCGGCTCCCCGATCATGGGCGGCTAAGCTCAGAGCCCCACCAGGAACGACAGAAGCACCCCGGCCCAAGCGGACCGGGGTGCTTCTGTCTGTGGCCAGGGTGCGGCTGCTTTGCCGGACCCTTTGCCGGGCCCAGGTTTGGCCGGACTTACTTGACCGGGCTGCTGCGGGCCAGGTCGGCGGCGTTGGTGGCCGCGCTCATCAGCAGGGCGGCGCCGAGCATGTGCGCCGCGACCAGGAGCGCCGGGATGCCGTTGTAGTACTGCGTGAAGCCGATGACGGCCTGCAGCACGGTGACGCCCAGGAGCATCACGACGGCGGTGCGGAACGGGCCGGGAATCCGGTCGCGGATGACCAGGTAAAGCGCGACCAGCGCCCCGGCGGTCACCAGGTACGCCGGCACGGCGTGGATGTGCGAGAACAGGTCCCAGTCCAGGTTGTTGCGCGGCGCATCGGCATCGCCCGCGTGCGGGCCTGCGCCCGTGACCACAACGCCCAGGCAGACGGCCAGGGCGGAGAACAGCGCGACGGCGCCCATCAGCGGGCGCGCGACGCCCGGCAGGGCCGCCAGTTCAGCCACCCGGAAGCGCCCCGTCCGCCCGTAGGCACGGTTGACCAGCAGGGTGGCCACCACCACGAGGGCCATCGAGACCAGGAAGTGCAGGCCGACCACCCAGGGGTTCAGCTGGGTAAGCACCGTGATGCCGCCGATGACGGCCTGCGCCGGGATGCTGGCGAGCAGGCCGATGGCCAGCCGGAACAGGTCGCGGCGTTCCTTGCGGAGATTCCACAGGTACACCAGCATGGCGACGGCGACGGCGGCCAGCGCGAACGTCAGGAGGCGGTTACCGAACTCAATGATGCCGTGTATCCCCATTTCCGGGGTGTTCACGAGCGACGAGTCCGTGCAGCGCGGCCAGGTGGGGCAGCCCAGGCCCGACGAGGTGAGGCGGACCGCGCCGCCGGTCACGATCAGGATTGTCTGGCCGATCAGGGACAGCACCGCCAGCCGTTTCACCGTCTCGTTAACGGTGACGGGCAGCCAGGCGATGTTCCGGGAAGCGGTCCGGGGAGGGCGGGAGGCCGTGCTCACAGTTTTCTCAATTCCATTTGAACCAACGGGTAGCTGCGCCGCCGGCGATCGCCGTCCAGAGCAGCAGGACAAGTACCGGCACAGGGCTGACACTGCCGGAAAGGAAAGCTTCCCGCATGGCCTGTCCCAGGGCGCCGGAAGGGAGGAACTGCACAGTTGACTGCAGCAGGGCGGGCAGCCGTTCGGCCGGGATCACGATCCCGCCGAGGGCACCCAGCAGGATCCAGAGCAGGTTGGTGATCGCGAGCGTCGCCTCCGGCCGGACAGTCCCAGCGACCAGCAGGCCCAGCGCGGTAAAGGCCGCCGCGCCGAGCACCAGCAGGACCAGCCCCGGGGCCCAGCCCAGCGGATCCGGCTGCCAGCCCAGCAGCAGGGCTACGGCCGTGACCACCAGCACCTGCAGCGCGAGGACGGCGAGGACCGCGAGGACCTTTCCGGCGATCAACCCGGTACGCCCCAAGGGAGTGGTGGACAGGAAACGCAGGACCCCATAGCGGCGGTCGAAACCGGTGGAGATGCCCTGGCCGGTGAAGGCGGTGGACATGGCACACAGCGCCAGGATCCCGGGCACGGCAACGTTGATCCGGCTCGCACCGAACCCGTCCAGCAGGGGCGTGACGGTCAGGCCCACCATGGCCAGCAGCGGCAGCACGACCGCCAGGATCAGCTGCTCGCCGTTCCGGAGCATGGTGACCGTCTCGTACTTTCCCTGCAGCACGATCCGCCGCAGCAGCGGGGCCGGTGCGCTCCCGAGCGGGCGGGCCGGCGCGGCGCTCCCAGGCGGGGCGCTGCCCAGTGCGGCACTGTCGCGGGTCATCGGATCTCCCTTCCGGAGATGTCAAGGAAGACGTCCTCAAGGCTGCGGGCCTCAAGGCTCAACGAGCGGGGCATGATGCCCCGCGCGGCCCACCACGCCGTGATTGCCGCGAGGTCCGCAGCGGTCAGTGCGCCGGTGGCGGCGTAGCTGCCGGCCCGCGCTTCGGTGACGTTGACGCCGTCGGGCAGCACCCCGGTGAAATCCAGACCCGGGTCGGTCTCGAACAGCAGGGTGCGGATGTGCTGCTCCCCGGCCTCGGGCGGCAGGGGGTGCTGCAGGAGTTGCGCGACCGTCCCCTCGGCGACGTTGCGGCCGGCGTCGATGATGTAGACGTAATCGGCCAGTCGCTGGGCGTCGTCCATGAGGTGGGTGGTCAGGACGATCCCCATCCCGCGGTTCCGGAGTTCGGAGATGAGCTCGAAGACAAGCTGGCGCGACTGCGGGTCCAGGCCGGCGCTCGGCTCGTCCAGGAAAAGCACCTCGGGGTTGCCCACGAGCGCTGCCGCCAGCGCGAGCCGCTGCTTCTGCCCGCCGGACAGCCGCCGCACGGAGGTCCGGCTGAAGGTGTCGATGCCCAGGCGCTCGATGAGCTCCCCGACCGGCCACGGGTCCTGGTACATCCCGGCAATATGCCTGAGCAGGGGAACGGGGCGGGCCGACGGCGGCAGTCCGCCGTCCTGGAGCATCACCCCGACGCGGGCACGCAGTGCGGCCCCCGCGGTGTCCGGGTCCTCACCCAGGAGGCTGATGCTGCCGTGGGTGCGTTTTTGCAGTCCCTGGGCGCATTCGATGGTGGTGGTCTTGCCCGCGCCGTTGGCTCCCAGCAGGGCCGTGACCTGCCCGCGTTCGGCGACGAGGGAAAGGCCGCTGACCACCCGCAGCATTTTGCCGTCGAGGGTGTGCAGTGGACCAACATCCTTGACGAGCCCGCTGATGGTCAGGACGGGGGATTCGGGAGATCGCACCACAGCATTCTACGGGATGTAGTACGTCCGGTTCAGGCCGGCGGCAAGCCCCGGGCCGGGGGGCGTGCTCGGCGGCCGCTCCCGCCGGTACCCGAGGAAAGCCATGCCTTACTGGCCGGGGGGAGTAAATTACGACATGATTGTGTTGTGTATTCCATGAGCTCCTCTACTTCTGTCGCGTCCGCCGGCCATACCCGCCCGCGTGCGGTGCCAGCCGCCGCGTCCGTGGCAGCGGGATCTGAGGCTGCGGCATCCCTGGCGGCCCAGCCCGCGGCCGCCTCGCCGGCTGCCGACGCCGAGGAACGCACCCGGGACCGCGTGCTGAACGCAGTGCTGGAACACGGTCCCATCAGCGCCGCTGAACTCGGCGAGCTGCTCGGCTTCACGCCCGCGGCTGTCCGGCGGCATCTGGACCACCTTTCACGCCACGGCGTGATTGAGGTCAAGCGGGCAACCCGCGCCGGCGCCGGGGCTGGACGCCCCGCCCGCCGTTATGTCCTCAGTTCCCAGGGCCAGTCCACGCTCGGCAACGACTACCTGGACATCGCCACCCTGGCCCTGCAGCGCCTCGGCGAGATGGCCGGACCCGACGCCGTCCGTCAGTTCGCCGTCGAACGCTTCGGCGAGATGGAACGCCGCTACGCGCCGGAAGTCGACGCCGCCGGACCCGACATCACTGCCCGGGCCCAGGCGCTGTCCGAGGCGCTGAGCCGCGACGGGTTCGTGGCCTCCACCACGTCGATCGAGGCCAAGGCACCCCTGCCCGCGGCGCTTTCCAGCGTCCAGCTCTGCCAGGGACACTGCCCCATCCAGCAACTGGCCGCGCAGTTCCCGGTGTTCTGCGACGTCGAGACCGACGTGTTCTCCCGGCTGGTCGGCGTCGACGTCCGCAGGCTCTCCACACTGGCGCGCGGCGGGCACGTCTGCACCACCCACATACCTACAGGCCGTCCGGCGGCCAGGGGGCTTCACAGCCCCGCAACCACCCCGGGCAGCCTGGACGAAGTATCCAACCATCTGCAAGAAAGGCCGTGATGACGGACCAACTATCAGAGAAGAAGGTTGCTGAATCCACTGTGATTTCGGAGATTCTGGAAAAGAATCCCGAGCTCCACGGAATCGGAACCTATGAGTACGGCTGGTCCGACAAGAATGACGTCGGAGCCAACGCCCGCCGCGGCATCAACGAGGACGTCGTCCGCGACATTTCGGCCAAGAAAAGTGAGCCGGAGTGGATGCTGGACCTGCGCCTCAAGGGTCTGAAGTACTTCGACCGCAAGCCGATGCCGACCTGGGGTGCAGACCTCTCCGGCATCGACTTCGACAACATCAAGTACTTCGTGCGGTCCACGGAGAAGCAGGCCAACACCTGGGAAGACCTCCCCGAGGACATCCGGAACACCTACGAGAAGCTGGGCATCCCGGAAGCCGAGCGCAGCCGCCTCGTCTCCGGTGTCGCGGCCCAGTACGAGTCCGAGGTCGTCTACCACCAGATCCGCGAGGACCTGGAACAGCAGGGCGTCATCTTCCTGGACACGGACACCGCGCTGCGCGAGCACCCGGAGATTTTCCAGGAGTACTTCGGCACTATCATCCCGGTGGGCGACAACAAGTTCGCTTCGCTGAACACGGCTGTCTGGTCCGGCGGTTCCTTCGTATACGTCCCCAAGGGCGTCCACGTGGACATCCCACTGCAGGCCTACTTCCGCATCAACACGGAAAACATGGGCCAGTTCGAGCGCACGCTGATCATCGCGGACGAGGACTCCTACGTCCACTACATCGAAGGCTGCACCGCGCCGATCTACACCTCGGACTCGCTGCACTCCGCCGTGGTGGAAATCATAGTGAAGAAGGGCGCCCGCGTCCGCTACACGACCATCCAGAACTGGTCCACCAACGTGTACAACCTGGTCACCAAGCGCGCCATCTGCGAAGAGAACGCCACGATGGAGTGGATCGATGGCAACATCGGCTCCAAGGTCACCATGAAGTACCCGGCCGTCTACCTCGTCGGCGAGGGCGCGAAGGGTGAGACCCTGTCCATCGCGTTCGCGGGCGAAGGCCAGCACCAGGACACCGGCTCCAAGATGGTGCACATCGCGCCGAACACCAAGAGCTCGATCGTCTCCAAGTCCGTGGCCCGCGGCGGCGGCCGCGCCGCCTACCGCGGCCTGGTCCAGGTCCGCGAAGGCGCCAAGCACTCGGCCAACACGGTCCGCTGCGACGCGCTCCTGGTGGACACCATCAGCCGTTCGGACACGTACCCGTACATCGACATCCGCGAGGATGACGTCACGATGGGGCATGAGGCCACGGTCTCGCGGGTCAGCGAAGAGCAGCTGTTCTACCTGATGTCCCGTGGCATGCGCGAAGACGAGGCCATGGCGATGATCGTCCGCGGCTTCATCGAGCCGATTGCCCGTGAGCTGCCGATGGAATACGCCCTCGAGCTGAACCGCCTGATTGAACTGCAGATGGAAGGATCGGTCGGTTAATGACTGACATCACTACTGAAAAGGCCCGCATCGGCGCGCCCTCAGCCCAGCCGTTCATCAACGGCTTCACCGAGGAAGGCGAAAGCCTTTCACCGGTGAACGCCGCGGCATCCAAGTCCCCGCTCGCCGGCGAAGCCGTCAAGCGCCACTCGCACGGCGGCGGCGCCGGTGTTCCGGACAGCTCACGCGCCGGTCGCCTGACTTCCTACAAGCTGGCGGACTTCAAACCGCTGACCGGCATGGAAGAGGACTGGCGCTTCACCCCGCTCAAGCGCCTCCGCGGACTGCACACCGAGGTCCTCAACGGGACCGCACCGTCCGTGAGCGTCACCGCCCCGGACAGTGTCACTGTGGAGACCGTCGGCCGGAACGACCGCCGGATCGGCTCCGCAGCGATTCCCGAGGACCGCGTCTCCGCGAACGCCTGGGAGAACTTCACCGAAGCCACCGTCATCACGGTTCCGGCCGAGGTCCAGGTCGACGGCGAGGTCAGCGTCCTGCTGACCGGCCAGGGCACCGAGGCCGCCTCCCAGCACGTGGTAATTGTCGCGGAGAAGTTCTCCAGGTCCGTTGTGGTCCTGGACCACCAGGGCACCGCCGTTGTCTCGGAAAACATCGAGATCCTCGTTGAGGACGGTGCGCAGCTCACCGTCATCTCGCTCCAGGAATGGAACGACGACGCCGTGCACGCCTCCTCCCAGCAGGCGAAGCTCGGCCGTGACGCCAAGTTCAAGCACATCGTCGTCAGCCTCGGCGGCGACCTCGTGCGCGTCACCCCGTCGGCACGCTTCACCGCCCCGGGCGCCGAAGTGGAACTGTTCGGACTGTACTTCGCCGACGCCGGCCAGCACCTGGAGCAGCGCCTCTTCGTGGACCACGCCGTCGCGAACTGCAAGTCCAACGTCCTGTACAAGGGCGCCCTGCAGGGCCGCAACGCGCACACCGTCTGGGTGGGTGACGTCCTGATCCGCAAGGAGGCAGAAGGCACCGACACCTACGAGGCCAACCGCAACCTGGTCCTCACCGACGGTGCCCGCGCCGACTCCGTGCCGAACCTGGAAATCGAGACCGGCCTGATTGCCGGCGCCGGCCACGCCAGCGCCACCGGACGGTTCGACGACCAGCACCTGTTCTACCTGATGGCCCGGGGCATTCCGGAAAAGGTGGCCCGCCGTCTGGTGGTCCGCGGCTTCCTGAACGAGATCATCCAGCAGATCAAGGTTCCCGCCATCGAGGAGCGCCTCACGGACGCCGTCGAGCGCGAACTCGCGGCAACGGACAACTAGTGCGCAGCACTGGAGAACACGGAACCATCAATGACTGAACAGCCAAGAGGCGAGCTCGTCTGCAACGCCAGTGAGATCCAACTCAAGCAGGCGCTGCGGATCCTGATCGACGACTACCCCGTCGCGATCGTGAAGGACTCGATGGGCGAGATCCACGCCATCGGTGACACCTGCTCGCATGCGGACATCTCCCTCTCCGAAGGTGAGGTGGAAGGCTGCAAGATCGAGTGCTGGGGCCACGGCTCCCAGTTCGATCTGCGCAGCGGCGAGCCGCTCCAGCTGCCGGCTTACGATCCGGTGCCGGTCTTTGCCGTGACCGTCCTGGATGACGAGGTCTATGTGGACTTCACCAATGTCCTGAACGGCGCCGAGGCCCCGAACTTCAGCTAGCTGCCCGCAGCCGGCAACCCGCACAACAGAACTTATCGACGAGAAACCGCACAGTGCCGGAGGGCACGGTGCAGAGGAGAACAAGACACATGTCTACTCTTGAGATCAAGGACCTGCACGTCAGCATTGACACCGAGCAGGGCACGAAGGAAATCCTGAAGGGCGTCAGCCTGACCATCCGGACCGGCGAAACCCACGCCATCATGGGCCCGAACGGTTCCGGCAAGTCCACCCTGGCGTCCACGATCGCCGGGCACCCGCGCTACAACGTCACCTCCGGCACCATCACGCTGGATGGCGAAGACGTCCTGGCGATGAGCGTGGACGAGCGCGCCCGCGCCGGCCTGTTCCTGGCCATGCAGTACCCCGTCGAGGTTCCCGGCGTCAGCATGACGAACTTCCTGCGGACCGCCAAGACGGCCATTGACGGCGAAGCGCCCAAGCTGCGGACCTGGACCAAAGACGTCAAGGCCGCCATGGCCCAGCTGCGCATCGACGCCGACTTCACCCAGCGCAACGTCAACGAGGGCTTCTCCGGCGGCGAGAAGAAGCGCGTCGAGATCCTGCAGCTGGAGCTGTTCAAGCCGAAGTTCGCCATCCTGGACGAGACCGACTCGGGCCTGGACGTCGACGCACTCAAGGTTGTCTCCGAAGGCGTCAACCGCGCCCACGCCGAGGGCAACATGGGCACCCTGCTCATCACGCACTACACCCGGATCCTGCGCTACATCAAGCCCGAATTCGTGCACGTGTTCGTTGATGGCCAGGTTGTCGAAGAGGGCGGCCCGGAGCTCGCCGACCGCCTGGAAGAAGAAGGCTACGACCGCTACGCCACCGGCGCCGGGGCAGCCACCATTGCTGCCGCGTCCGCTGCAGCACAGGCCTAGTTAGGACTTGGCAATGACCGAACTCAATGTGGCCCGCACGGGCCTCGAGGATGTCGAGGAAGCACTCAAGGATGTGATCGACCCTGAACTGGGCGTGAACATCGTTGACCTGGGCCTGCTGTACGGCCTGAAGTACTCGGACGACGACGGCGCCCTGCTGATCGACATGACGCTCACCACGGCCGCCTGCCCGCTCACCGATGTAATCGAGGAGCAGGTCGGCAAGGCCCTGGACGGGGTCGTCGACGAATGGCGCCTCAACTGGGTATGGATGCCGCCGTGGGGTCCGGAACGGATCACCGAGGACGGCCGCGACCAGATGCGCGCCCTGGGCTTCAACATCTAGATCCCCACCGCCTCCCTTGCCTCGCTTCGCTCGGCCAGGGAACCCTCGGCGGCGGAGGCCCCTGACATGAGACGGCGGCCGGTCACCTTCCATGGAAGGTGGCCGGCCGCCGTCGTCGTGTATCGAATGCTCCGTAACCGCCCTATAGGGACCTCATAACGGCAGTTGCGGAGCAGCGGATGGGGGTTACGGGGTGGCGACGCCGAACGTGTCGCACTGGTTGATGTCGCCGGTCTTGTACCCCTGGTAGAACCACTTCTGGCGCTGCGCGCTGGAACCGTGGGTCCAGGCCTCCGGGGACACCCGGCCGGTCGCGGCCTGCTGGATCCGGTCATCGCCGACAGCCGAGGCGGCGGAGAGGGCGTCCTGCAGGTCCCGTTCCGTCAGCGGCTCCAGGAACGGCACCCCCGTCTGGGGGTCCTCCTGGGTCGTGGCGTAACGGACCCACAGCCCGGCGTAGCAGTCAGCCTGCAACTCCACGCGGACGGCACCGGATTCCGGTCCCTGCGGGTCATGTTGCGCCCGGTCCAGGTTCCCCAGCACGTTCTGGATGTGGTGGCCGAATTCGTGGGCGACCACATACTCCTGTGCCAGTGGCCCGCCGGAGGAGCCGAAGCGGTCCACCAGTTCCTGGAAGAAGCCCGGGTCGAAGTACGCGGTGGAGTCGGCCGGGCAGTAGAATGGCCCCACCTCCGAGGTCGCCGCGCCGCAGCCGGTGTTCGTGGCCCCCTCGAAAATCACCGTACCCGGCTGCGGGTACTGCCGGTCGTACTGGGCCAGGTAGGCGGGCCAGAAGGCGTTCAGGCTGTTCACCGTGCCGGTGATGCGGCAGTCGAGCCGGGCGTCGGCGTCGGCGCCGGTTTCGCAGGCCGGGGCGGTGCTCTGGCTCTGCGATCCGGAGTCCTGGGTGCTGCCGCCCAGGCCTTCCAGCAGGCTCGGATTGATGCCGAGCAGGGATGCGATCAGCAGGATGATGCCGCCGCCGAGACCGATCCCGACTTTTCCGCCGCGGCCCATGCCGCGCCGGTCCTGGACCTGCGAGGGGTCCAGTTGGACGTTGTCATTGAAACTCATGCTGTCACAATATCGCGTACCTGCTTTCGGACGGCTCCCGGCCGGTAAAGTTGATCTGATGCCTTTCCTCGACAGACTCCAGCGCTGGGCCGACGACCGCCCCGACGGGACCGCCGTCGTCGTCGCCGGCCAGCGCCTGAGCTGGGAAGACCTGCGGGACACGGCCGCCGGCCTGGTGCCGGAAACGCCGGCCGTGACCGTGCTGTCCGAAGAGAATTCGCTGCACTTCGCCGCAGCGTTCGCGGCCGCCGTCGCGGGGGAGCGGCAATGCGCCGTGCTGGACCCGACGTGGCCGCAGCAGCTGCAGGACAGCATCAGGGAACGGATCCGCAAGACCGTCGTGACGGCGCCGGGTGCCGCGACGGTGGCGGACCTCCGCGACGGGCCGGAACTGGTCGACGGGCGCCCGGTCACGCCGTTCCTGATCGGCCTGACCTCCGGGACCACGTCTGTCCCCAAGGCCTTCAGCCGCTCGCGCCGGTCCTGGCAGCTGTCCTTCGATGCGTCGGTTGAATTTTTTGGCCTGCACGCGGAAGACAAAACCCTGGCGCCCGGGCCCCTCGCTGCCAGCCTGAACCTCTATGCCCTGGCCGAATGCCTGTACGCCGGTTCGGAGTTCCACACCCTGGCCCGGTTCGATGTCGGCGACGCCCACGCCGCCGTCAGCCATGACGGAATCACCCGGCTGGTCCTCGTCCCCACGATGCTCCGGATCCTCAGCGAACGGGGACTGAGCGGCGGTGTCGACGCCTCAGGCATCCGAAGCATCATCTGCGCCGGCTCAAAACTGGACGCCCGAACCCTGGAAGCAGCCCGCCGCTGGGCACCCAACGCGACCATCTTCGAGTACTACGGCGCCTCTGAGCTCAGCTTCGTCTCCGGCGCCGGGCTCCCGCCCGGGCAGCAGCCCGACCAGCGCGGCACCGGGATCGGCACGCCGTTTCCCGGCGTCGAGATCCGCATCCTCGACGACGGCGGAGTCCAGCTGCCCGACGGCACCGACGGCAACATCTGCGTGCGCAGCGGCATGGTCAGCGACGGCTACCTCTGGGGCGACGACGGCCAGGCCCTGCAGAGCTTCGACGGCTGGCACACGGTGGGGGACCAGGGCTACCTCGAGGGCGGGACCCTGCACATGCTGGGCCGCCGATCCGACATGATCATCACCGCCGGCACGAACGTCTACCCGCATGAGGTCGAGCTGGCGTTGGCCTCGGTTCCCGGTGTGGCCGCCGCCGTGGCCGCGGGCATCGCGGACGAGCTCCGCGGCCAGAAAGTCGTCGCCGGCATTGTCCCCTCGCACGGCGGGGTGACCGCCACGCAGCTCAAAGCCGGAGTCGATGACGTGCTGTCCCGCAACAAACGGCCGCTGGAATACTTCGCCCTGGCCGAACTACCCCTGACGGACCGCGGCAAGCTCAGCCGGGAGCTGCTGCTCGACTGGATTGCCCGCAACGACCCCCGGATCCGGCGCCTTGGCTGAGCATTCCGCGCGGAATCTTCCCGACGACCGGCAGCCGGTCATCATCTCCGCCCGGCGCACCCCGATCTGCCGCGCCAACGGCGCCCTGAAGACCCTGCAGGCCCATGAACTGCTGGCCCCCGTGCTCCGCCGCCTGCTCGCCGACACCGGCGTGGCCCCGGCGTCGGTGGCAGATGTGGTGATCGGCAACGCCGTGGGCGGCGGCGGAAACGTGGCCCGGCTCGCGGCCCTCGAGGCAGGCCTGCCAGTCAGCGTCCCCGGCCTCACTGTGGACCGGCAGTGCGGGTCCGGACTGGACGCGGTTGCCCTGGCCTCCCGCCTGGTGGCCGCCGGCGGAGGCGGCGTGTACCTGGCCGGCGGGGTGGAGAGCATCAGTACGGCACCGCTCCGGGCCCGCCGCGACGCCGGCGGTGCCCCGGAGTTCTTCCCGCGGGCGCAGTTCGCACCCCTGGGCCTAGGTGATCCGGACATGGGGGTGGCCGCCGAGAATGTGGCCGCCCGCTTCGGGGTCAGCAGGGAACGGCAGGACGCGCTGGCGCTGCGCAGCCACCAGCGCGCCCTGGCGTCCGCCGCGGCAGGACTCTTCGACGCCGAGATCGTTCCGCTGCCGGGTGTTTCCGGGCCGGACGGCCTGCACACGGTCAGTGCCGACGACGGGCCGCGCCGCGGGTTGACCGCAGCCGTGCTGGCCCGGTTCCCGCCGGTGTTCGCCGCCGGCGGCACCGTCACCGCGGGGAACTCCTGCTTCGACGCCGACGGCGCCGCCGCCGTCGTCATCACCTCGGTGGCACGCGCCCGCGAGTTGGGAGCCGGCGACGGCCTCCTCGTGCGCGGGACGGACACGGCTGGCGTGGACCCGCAGCTGCTGGGCATCGGGGCGGCCCGGGCGGCCGGACGCCTGCTGGAAAGCAGCGGCGTCAAGGCCGCGGAGCTGGGGCTGGTGGAGTTCAACGAGGCATTCGCCTCCCAGACCATCGCGTGCCTGGACCAGCTGGGCATCCCCCCGGAACGCGCCAACGCCGACGGCGGCGCCCTGGCTCTGGGGCACGCCTACGGGGCTTCCGGCGCCGTGCTGGTCACGCGGCTGCTGGCCCAGGCACGGCGCGGCCCGGTAGAGGGACATCTGGCGCTGGCACTGATCAGCATCGCCGGAGGAATGGGAACCGCCGCGCTGCTGGAGTACCGCAGCTTCACCTAGCGGGTTCTCCCAAGGGGCTCCGGGGGACATGCCCAGTCCTGGGCCCGGCCAGTGGACATAGTGGGCTTATGTCCCGTCTCCGTGGACAGGGGAGGGCATGTCCCGTGGTTCCGCAATATCGGAACTCAGACCTGCACCACCTCGCCGGGGACTTGCCCAGTCCTGGGCACGGCCAGTGGACATACTGGGCTTATCTCCAGTGTCCGCGGTCGTGGGAGGGCATGTCCCGTGGTTCCGGGCTGTCAGGGGAGGGCATGTCCTGCGGCGAGGGTGGCAGGCGGGGCATGCTCCTCGGTCTCGGCCTCACCCAGGCCCCGGGCGGCGAGGGCATCGCCGGTCTGCCGGGCGAAGGCCACGGTGGTGATGAAGACCGGGAGGATCAGGGCCCGGGGGTTGCGTTCCAGCCCGCGGGCCCGGGCGGAATCGCGGACGTCACTGTAGGCGCCCGCGATGAACGGGATGCTGCGCAGCATGATGGCGATGGTCAGCGCGAAGCGCTCCGGATCCGCCCCGAGGCGCCGGAACGGCTGCGCCAGGGAAGCCACGCCATCCAGCAGCCGCTGCACCGGGGTGGTGGCCGTGAGGATGGACGCAGCCACAATACAGACCAGCACGTTGAGCACAATCCGCGCCGCGGTCGGGCCACCGAGCTGCCACCACTGGAACAGCCCAATCGCCGCCAGAACGGGCAGCACGGGCCGGACCGCGCGGAACAGCCGCGGCACCCCCGCCCCGCTGAACAGGAACAGGGCGCACATCACGGCCAGGGCTGCCGCCGCCACAGCCCAGTCGACGATCAGGAAGGACGCCATGCCGCAGCCGACGACCAGCAGGAACTTCAGCCACAGCGGCGCGCGGTGCAGCAGGGAATCGCCCGGCACATAGTTGGCCAGCAGGAACCCGTGGCCGCTCACAACTGCCCCGGATGCCGCTGCGCCAGGGACGGATCCCCAAGGTGAAGATTCTGAGGGTGCGGGTGCCCCAACGGTGCTGCATCCGCCGCGCCAGAATCAGCGAGCCCGGCCGCGCACAGCGCACGGTAATGTGCGACGGCGGCGGCCGGCCCGCCGTCGAACACCACCGCGCCGGCGTCGACCACGAGGACCCGGTCGAGGTCCAGCGCGAGCTCAAGGTCGTGGGTGGAGAGGATGACCTGCTGGCTGAGTCCGGCCAGGGTCCGGCGCAGCAGTTCCCGGTTGCGCAGGTCCAGCAGGGTGGAGGGCTCGTCCAAGACCAGCACCTCCGGGTCCACGGCGAGGACCGCGGCGAGGGCCAGTAGCTGGCGCTCCCCGCCGGAGAGTTCATAGATGCTCTGGTCGGCCAGCGGCAGCAAACCGAAGCGGTCCAGCGTCGCCTCCGCCTGGCGGCTGCGTTCGCGGGAGTTTCGGACCGAGCGGCGGAGGGACAGCTCCACGTCCTCCCGGCCGGTGGGCATGACCAGCTGGGACAGCGGGTCGGTGAAGACGAAGCCGACGCGCCGTCGTACCTCCCGTACCGAGCGGACCGTGTCCCACTCGTCCACCGTGACGCTCCCGCTGCTCGGCACCACCAGCCCGTTGAGGAGCCGCAGCAGCGTGGACTTGCCGGAACCGTTGGCGCCGATGATGCCGATCCGCTGCTCGCTGAGCCGCAGGGTCAGCTCCGCCAGCAAGGTTTTCGGTGCCGGGCGGCCATCAACCGCCACCCGCACCGCAACCCGGTCCAGCGCAATGGTGCTCACCTCCGGTGACCCGCCGTGGCGTGGGAAACGGGCGCGCCGCCCGGGGCAACGGTCCCGCTGCTCCGGATCCGGCGGATCAGCAGATCCGGGAACGCCTTGTGCAGCGCCAGGGCAATGGTCACGGCCAGGATGTTCTTGATCACATCTCCCGGGTAGAAGACCAGGTCCGCGAGGAACGCCTTCGAGAAGTCCAGTTTCGCGTTGACCACCATGCCGAGGACACCGAGGCCGTGGACGAAGATGATGCTGCTCACCATCGCGGCAGCGAAAAGCAGGACCGCACGCAGCCTGCCGGGACGGCCCGCAGTGCGGCGCAGCACGACGACGGTCAGCCAGCCCACCGCCGTCGCGGCGAAGACAAAGCCGATGATGTAGCCCGCCGAGGGGCCGGCCAGGACCCCGAGACCGCTGCGTCCGCCGCTGAAGATCGGCAGCCCTGCGAGACCGAGGAGGACATAGAGCCCGACGGCGGCGAAGGCCCTGCCGGGGCCCAGTGCCAGCCCGGTGAGCATCACGGCGAGGGTCTGCACCGTGATGGGGACACCCATTCCTGCCACCGGAATGGCGGCAATCAGGGCGGAGCCGGCCACCAGCGCGGCGAAGACCGCGATCAGTCCCAGGTCGGTAGCGTTCCAGCGGTTCCGCTGCCGGGCGGGGGTGGCGGCTGTGCTGCCGTGGGTCTGCGTCATGGGGGGGTTCCTATCGCGAGTGAATCAGTATCTGCTGCTGATTTTGACTTTACGAGCATGCCGGGCCGGGTTTTTTGTAGGTGCTCCACTAACCGGGGGCCCGGCAGCTGGAGGGCCGCACCAACGGCCGCCGGTGGTGTCCGGCAGCACACGGCAGGCACCGCCATGGTCCGGGTTCCGGCAGCCGGCGGGGCTC
Organism: Pseudarthrobacter sp. MDT1-56; assembly: GCF_059383555.1. Classification (NCBI taxonomy): domain Bacteria; kingdom Bacillati; phylum Actinomycetota; class Actinomycetes; order Micrococcales; family Micrococcaceae; genus Pseudarthrobacter; species Pseudarthrobacter sp. MDT1-56. The sequence goes on from NZ_JBWZCK010000002.1 coordinate 158,347, forward strand.
TTGTCAAGAGGCGCAGGCTGGGCCGGTAGACTGGGAGAGGCCGTTCTCTCGGCCACACTGCCCCGGCCCCCTCCAGATTCCACCGTTGTGCCGCGGCGTTCCCTGTTGTGAAAGGCCTTAGCTGCATTGATTACCGTCCAGGATCTCGAACTGCGCGCCGGCGCCCGCCTCCTTATGGACCAGGTGAGCTTCCGGATCGACAAGGGAGACAAGATCGGCCTTGTGGGCCGTAACGGTGCAGGGAAGACCACGCTGACCCGGGTGCTCGCCGGCGAAGGCCTGCCCGCCGGCGGAAAGGTCACCCGCAGCGGGGAGATCGGCTACCTGCCGCAGGACCCCCGGACCCCGGACATGGAGCAGCTGGCCCGCGACCGGATCCTGTCCGCCCGCGGCCTGGACATCGCCGTCGGCAAACTCCGCCAGACGCATGAGGACATGGCCAGCGACGACGCCGAGGTCCAGCGCAAGGCGATGAACCGTTACGACCGGCTCGAATCAGAATTCCTGGCTGCCGGCGGCTACGCTGCCGAGGCCGAGGCGGCAGCGATCTGCTCCAACCTCGCCCTGCCTGACCGTCTGCTGAACCAGCCGCTCAAGACCCTCTCCGGCGGCCAGCGCCGCCGTGTGGAACTAGCCCGCATCCTGTATTCGGACGCCGAAACGATGCTCCTGGATGAGCCCACGAACCACCTCGACGCCGACTCCATCACCTGGCTGCGCGAGTTCCTGAAGAACCACCAGGGCGGCCTGATCGTGATCAGCCACGACACGGAACTGCTTGAGGCCACAGTGAACAAGGTGTTCCTGCTGGATCCCAACCGTGCGCAGATCGACTTCTACAACATGAACTGGAAGCGCTATCTCCAGCAGCGCGAAACGGACGAACGTGCCCGCAAGCGCGAGCGCGCCAACGCGGAGAAGAAGGCCCAGGTCCTCTTTGACCAGGCGAACAAGATGCGCGCCAAGGCCACCAAGGCCGTGGCCGCGCAGAACATGGCCAAGCGCGCGGAGCGTCTGCTGGGCGGCCTTGAAGCCGTGCGCGCGACTGACCGTGTGGCAGCCCTGCGCTTCCCGGATCCCTCGCCCTGCGGCAAAACCCCGCTCACCGCGGACGGCCTCAGCAAGTCCTTTGGTTCGCTGGAGATCTTCACCGACGTGGACCTCGCCATTGACCGCGGTTCCAAGGTGGTTATCCTGGGCCTCAACGGCGCCGGCAAGACCACCCTCCTGCGTATGCTCGCAGGCGTCGACAAGCCCGATACCGGCGAAGTCGTTGCGGGCCACGGCCTGAAGGTGGGCTACTACGCCCAGGAACACGAGACACTCGACGTGGACCGCACTGTCCTGCAGAACATGCGGTCCTCCGCCCCGGACATGAACGACGCGGAAGTGCGCAACATCCTGGGCTCATTCCTGTTCTCCGGCGACGACGTCGACAAGCCGGCCGGCGTGCTGTCCGGCGGCGAGAAGACCCGCCTGGCGCTGGCCACCATCGTTGCCTCGAGCGCCAACGTGCTGCTCCTCGATGAGCCCACCAACAACCTCGACCCGGCCAGCCGCGCCGAAATTCTTGGCGCCCTGAGCAACTACACCGGCGCCGTCGTACTGGTGAGCCACGATGAAGGTGCCGTTGAGGCGCTGAATCCGGAGCGGGTTGTGCTGCTGCCCGACGGCATCGAGGACCACTGGAACGAAGATTACCTGGACCTGATCACGCTCGCGTAGGCGTCTCCGGGCGCCTACGCGCCCCGCCCGGGCGCCCTCGCCATGCCGGCTAGCGGACCGGCATTTCCTCGGCCTCGGTGATTCTCTGCAGCTCATCGTAGCTGATCGAGAACATGGAGTGGTGGTCTCCTGCTCCGGCCCAGAGCACCTCGTGGATTCTCAGGGACTCATCCAGCAGCGTCTTGATTTTCTCGGGATGCCCGACCGGGGCGACGCCGCCTACTTCCTGGCCGGTGTGTGCCAGGACGAACCCGGGGGAGGCGCGTCGGATTCTCCCGGTGCCCAGCTGCTCGGCGACCTTCCGGACATCGACCCTGGCGGCGCCGCTGGCCAGGATCAGCAGCGGGGCGCCCTCGAGGTCGAACACGAGGCTGTTGGTGATGGCCGCGACGTCGCAGCCCAGCTCGGCGGCCGCCGCGGCCGCCGTCGGGACTGTCGAATCGAACACCGTGACGGTGTCCTTGGCGCCGAGCGCGTTCAACGCGTGCTTTACCCGGGCCACGGGCTCCGGAAACAGGACCGCCACTGCTCAGAACCCCTGGGCATCCAGGATCGCGTCTTCCTCTTCCTCCGCGGTCGCGTTTTTCCGCTTGCGGGGGACGGGACGCCGGCGGGCCACCGGGCCGCTGGAGTGCATCAGGAGGCCGTCCGTGTCCGCGGACTCAGCTTCGGCGTCCTCCGCGTCGATTTCGGCGTTTCGTGCCTGCTGACGGGCCGCATATCCGAAGCCGATGAACATCAGCACGCCGAACGCGAACCACTGCAGTGAGTAGGACAGGTGCGTGCCCTCTTCGGTGGAGGGCTTGGGGAACGGGAAGGGCATGTCCGCCGCCGCCGGGCTCTCCGAGGCCAGCTGGCCGTAGGCGCCCGTCAGCAGCGGGTAGCCCAGCTCGGCGGAGTAGGCGGAGAGATCGATTGAGGCGAGCTGCCCGTCCGGGGCGCCGCGCTGAAGCTCGGGCTCGGCGGGTTTGAGCCGGGCGACGACCGTCACGGTGCCCTGCGGGGGTGCCGGAACCGCGTCGGGGCTGCCTGGGTTCTTGTTGCCGATCGGCAGCCAGCCGCGGTCAATCACGACGGTCTCGCCGCTATCCACCTTGAAGGGGACAACGACCTCATAGCCGGGCTGGCCGTTGAGCGGGCGGTTGCGGACGATCCGCTGCCCGTCGACGTCGTAACTGCCCTTCAGTTCCACCTGCGTCCACTCCCGGTCCGCCGCCAGCGAGCGGAACTGGTCCTTGATCTCAGCGAACGGGACGGGCGCGGCGGAATAGTTCGAGGTGACCCGGTTGATCTCCGCGAGGGTCTCGGCGCGGCGGTCCATCTGCCAGCGGCCCAGTCCGACGCACGCTGCGGCAAAAATCGCGGCCAGCAACAAATACCCCAGCCACTTGCTGGAGAAGAGAAAACGGTACATTCAGCTTGCCCTGCCTGCCGGGTTCAGTGCCACGGTTTCCTTCCAGAGCCCGCGGGTCTGCAGATAGTCCTCGAGCCAGGCCCGGTGTTCTCCGCAGGCCAGCCAGATCTTGCGCCGTTCGGGGGTGTGGATCTTTGGGTTGTTCCAGAGCAGCTGCCATTCGGCGCCGCTCCGGCATGCTTTGCGGGAGCAGACGGCCCCGGCCGGACCGGCAGCTCCGCCGCCGGCGAGGTCAAACAGGCTCATGACGCGGCCCGCCCGCCGTCGTCGTCGGCGTGGACGTCAGGGACGCCGGGGACGTCAGGGAATCCGGGGACGCCGAGGACATTCTTCGGGGAGTCCTCATCATCTACGAGTTCGCCCTGCAGCAGCGTCATCGACGGGTCGTCCGGCGCAGCGTCGCCCTGGTCAGCCGGGGCGGTGGCAGGCGCATCGAGTTGGGCCAGCGGCGCGTAGTCCAGCAGCGAGTCGGAGTGGACTTCCGCCTGGTCGCTACCGTTCGCGATGATGACGGCAAACCAGGGCAGGAACACGGCTCCGATGACCGGGAGGATCTTCAGCCAGCCGTCCACCACAAAGATCAGGATCAGGCACACCATGCGGATGCCCATCGCCACGGCGTACTTGATCATCCGCCGGCGCATCTCTTCCGAGTGCGCGGCGGCGGCGTCGGTGATGCTGTGAACCTCGGAATCACCGGACGGTACTTCCGGGTTCCCGGGCACAGGGACACCGGATCGGTTTTTGAGTGTCAAGGCTGTCAGATCACGCTCCCAAGGCTTACTTCAATTCTCTCACCAACGGGAGAGCCGCCCAAACCCAGGCGGCCCCGGGCGCTAAGATCGGAGGCAGGAAAATCCCGCCCCCAGCGCGGCACCGTCCCGCCGCAGAATTCCGGAGCCCCACCATGTCTGAAACAGCAACCACCGGCCGCAGTGTCCTGATCACCGGCGGAAACCGCGGAATTGGCCTCGCCATCGCCGAAGCCTTCCTCGCGAACGGGGACAAGGTGGCCGTCACGTACCGCAGCGAATCGGAGCTCCCGGCAGGCATCCTCGGCGTGAAGGCCGACGTCACGGACGAGGCCTCCGTGGATGCCGCGTTCACCGAAGTGGAAGCCGCCCACGGCCCCGTCGAGGTGCTGGTGGCCAACGCCGGCATCACCAAGGACACCCTCCTGATGCGCATGAGCGAGGACGACTTCACCTCGGTCATCGACACCAACCTCACCGGCGCCTTCCGCGTGATCAAGCGCGCCTCCAAGGGCATGATCCGGGCCCGCAGGGGCCGCGTGGTCCTCATCTCCTCCGTCTCGGGCCTCTACGGCGCGCCCGGCCAGATCAACTACTCGGCCTCCAAGGCCGGCCTCGTCGGCATCGCCCGCTCGCTGACCCGCGAGTTGGGCGCCCGCGGCATCACCGCAAACGTCGTCGCACCAGGCTTCATCAACACGGACATGACCGCGGAACTGGCCGAGGCGACCCAGAAGGACTACCTCTCCAAGGTTCCCGCCGGCCGCTTCGCCGAGGCCTCCGAGGTCGCCAACGTGGTCCGCTGGATCGCCAGCGACGAGGCTGCCTACATCTCCGGCGCCGTCATCCCGGTCGACGGCGGCCTCGGCATGGGGCACTAGGAGAGTTCCCCAAGCCGACGACGGCGGCGGGAGCCCCCGGCCGCCCTCCCGGCGGGGCGCGCCGGGGCAGCCACTAGGACTTTCAGCCCGTGGCGCCGGGCGCCGCCGGGGTGTGTAATGGGGCTACAGCCCCTGACCACACCTCGGCAGGGGCATGGAATCAGGAGGACAATCGTGGCTGAACTGAACAAGTGGGTCCCGTCGGACGTGCTGGAGCCGATCAAACGTTTCCTCGACGGCGACATGACCATGACGCCGTCCATCAAGGTCGAACAGTTCGTGGACGGCACCACCCTGGTGGTGCGCGCCGAGGTTCCGGGAATCGATCCCGACCGGGACGTGGACGTCTCCGTGAGCGAAGGCATGCTGCACATCAGGGCGGAACGCGAGGAGAAAACCGAGCACAAGAGCAAGGACGGCTACCGCTCCGAGTTCCGCTATGGCTCTTTCTCGCGCAGTGTTGCGCTGCCGCCGGGTGCCAAGGAAGAGGACATCACCGCCACCTACAAGGACGGCGTCCTTGAGGTGCGGGCACCTGCCCCCGTGGCCGCCCCGGACGCGACGGCCAAGAAGATCAGGATCGACCACCCGTAGCAGGCGGCCCGACGGGGCGGGCGGACAAGAACGTGGGTCCGCCCGCCCCGTGCCGGCGCCGGCACCGGCACCGGCTGTCCGGCGGGGGCTGTCCGGCGCGGGCTGTCCGGAGCGGGCCTCAGCCCGCTGCCGCCCGCGCCTCAAACAGCCAGCCGGCTACCTCGGCGTCGAGCTCCTCCTCGTTGTGCAGCTCCAGGTGATGCATCCACACCCCGGGCGACGGGTTGACGATCTCCTTGAACCGGGCCGAACTGATCCGGCGCGGGAGCGCGATCGACAGCACGGCGGGCACCTCGGAGGCAACATACCGCCCCGGCCACCAGAGGTACGCGTAACCCCGCTTCTCCCGGAAGGCCACCTGGCTTTTCGTGGCGCGGATCGCCGGCGGGGTGGGCGCGCCAAGCAGCTTTTCCACGGCACGGAACAGGTCCAGGCCCCGGGGGGATCCGCTGAAGACCTGCTCCGGTGTGGAGTCCTCGCTCACGCCCCGGGGCACCGGATCCCCTGATCTCCAGCCCTGCGTCCAGCCGAAGGGCAGCTACCGCGCGGACGTTCCATGCCCGCGATCGTACGCCCGCGGGCCGGGCCGGAACTAGCCTGCCGCAGCTTCTTTGTGGAACCCGGACAACGGAAAACCCCTGCGCCGCTGGCATGATGGACTGCAGACCCACCGTTTTTGGACGTTTGGAACAAAGGAGCTCATATGGGACTGCTGGACAACAAGACCGCAATCGTGACCGGTTCGTCGCGGGGCATCGGCGCTGAAGTCGCCAAGATCCTCGCCGCCGAGGGTGCCGCCGTCGTCGTGAACTACCGCCAAAAGGCCCCCCGCGCCAACAAGGTTGTGACCGAAATCGAGGCGGCCGGCGGCCGTGCCGCTGCCGTCGGCGCCGACCTCACCACGCAGGAAGGCGTCCAGGCCCTGGCCAGCGCCGCGATGGAGAACTTCGGCTCGCTTGACGTCCTGGTCCTCAACGCCTCCGGCGGGATGGAATCCGGCATGGAGGAGGGCTACGCGCTCAAGCTCAACCGTGACGCGCAGGTGAACATGCTCAACGCTGCCGTGCCGCTGATGCCCGAGGGTTCCCGGGTGGTGTTCGTGACGAGCCACCAGGCCCACTTCATCAACACCGTGCCCACCATGCCGGACTACGAGCCCGTGGCACGCAGCAAGCGCGCCGGCGAGGACGCCCTCCGCGAACTCGTTCCGAACCTGGCCGAGAAGGGCATCTCCCTCGTCGTCGTCTCCGGCGACATGATCGAGGGCACCGTCACGGCCACCCTGCTGGACCGCTCCAACCCGGGCGCCATCGAGGCCCGCCGCGCCGAGGCCGGGAAGCTGTACTCGGTCACGGAGTTCGCCGCCGAGGTCGCCAAGATGGTCACCGCGGACGTCGAATCCGGCCACACCGAGTACGTCGGCGGATCCGACTACTTCGACAAGAGCAGCAACTAAGCACCCGCGCCACCCGCGGAACGCCGTTATAGCGCAGTAAACACAGTGAAGGCCGGGGCAACCGCCCCGGCCTTCACTGCTGTTCCGGGTTCCCGGTCCGGCCTCAGACGCCGGCGATGTGCCGCACGGCGTCGAGGTAGGGCATGTTCACGGCGGCATCCGCGACCGCACGGACGGCCGGTTTGGCGTTGAACGCCACGCCGATGCCGGCCGCGCCGAGCATGTCCAGGTCGTTGGCGCCGTCGCCCACAGCAATTGTGTGCTCCATCGGGATGCCTTCCCTGGCGGCCCATTCACGCAAATACTTTTCCTTCGCCGCCCGGTCAATCACCTCACCGATGACTTTCCCGGTCAGCGCCCCGTCGACGATTTCAAGTTCGTTGGCCACCCAGTAGTCCAGTCCAAGGCCCTCCGCGATCGGCTGCAGGATCTGGTTGAAGCCGCCGGACACCACCGCCACCACGTGGCCGGCGGCGTGGAAGGCGGCCACGAGCTCCGCCGCACCGAGGCTCAGTTTCACCTCGGCGCGGACGGCATCGACGACGTCGGCCCGCAGGCCGGCGAGCACCGCCACCCTCGCATGCAGGCTCTGCGCGAAGTCGAGTTCGCCGCGCATGGCGGCCTCGGTGACCGCCGTGACTTCCTCGCGTTTGCCGGCGTAGGCGGCGAGGAGTTCAATCACTTCCTGCTGGATCAGGGTGGAATCCACGTCCATGATGAGGAACTTCCGCTGCGCACTCCGGAGGGCGGCGGGGACGATCGCCGTGTCCACTCCGGCGGGGCCGTTATCTGCCGCTGCCCGGCGCAGTTCCGCCAGGGCGGTCACCCCGTGGTCCGGGCCGGAGGCCAGCTCAACGCTCCCGTCCGCCGCATAGACCTCAAAGCGGTCGTCTCCGGTCCGGGTTTCGGCGTCCAGCGTTACTCCGTTCGCTGCGAGCAGCGAGCGGAGCCGCTGCACCTCGGGAAGGGTCAGTTTCGGGGCATAGCTCACGGAGGTCACGAACAGGTTCATGCCTGCAATCCTAACGATCCGGCAGATGCGGGCCCGAATTCGTTGCGCCCCGGTGACGCCGCGGCAGCCGGGCAGTCGGCGCCCGGCTCGGTCCCGGCGCACCGGTTATCAGTCGTCCGCTGTTTTGTCCTAGTGTCTACTCCTATGAGTGATGTTCTTGAAATGGCCGCCGTCAGCGTTGTACGTGGGGCAAAGACCCTGCTGGACAAGGTCGACTGGCAGGTCAAGGAAGGCGAGCGTTGGGTGATCCTGGGCCCCAACGGCGCCGGCAAGACCACTCTGCTGCAGCTCGCGGCCGCGCGGATCCACCCCACCAGCGGCATGGCCGGCATCCTGGAGGAGATCCTTGGCGCCGTCGACGTCTTTGAACTCCGCCCCCGGATCGGCCTGTCCTCGGCCGCGCTGGCCAACCAGATCCCGGAGCATGAGAAGGTCCTCAACGTCGTCGTGACGGCCGCCTACGGTGTCACCGGACGGTGGCGCGAGGGCTACGAGAAGGACGACGAACGCCGCGCCTTCGCCCTGCTCAACGAGTGGGGCATGGGACCGCTGCTCAACCGGCCGTTCGCTTCGCTGTCCGAGGGTGAGCGCAAGCGGGTCCAGATCGCCCGGGCCCTGATGACGGATCCTGAGCTCCTGCTCCTCGACGAACCCGCTGCCGGTCTCGACCTGGCCGGCCGCGAAGACCTCGTGTACCGGCTCAGCGAACTCGCCCGCGACGACGCCGCCCCGGCCATCGTCCTGGTCACGCACCACCTCGAAGAGGTCCCGCCGGGCTTCACCCACGCCATGCTCTTGCGGGACGGAGGCGTGGTGGCCCAGGGCCCGATCGAAGGCGTCCTCACGGCCGAGAACCTCAGCCGGACCTTTGGGTTGCCGCTGGACGTCAGCGTCACAGCCGGCCGGTACACGGCCACCGCGCACCGCTGACCGGGCCGCTGACCGCGCGTGGAGCTCCTCAATAGTGCCTTAATTTTCTTCGCCGGACTCTGGGCCGGCACCATCAACAGTGTGGTCGGTTCCGGCACCCTGGTGACCTTCCCGGTGCTGATCGCCCTCGGCTACGCGCCGGTCACGGCGTCCATCAGCAACGCGATGGGCCTTGTGGCCGGGAGCGCCGCCGGCGCCTGGGGCTACCGCAAGGAACTGACGGGACGTGGCAAGCAACTGCTCAAGCTGCTGCCTGCCTCAGTGCTGGGCGGCATCACCGGCGCCTACCTGCTGCTGCACCTGCCCGAGAAGGTCTTCCATTACGCGGCCCCCGCCCTGATTGTGCTCGCGCTGCTGATGGTGGCCTTCCAGCCCCGGCTGCAGCAGTGGGTCCGGAACCGCGAACAGAACCCCGAACACGCCATCCGGGACCGCCGCCACGGCGTCATCCTCGTGGTCCTCGTGTACCTAGCCGGCGTGTACGGCGGCTATTTCGTCGCGGCGCAGGGCATCCTGCTGGTCGGGATCCTCGGCATCTTCATGACCGGGACCATCCAGAACGCCAACGCCATGAAGAACTTCCTGGTCCTTGCCGTCAACGTCGTGGCGGCGGTCTCCTACCTGCTCTTCGCCTTCGGCCGGATCGACTGGGCCGTCGTCGGGTTGATTGCCGTGAGCTCGCTGATCGGCGGCGTAATCGGTTCCAGGGTCGGGCGCCGGCTGTCCCCGGTGGTGCTGCGCGGGGTCATCTTCGTCCTGGGCCTCGTCGCGCTGGGGTTTATGATCGCCAACCTGTTCAAGTGACCCGATCCGTGACCGCACCATCTCCCGCTGAAATGACCCGCCAGTGACCTTCCATCGCCTTGAATCCGCCGATGACCCCCGGGTCTCCGACTACACGCAGCTGACGGACGTGCACCTGCGCAAGCTCCGGGAACCCGCCGAGGGCATGTACATCGCCGAGTCCTCCCGGGTGCTCCGGCGGGCCCTCGCGGCGGGACACAGGCCCCGTTCCTTCTTCCTCGCCGAAAAATGGCTCGAGGACCTCTCGGATATCTTCGCGCAGTACCCGGACGTCCCCGCGTACATCGGTTCCGCCGCGCTCCTCGAGGAGATCACCGGCTTCCACCTGCACCGCGGCGCGATGGCGGCCATGCAGCGCCCGGAACCTGTGCCACTGCCCGAGCTTCTCGCCGGGGCGCACCGGGTCGCTGTGCTGGAGGATATCGTGGACCACACCAATGTCGGGGCGATTTTCCGCTCCGCCGCGGCCCTGGGCATTGACGCCGTCCTCGTCTCGCCGCGCTGCGGGGACCCGTTGTACCGCCGCAGCGTCCGGGTCAGCATGGGGACTGTGTTCCAGGTGCCCTGGGCCCGGCTGGAAGACTGGCCGGGGGACCTGCAGGTGCTCCGCGGCCAGGGCTTCACCGTGGCCGCGATGGAGCTCACGGACGACGCCGTGGACCTCGACGCCCTGGCCGCCCGCCGTCCGGAGAAACTCGCCCTGGTGCTGGGCACCGAGGGTGCCGGGATGAGCCCGGAGACCCTTGCCGCCGTCGACCTCGCCGTCAAGATCCCCATGCGCGCGGGCGTCGACTCGCTCAATGTCGCGGCGGCGTCCGCCGTCGCCTTCTGGGAGCTCCGGCCGCGCGAGTGAACCGCGCCGCTGGGCGGGCAGCAAGGGCGCTGACTTTCCGCTATGATTGATAGCTGGCCGTCCGGTGCATTCCGCTGGCCATCCCATTCATACCTGGCAGCTGGCAAAATCCAGTTGTGCGAACAAAGGTCCAATTATGAAGTCTGATACTCACCCGAAGTACGAAGCTGTTGTTTTCAACGACCTGGCTTCCGGCGTCAAGTTCCTGACCAAGTCCACCGTGTCTTCCAAGAAGACCATCGAGTGGGAAGACGGAAACACCTACCCGGTTATCGACGTCGAAATCTCCTCCGAGTCCCACCCGTTCTACACGGGCAAGCAGCGCATCATGGACTCTGCAGGCCGCGTCGAGCGCTTCAACGCTCGCTTCAAGGGCTTCGGCGGCAAGAAGTAACTTCTTCTCCCCAGGGTCTTTTGGAAAAGCCCGCACCGGTGACGGTGCGGGCTTTTTGCGTCCGTCACCGGTGCGCGTGGCAGGATTAACGCCATGACAACCCAACACCTGGTTCCCGGATCCGCCAGCGCCGACGACGGCGGAGCCCGCCGCCACGGGGAGTACAAGGTTCCCGGCGGCAAACTGGTGGTGGCCGATTTCGACGTCGTCGACGGTGTCCTCACCAACGTCTCGGTCAGCGGGGACTTCTTCCTGGAGCCGGACGAGGCACTGCTGGAGATCAACCGGGCACTCACCGGCCTCCCCGCGGATGCCGGTGCGGCGGACATCTCCGCGGCAGTGGCGGCGGCCCTGCCGGCCGACGCCGTGCTGTTCGGCTTTTCGGCCGACGCCGTGGCCGTCACCGTCCGCCGAGCCCTCGCGAAGGCCACCGGCTGGGCGGACCACCACTGGAACATCATCGCGCCGTCGGTCCTGCCCACCCACATCAACGTCGCGCTGGACGAAGTCCTGACCGAAGAGGTCGGCGCCGGGCGGCGCAACCCGACCCTGCGTTTCTGGGACTGGGAGGAACCGTCCGTGGTGATCGGCAGCTTCCAGTCCGTCCGCAACGAACTGGACCCCGCCGGCGTCGAACGCCACGGCATCAGCGTGGTCCGCCGGATCAGCGGCGGGGGAGCGATGTTCATGGAGGCCGGCAACTGCATCACCTACTCGCTCTACCTCCCGCAAACCCTGGTGGACGGTATCAGCTTCGCCGACTCCTACGGCTTCCTCGACGCCTGGGTGATGGCAGCGCTCGAGAAGATGGGGATCAGCGCCTTCTATGTGCCGCTCAATGACATCGCCACCGAGCACGGCAAGATCGGCGGCGCCGCGCAAAAGCGGCTCGCGAACGGCGGCATGCTGCACCACGTGACCATGAGCTACGACATCGACGCGGACAAAATGGTCGAGGTCCTGCGGATCGGCAAGGAAAAGCTCTCCGACAAGGGCACCCGGAGCGCCAAGAAACGGGTGGACCCGCTCCGGCGCCAGACCGGCCTGGCCCGCGCCGAGATCGTCGCGGCCATGATGGAAGTCTTCGCCGAACGGTACGCCGCGACGCCGTCGGAGCTCACCGAGGCCGAACTCGCAGCCGCGCACCACCGGGTCGGCGCCAAGTTCGGCACTCCTGAGTGGCTGCACCGCGTCCCCTAGGGGACCCCACACCCCCGTCGGTTGCTCCGCAACTGCCGTTTAGAGCCGCCAAAAGGGCGGTTACGGAGCACTCGATACGGGGTTCGCGGGATGGGTCTGCGCCGTGAGGGAACGGTGCAGGTGGCTGCGCTGTTCGATGATGATGCGGCGCAGCGCCCGCGGGGCGTCCGGGTGCCCGGCCAGCCAGTGGTCCGTCCGGACGATGACGGGGTGGGTATCCGGAGTACCGCCGTCCAGGTCCTGCCCTGCCGGGTAGAGTCCGCGGACAATGCGGCTGGCGATCTCGATGCTGCGCCCGGCCCAGACGTCTTCCAGGCACTCGAAATACCGGTCAATGAAACCGCGCAGCAGCGGGGCCGGGCCGGTGTTGAAACCGGCGATGGTCGCGCTGAGCAGCTGATTGGAGAGCGCGGTGCCGTACACCGCATCCGTCCAGGCCGCCTCCTTGACGGCGGCCTCGGGTCGGGCCGCGAGGGCGGTGGCATGTCCGGATTTACCGGCGGCGGTGTTGTCCCGGGCGAGCTCCTCGTCCAGCTGAGCAACTGTTGCCTCCCCGTGGGCGGCCAGGGCATGCCAGAGGTTCCAGCGGAGCTCCGCGTCCACGGCAAGGCCTTCAATGACAGTGCTGCCGGACAGGATGCCGCGGATCAGGTCCAGACGGCTGGCGTCGTAGCGGCTGGCCGCGGCGACCGTGCGCGCCCAGGCCAGCTGCTGGTCGGAGCCGGGCGCTGCCCGCTGGAGCTCGTCCGCCGCGAGGGACAGGAAGCCGTGGCGGACGGCGGACCGCTCGGTCTGGGGGACGTAGCGTTCGATTGCCGTGGCCGCGTTGCCCAGGACGTTGAGCAGCACACCGATGCCGGTTTCCCTGGGCCCAAAGCGCTTGACGGCGTCCACGTAAAGGGACGACGGCGTGACGGCGTCACGGGCCGAGTCCCAGAGGGCGGTCCAGCACAGGGCCCGGGCCATCGGATCACTGAGCGCGCTCAGGGAGGCCCGCGCGGTAGCTTCGGAGCGCGGGTCCAGCCGGACCTTGGCGTAGCTGAGGTCCTCGTCATTGACCAGCAGCAGGGCCGGGCGCACCTTCCCGGAGAGGGCCGCCACCTCGGTCCGGGCCCCGCTGACGTCGGTCTCGACGCTGTCGGTGCGGACCAGGGCGCCGGCGTCGTCCATTTCGTACAGGCCGATCCGCAGCCGGTGCGGCCGTGGCTCCTGCCGGCCCGTCGTCGGGTCCTCGGCGTCCTGGACGATGGTGACCGTGCGGAGGACGCCGTCGTGCGCCTCGATCTCGCTGGTAAGGGTGGAGATGCCGGAGGTCTGCAGCCACTGCCGGGCCCAGTCCGCGAGGTCCCGCCCGGAAGAGGCGCTGAGCGCGGCCAGCAGGTCCGCCAGAGTGGTGTTGCCGTAGGCGTGGTCCTTGAAGTACTGGCGTGAGCCGGCCACAAAGGCCTCGAAACCCACATAGGCGACCAGTTGCTTGAGCACCGAGGCGCCCTTGGCGTAGGTGATGCCGTCGAAGTTCTGCTTGGCTGCCTCGAGGTCGGGGATGTCGGCGACGATCGGGTGCGTGGTCGGAAGCTGGTCCTGGACGTAGGCCCACGCCTTGCGGTTGCTGGCGAAGTTCACCCAGGCCGTGGCCCAGTCCGTGGTGCGGTCCACGCCGAGGGTTCCCATGTAGTCCGCGAAGGATTCCTTGAGCCACAGATCGTCCCACCACTGCATCGTGACGAGGTCGCCAAACCACATGTGCGCCATCTCGTGCAGCAGTGTGTTGGCGCGCGCCTGGTACTGCGAATCGGCGGCCCGTGAGGTGAAGACGTAGCTTTCCGTGAACGTCACCAGGCCGGGGTTCTCCATCGCGCCGAGGTTGTATTCGGGCACGAAGGCCTGCTCGTACTTGCCCCACGGGTACGGGAAGTCGAAGAGCCCGTTGAAGAAGTCCAGGCCGTTCCGGGTGAGGGCGAAGAGGGCCTCGGGGTCGAACGACGGCGCCATCGAGGCGCGGCAGTAGAGGGCGAGCGGCACCTCGAGCCGGGTGCCGTCGTCGAGCGTTCTGCTCCAGAAGTCCTCGGCCCTGAAATACGGGCCCGCCAGCACGGTCGTGATGTAGGTGGACATCGCCTTCGTGGGGGCGAAGTCCCAGCGGCTCGTGTCCGGGTCGCTGGTGAGGAGCGTGCGCTGGCTTTCGATGCCGTTCGAGGACACCTGCCAGGCCGAGGGCGCCATAACGTGGAAGGTGAATTCCGCCTTGAGGTCGGGCTGTTCGAAGTTGGCGAAGACCCGGCGGGCGTCGGCGGGCTCGTACTGCGTATAGAGGTAGCACTGGCCGTCGGCCGGGTCGAAGAAGCGGTGCATGCCTTCCCCGGAGGTGCTGTAGAGCGCGGTGCCCGTGACGGTGACCGAGTTTTCCGCCTGGAGGTTGCCGAGCCGGATCCTGGCACCGTCCACGACGTCGGCGACGGCGAGTTCCTTGCCGTTGAGGACGACGCTGTGCACCTCGCTGCCGACGAAGTCCAGGAACGTTGAGGCCCCGGGTTCCTTCGCGGAGAAGGTGATCACGCTGCGGCTCGTGTAGCCGGCGACGTCCGGATCGGCAGCCTGCCGGACGTCCAGGGAGACGTCGTAGCTGTGGGTGGTGATCAGGGCTGAGCGGGTTGCGGCTTCATCGCGGCGCAGGTTCTGGTTCGACACCCCGCTATCTAATCATGAGGAACGCGGCGCCCAGCCCCAGCCCGGCGATCAGCAGCCAGGACGCCAGCGCGGCCAGCAGGGCCCGGGCCCCGGTGTGCAGCAGCTCGCCCACCCGCACCGCCGAGCCGAGGCCAAAGAGCGCCATCCCGAGCAGCACGTCCTGGAGCACCGCGGCGGCGTCAAGGATGCCGGGGGAGAGCCAGCCGGTGGTGCGCAGGGCGGCCAGGGCGACGAAGCCGAGCACGAACAACGGAACGAGGGGCGGGCGTTTCAGCCCGGCGCCGGCGTCGGCGCTGCTGCGGTGATGCAGTCCGGCGGCGGCGACGATGGGCGCCAGCAGGATCACCCGGGTGAGTTTGACGACGACGGCGACGGCCAGCGCCGTCGCCCCGGCGGTCTGTGCGGTGGCCACCACCTGTCCCACGTCGTGCACCGAGGCCCCCGCCCAGGCCCCGAAGACTTCCGGGCTGAGGCCCAGCGGCTGAATGAGCAGCGGCAGGACACCGATGGCCAGGGTGCCGCACAGGGTCACGAGGGCCACCGGGAGCACCGTGTCCTGCTGCCGGATCCGGCGCACCGCGGCCATCGCCCCGATGGCGGAGGCACCGCAGATGGAGAAGCCGGTGGCAATCAGCAGCGACACCGGCGGCGGCAGCCGGAAGAGGCGGCTGATGCCGTAGGTCCCGGCGAAGGCGGCCAGGACCACGCCCATGATCAGCAGCAGCGCGGCCCAGCCGAGGCCCAGCACATCGACGAGACTGACCTTCAGGCCCAGGATGACGATCCCGGCGCGCATCAGGTGCTTGCCGGCAAAATCCAGGCCCGGCCGGCCCTGGTCCGCGGTCCAGCCGGCCAGCCCCGGGACATTCGCGGCAAGGAGCCCGAACGCCACGGCCAGGGTCATGGCCGGGAGCGCCGGAACCAGGCTGTGGACGGCGAGGGCAAGCACGACGGCGGCGGCGGCCGCCAGCAGGCCCGGCAACAGGCCCGGCAACGGATCAATCCTGAGCAGCGGTTTGAGAGTAAGCGGTGGCACGTGTCTACCTTGACGCAACCGCCGGGAAAAGCCGTTACCGCCACGGCGGCCGCCGCCGGTTGAGCCCGGGTACCGCCCGGTTGAGCCCGGCCGACGGCCGGTCGCCGGGCCGCCGACGGCGCGGCGCCGGACCCTGTCCCGCTTCCGGTGCCACGCTCCAGCGGGCGCCGAAATGATTTCGCAACAAAAAGGTGATTGTCTAGTGACATGTCTGACCTATTCCAGGATTACTCAGTGGCCGCCGAACGTTCCGGCGCCTACGACGAGATGTTTACGCCCGGGCAGGAGCCCCGGAAGTCCTACGGGCAGGTTGCCGATGCCCTGCGTGAACTCTCGCTGGCTGATGTCACCGCGCGCGCCGATTCCATGGCCCGGACCTTCCTGGACCGCGGTGTCACCTTCGACTTCGCGGGGGAGGAGCGGCCCTTCCCGCTCGACATCGTGCCCCGGGTCATCCCGGCCGACGAGTGGACCGTGCTGGAGAAGGGCGTGGCGCAGCGCGTGCGGGCCCTGGAGGCGTTCCTCAACGACGTCTACGACAAGATGACCGTGGTGGCCGACGGCGTCATCCCGCGCCAGCTCGTCACGACGAGCGCCCACTTCCACCGCCAGGTGCACGGCTTCGAGCCGGCCGGAGGCGTCCGCGTCCATATCTCCGGAATCGACGTCGTCCGCGACGCTGCCGGAACCTTCCGTGTCCTCGAGGACAACGTCCGTGTCCCCTCCGGTGTCAGCTACGTCCTGGAGAACCGCCGCGCGATGGCCAAAGGCCTGCCCGAGGCCTTCGGCCAGCAGCTCATCCGGCCGGTCGAAGAGTATCCCCGCCGGCTGCTGTCCGCCCTGCGCAAGACGGCACCGTCCGGCGTCGACGATCCCACCGTGGTGGTCCTGACCCCCGGCGTCTTCAACAGCGCCTACTTCGAGCACACCCTGCTCGCCGGCCTGATGGGCGTAGAACTCGTCGAAGGGCGCGACCTCATCTGCCGCGGAAACCGCGTCTATATGCGCACCACCGCCGGGGAACAGCGCGTGGACGTGATTTACAAGCGCATCGACGACGAGTTCCTGGACCCGTTGCAGTTCCGCGCCGATTCCATGCTCGGCTGCCCGGGCCTGGTCAACGCGGCCCGCGCCGGCGGCGTCACCATCGCGAACGCTGTGGGCAACGGCGTCGCCGACGACAAGCTGGTCTACAGCTATGTCCCGGACCTGATCCGCTACTACCTCAACGAAGAACCCGTGATCGCCAACGTGGACACCTTCCGGCTGGAAGAAAAGGAGGCCCGGGAAGAGGTCCTGGACCGCCTCGACGAACTGGTGGTCAAACCAGTGGATGGTTCCGGCGGCAAGGGCCTGGTGATCGGCCCGGATGCGTCCAAGGACGAGCTCGAGGCGCTGCGCAAGCGCGTCATCGCGGACCCCCGCGGCTGGATCGCGCAGCCGGTCCTGCAGCTGTCCACGGTGCCCACGCTCAGCGGCGACAAGTTCGGCCCCCGGCACGTGGATTTGCGCCCCTTCGCTGTCAACGACGGCGACGACGTCTGGGTCCTGCCCGGCGGCCTGACCCGGGTGGCGCTCAAGGAAGGCTCACTGATCGTCAACTCCAGCCAGGGCGGCGGCTCCAAGGACACCTGGGTGCTCGCTGACTCCCCGGAGGTACCGGTGGAGACCCTGCCGCGGGCGGCCATCACGGTCCGCGAACGGGTCTCGGTCTGGCCCGTCGAAAGCAACTGGCGCGACAGCCAGAAGGAGCAGCAGCAATGAGCCGCGGCCCCGTGTCAATCATCGTTCCGCCGACCTACTCTTTTCAGATTTCCGTTGCGCTGGAGGTAACCGCGAATGCTTAGCCGTATCGCCGAATCACTGTTTTGGATCGGCCGCTATGTGGAACGGGCTGACGGCACTGCCCGGATCCTCGACGTCCACCTGGAGCGGCTTAACCACCTGCCGATGGAGGAACAGCGCAGCGTGGCGCAGGAGCTCCTCGCCGTCATGGGCGCCCGGGCGCAGAGCGAGGAATTCGGTCTTCCCGAACTGCTGAATGCGCTGGCTTACGACAAGCAGAGTGCCACGTCCATTGCGGGTTCCCTTGGCGCGGCGCGGGAGAACGCCCGGCGCGCCCGGGAAACCGTGTCGTCCGGGCTCTGGGAGAGCCTGAACACCACGTACTACGGCCTCAACCAGCACCGCAAGGACGTCGTCGGCACCTACCGCTTCTGCAACTGGGTGCTGGAACGCACGGCCATGGTCAGCGGGCTCGCGGACACCACGGTGAGCCACGACGAGAGCTGGCAGTTCCTGGTCCTGGGCCGCTCGCTGGAACGCGCCGACATGACGGCCCGGATGCTTTCCACCCGGGACGTCCTCTCCGCGGGGATGTCGTGGGTGAACATGCTCCGCTGCGCCGGCGCCTACGAATCCTTCCTGCGGACCCGCCGAGCGGCCTTCGGCGACCAGCACGCCGCCGAGTTCCTGTTGCTGGACCGGCTGTTCCCGCGGTCCATCGTGTATGCGCTGCGCGACGCCGACGAGTGCCTCGCCATGCTGGACCCCTCGGCCCAGCGCGTTGGCTTCATCAACGACGCCCGCCGGATCGTGGGCCAGGCCCGCACCTTCCTCGAGTTCCACCGCACCGATGACCTCATGTCTGAACTGCCGGAACACATGGAGCGCGTGCAAAAGGCCGTCTCACAGGCCTCGGACGCCATTTCCCGTAAGTACTTCAATCAGGCAGACGAACTGGCCTGGGTGGGAGAAGTTTCATGACCCGGCTGAGCATCATCCACAAGACGGCGTACAAGTACAACAAGCGCGTCACGCTCTCCTACAACGAGGCCCGCATGACCCCGCTGACGGATCCCCAGCAGGTGGTGCTGGAGTCCTCCCTGAAGGTTTCTCCGTCACAGGCCGCCCTGAGCAGCTACCGCGACTACTGGGGCACACGCGTCACGGGCTTTGACATGCAGATGCCGCACGAGTACCTCGAGGTCCTGTCCACCACCACCGTGGAGGTGCACCGGTCGGAGAGGATCCCGGCGGAGGCGGACATCCTGGGCTGGGACGACCTCGAGTCCCCGGAGACCCTCAACAAGTTCAGCGACTGGATTCCGCAGTCGCAGCTCACCGGTCCGGGTGCCGAGGTGCTCGGGATCGTTCCCGGCGTCGTCGAAGGCCGCAATCCGCACGAGGCCGCCATGGCGGTCTTTCAATGGATGCGCGGGGAAATGACCTACATGAAGGGCTCCACCGGCGTCACCACGAACGCCGAGGAGGCCTGGAACCAGCGCCAGGGCGTCTGCCAGGACCTGGCACACCTCGCCATCGGCGCGCTGCGCAGCCGTGGCATCCCCGCCCGGTACGTCTCCGGCTACCTGCACCCGCGCTCGACGGCGGAACTCGGCGAGACGGTCGCCGGGCAGTCGCACGCCTGGCTGGAATGGTGGGACGGCGAATGGCGTAGCTGGGACCCCACCAATCACAAGCCGGCCGGCGACTTCCACGTGACCGTGGCGAGGGGCCGCGACTACCGCGACGTGCCCCCGCTCAAAGGAATCCTGTCCGGCGGCGGCGGCTCCGCACTCAGCGTGAGCGTGGAGATAACCCGCCTGGCCTGATTCCCCGATGCGCTACCACTTGCAGCGGTTCTGAGGCTTCAGAACCGCGTTGTCTGATAGAGCATCGGGTTATTCGAGTCCGGAACGGGTGGCGTCATCCAGCGGCGTCCACCAGGTCAGCGGCGGGACCACCTTGAACCGGCGGCCTGTCACGGTGTCCGGAGTGATCCTGACGAAGTGTTCCTTCTTGCCGGCCTGCCAGGGGAACAGCAACAGCCCCACGGTGTCCAGGACCTCCTGCTGGTTCTGCACCGGTGCGGCCTGTCCCTTGATCACCACACTCCAGGCGATGCCGCTGTCGGCGTCCACGCCGTCGGCCTCCACCGCCACCGGCGTGTCGCTCGTAGCGGCCTGGAGCTTGGTGCCGTCCGCCGTGCGGAACACCAAGGTGCCGTGGTCCACCTTGTAATTGATCGGGAATATGTCGGGATGGTCGTCCACCCAGACCGCGAGCCTGCCCACGGTGACACCGCGTAACAGACGCCAACATTCGTGGTGGTCAAGGTTCTCAACTTCGTGTGCCTGCTGGTTTTTTCCCGGCTTCGGATCAGTACTCATGGCGGCGAGCCTACGCCAGGCAAGCGCCAAGGGGGTAGGGGAAAAGGTCACAATCCGAAGCAACATCGTCGTCCGTCTAGGGTCTTTGCGCACGCTTCGGGGTAGTCTGGCAGCACTATCGTCAGCGCGGACGATTGTTGCGTTCGTTGTATCGAATTGGGGCCATGAGCATGCATTCAATGGGGGAACGACCGGATCAGACCGCCACTGAGCCACAGCCCATGATCGACGGCGTCCTCAGGGGCTTCGTTTCCAGGGCCGAGGAATTGCTCCAGTCCCAGGAGCGGATGGCCGGGCTGCTGGAGGCTGTCGTCGCCGTTGCCGAGGACCTCAGCCTCGATGCTGTTCTGGAACGCGTGGTGCAGTCCGCCTGCCGCCTGCTTCATGCCCGGTATGGCGCCCTGGGCGTCATCGGCGACGACCGCGCGCTCAGTCACTTCATTACGGTCGGCATCGACCAGGAAATGGCCCACCAGATCGGGCCGCTGCCCACCGGCCACGGGGTCCTGGGCCTCCTGATATCCGACCCCCGCCCGCTTCGGCTTCATGACCTGCATACACATCCGGAATCGTACGGCTTCCCGTCGAACCATCCCCCCATGAAGTCCTTCCTCGGTGTTCCGGTGCGGGTCCGGGACGTGGTGTTCGGGAATCTCTATCTGACGGAAAAAGAAGACGGCAGTGACTTCACGGCCGAGGACGAGGGCCTTGCCGTGGCCCTGGCGGCCGCTGCGGGTGTCGCCATTGAGAATGCCCGGCTCTACGACGACGCCCGGCGCCGGGCCCGTTGGCTGGAAGCCTGTATGGATGTCTCAGGGCTCATGCTCAGCAGCGACCGCGACTACACCGCCGGCGGACTGGATCCCATCGCAAGCCGGGCTTTACAGGAGTCGGGCTCCCAGTTGGCCCTGCTGGTGGCACCCGCCGCTGACGGCCGCGGCCATATCGTCGCCGGAGTCGCCGGAAAGCGCAGTCCACAGTTCTCCGGCCGTAGGCTCAGGCTCGATTCACCGCTGCTGGAAAGTGTCCTCGACGGCGGCGAACCCGTTGTGCTCGACGACGCCTCAGCCCTCTTCGGCGAGATCGACGGCGGGATCACCGGCCCGCTGCTGGCGGTGGCGCTAAGCACCCAGGGGGCGCACCACGGCCTCCTGCTGCTGATCCGGGACCCCGACGAGTTGCGCTACGCCCGCACGGACATCGAGATGGGTGCCGTCTTCGGCTCCCATGTCGCCCTCGCCCTCGAACTCGCCCGCGTTCACCGGCTCCGCGAGGAGCTGCTGGTCTTCACCGACCGCGACCGGATCGCCCGCGACCTGCACGACCTCGTGATCCAGCGGCTGTTCGCGGCCGGCCTCAGTGTCCAGAGCCTGACCCGTTTTACCAAGGATGAGCTCGCCACCGAACGGATCCGCAACATCACCGCCGAACTCGACGAGGCGATCAGGAGCCTGCGGGACACGATCTACTCGCTCAAGAGCAGCATCGGCGAAACGGAACTGCTGAGCGGACGGATCCGGCGGGTGACCCGCAGCTCGGCGAAATCCATGCCCTTCACACCCCGCCTGATCATCACGGGCCCGGTGGACGCCGTCACGCCGGACAAGGCGGACAATGTCGTGGCCGTGGTGTCGGAGGGGCTCAGCAACGCCATCAGGCATTCCGGCGCGGACACCATCTCCGTTTCGGTCGGTGTGGTCAAGGGCCGGGTGACGGTGGTCATCACGGACAATGGAGCCGGCTTCGCTGAACCCGGAAAACGCCGGGGACTCGCCAACCTGGAGGACCGTGCCCGGATGCTGGACGGCGAATGCACTATCACCAGCGCGCCGGACGCCGGCACGAGCCTTGAGTGGTCAGTGCCGCTCTAGCAGCAGGCGGTGCTGTTTGGCAGACCGTGCCGTTGGCGTGCCCGTGCCGGCTTCAGCTAGCGGACGCCGTGCGGGCGGCTGGGTTCTGCATGGCCACCGGGCGGTACGGGTGAGGACGGCCCGGCAATGAACACCGCGGCCTGGGTCCGGCGTTCGAAGCCCAGCTTGGCCAGCAGCGACGACACGTAGTTCTTCACAGTCTTCTCCGCGAGGAACATTTCCGCAGCAATCTGGCGGTTCGTCAGCCCGCCACCCACCAACTCCAGCACCCGGCGCTCCTGCGGTGTGAGGGAGGACGTCCTGGGATCCACCTCTTCGGCCTCGACAAGGCTCTCAACGATGCCGGCGGCGACGCCCTCCGCGAAGAGCGACTCACCGGTGGCTGCCCGTCGCAGTGCCCCGATCAGGTCGGTGCCGCCGATTTCCTTGAGCACATAGCCGCTCGCGCCCGCCAGTACTGCGCCGCGCAGGGCCTGCTCGTCATCGAAACTGGTCAGGATGATGCAGTTCAGCGACGGGTCAACCGAGCGCACGTCGCGGCAGACCTCAATCCCGGTTCCGTCCGGAAGCCGGGCATCGAGGACACTGACGTCCGGATGGAGGGCTGGAATGCGGCGGGTCGCCTCGACGGCGGAACCCGAACTCCCCACCACTTGGAAGCCCTCACCCTCGAGGAGCTCCTGAAGCCCGCGCCTGACGAGTTCGTGGTCATCCAGGATGAAAACCCGAATGACGGCCGGCGCCCCGTCGGGTGCAGTGAGACCTGCGTCTGCCCAGGCAATCATGATTCTCCTGTCCGGCGGCTTGCGCTGCCATGAATGGTGCGGTGCTCCCCAGCCTGATTTTCGCAGATCGCGTCTGCGGGTCGTGCCTTGTGATCGATTGTTGCTGAATCAGGTGCCGTCGTCGCCGGCGCCACCTGGTCCCGGTTGTTACATTGTCCACTCCGGGAGCTGTTTCCCGTCCCCGGCAACTGCAATTCTTCTCCGTGGTCCGAGCCCCGGCAAGGGTCCTTGGTCCCGCCGGGAGCGGGCCGGCGTGCCGTCCCCGATGACCTTCGGCCCTAGCTGGATCCCCGCCCGGCCCGGCACTATAGGCTGGACGCGAGAACTGTATGACGAAGGGATCTGCCATGACCGAAGCCAGGGACATCCGGACCATTGTGGTGGGGGTTGATGGTTCCGATGCGTCGGTAGAGGCGCTGCTCCAGGCCCAGAGCCTCGCCGTGCCACTGTCGGCGCGGCTGGTGGCGCTGGCCAGCTGGGATGTCCCTCCGGTCTACGACGGTTACGTCGCAATGGGAATCGACGACTTCGACGTCCGTGCCGGGGAAATCCTGCAGGAGACGGTGGAGAAGGCCTTCGGGGCCGACACCCCGGCCAACGTCGAGCCACGCCTCGTGCAGGGACACCCCCGGCACACCCTGATTGAGGCCAGCCGGGACGCCGACCTGGTGGTGGTGGGGCGCCGCGGACACGGCGGCTTCGGAGGGATGCTGATCGGGTCCGTGAGCTCCGCCCTGGTGGCCCATGCCCACTGCCCCGTCCTCGTCGTCCATGCCCCGGAGGTCAAGGCAGCCAAGTAGGCGCCCCCGCTCCGGTCCATCCGCTCAGGCTGGGGCCGGGGCTGATCGGGTCCTCTTGATAGGGACCTGATCGACCGGGGCCCTATTCGAAGGAACTCCGGCGGGGGTCGGCGAGCCGCGTGCTCCACAGGTCCGGCCTGTTGACCTTGAACCGGCGCCCGGTCAGGGCCTTCGGCGAGAGCCGCACGTAGTAGTCCTTATCTCCCGGCTGCCACGGCTCAAGCAACCGGGCGTCGACGGATTCCTTCTCCTGCTGGCTTTCGATCAGTTCAGCCTCACCGCGGGCAACCACGCTCCAGGCCTGCTGTTCATGGGAGTCGTAGCCATCGATTTCGAACGCGATGGGCTTGGCCGTCATTGCTGCCCACAGTTTGGTGCCCCCGGCGGTGCGGAACACGATCGAGCGCCGCTCGAGCGCGAAGTTCACCGGAAAGATCTCCGGATGCCCGTCCACAATCAGGGCGATCCGACCCACGACTTCGGTGTCCAGCAGCACCCAGCACTGGTCCATGGACAATCCGTAATCGGGCGCAGGCGTCGTCTCTGTGTTCATGTGGACCCACGTTACGTACTGTGCCGGGGCCCCATTAGGGCCATAAGGCCCGTAGCCCCCACTGGCCGGCTCTGCTATAGACCGGGTGGTTACCAGGGGCTCGGTTTGTAGTCCTTCAGGAAGACGCCGAACTGGTCCTCGCCCGACTCGCCCATGACTATCGGGTCGTACACCCGGGCGGCCCCGTCGACGAGGTCCAGGGGAGCGTGGAAGCCCTCCTCCATCAGACGCACCTTGGTGTAGTGCGGGCGCTCATCGGTGATCCAGCCGGTGTCCACGGCGGTCATCAGGATGCCGTCCGCGTCCAACATCTCCTGGGCGCTGGTCCGGGTCATCATGTTCAGCGCCGCTTTGGCCATATTGGTGTGCGGGTGGCCGGGGCCCTTGTAGGCGCGGGAAAACTGGCCTTCCATGGCACTGACGTTCACGATGTACTTACGCCGCGCAGTGGAGCGCTTCATCGCCCCGCGGAGCCGGCTGACCAGCAGGAACGGCGCGGTGACGTTGCACAGCTGGACCTCGAGCATTTCGAGGGGATCCACCTCGTCCACCACCTGGGTCCAGCTGTTGATGCTGCCCAGGTCGGGGACCAGGCCGCCGGCGTCGATCGCGGTGCCGGAGGCGATGCGTTCCAGCGAGGCGGAACCGGTGGACAGCGCCAGTGAGGTGATCGCGTCCCCGGCCAGCACCGGGTGCTCCAGGACGGTGCTCGCCAGGGCCAGCGGGTGCTTGTCGTGGGCATGGCCGAAGGTTACGAGTTCCGGGCCGCCGTTGGCCGCCTGGAGGGCCGCGGGAAGCGGTTCGTCCTCGGCGTCGACCAGCGGCTTGTAGGCGTTGCCGGTGCGGCGCACGGTCTGGGCGGCGTTGTTGATGATGATGTCGAGCGGGCCCGCGGCGTCCAGGGAGTCTGTCAGTGCCATCACCTGCGAGGGGTCGCGCAGGTCAATGCCGACGATCCGCAGCCGGTGCAGCCACTCGCCGCTGTCTTCCATCGCGGCGAAGCGCCGTGCGGCGTCCTTGGGGAAGCGGGTGGTGATGGTGGTGTGGGCGCCGTCGCGCAGCAGCCGCAACGCGATGTACATGCCGATCTTGGCCCGGCCGCCGGTCAGGAGGGCACGGCGGCCGCTCAGGTCCGTCCGGGCGTCGCGCTTGCTGTGGCTGAACGCGGCGCATTCCGGGCACAGCTGGTGGTAAAACGCATCCACCTGGGTGAAGTGCTGCTTGCAGATGTAGCAGGGCCTGGACTTGATCAGGTGCCCGGCGATGCTCCCCGTCGTGGAGGGGGCGAGCTTGTTGCCGCGGGTTTCGTCGTCGATCCGGTCCGGGGCCGCCGTCGCCGTCTGGGCGATCACGGCACGGTCTGCTTCGGCGATCAGATCCCGCTTGCTGACCCGGCGGTGGCGCTTGACGGCCTTGAACATCTTGCCGGTGGCACGGCGTACCGAAACGTAGTCCGGGTGCTCCTCGTCGTAGACGTGGATGCTGTTCAGGACCTTCAGGCAGGCCTGGATTTCCTCGGGGGTCAGATCGGAGGGCAGATCGGGAGAGCTCATTGCCCCAATTTTACAGCCTGCGGGAAGCCCGGCCCGACGCCGGGGCCGGGCTCCCGCTGCTGGTCAGCCTCAGGGGGTGTTGCCGGACCGCGGAGCAGAGACGCCGACGGCGGCCGCCTGGACTTCCGCGACCTTGTCCACGGATTCCCGCAGCGCGGGCCAGTGCTCCGTGGCGGCCTTGACCGCATTCGGCACCAGAATGAGGTTGGCGGCCGACAAAGCGCGCTCCTGCTCGCCGGGTTCCGGGACGAGCTGTCCCTTGGACAGGACGGTGATGCCCGAGTCGGTGACCTTGAAGCCGCGCGCCCGGTCCAGTTCGTGGTCGAGGCCGATCGCGGCGCCCGCCGGGACCTTGACGTTCTTGTCGATGATGGCCCGCTTGACGACGGCGCCTTCACCGATGTTGACCTTGTCCATCAGCACGGAGTCGAGCACCCGGCTGGACGTGCCGACGTAGACGTCGTTGGACAGCACGGAGCCTTCCACAATGCCGCCGGAGATCACGGTGCCGCTGGCAACGATCGAATCCAGGGCGGTGCCGACCGTGTTTTTCTGGCCGCGGACGAACTTGGCCGGCGGGGAGATGCTCTGCCGCGTGTAGATGGGCCATTCCGAGTTGTAGAGGTTGAACACCGGCACGGGGGAGATGAGGTCCATGTGTGCGTCGTAAAAGGAATCGATGGTGCCGACGTCGCGCCAGTAAGTGCGGTCGCGTTCGGTGGAGCCGGGGATCTCGTTGAGGGTGAAGTCGTAGACGCCGGCCTCGCCCTTGTCGACGAAGTACGGAATGATATCCCCGCCCATGTCGTGCTTGGTGTCCAGGCGTTCGGCATCGACATGCAGGGCCTCGACGAGGGCGTCGGCGTCGAAAACGTAGTTGCCCATGGAGGCAAGGAACTGGGTGGGGTCGGCGGCCAGCCCCGGGGTGGAGGACGGCTTCTCGACAAAGGCCGCGATCTTCTCCGGGTTGTTATGGTCCACTTCGATCACACCGAACTGGTCCGCCATGTGCAGCGGCTGGCGGACGGCCGCGACGGTGGCCTTGGCGCCGCTGGCGACGTGCTGGTCCACCATCTGGGCGAAATCCATCCGGTAGACGTGGTCTGCGCCCACGACGACGACGATGTCCGGGTTGGCGTCGTGGATGAGGTTCAGCGACTGGTAGATGGCGTTGGCGCTGCCGAGGAACCAGCTCTTACCCACGCGCTGCTGCGCGGGGACCGACGCGATGTAGTTGCCCAGTTGGGTGGACATCCGCCAGGTTTCGGAAATATGGCGGTCCAGGCTATGCGACTTGTACTGCGTCAGGACGACGATCTGCAGATAGCGGGAATTGACCAGGTTCGATAATGCAAAGTCAATAAGCCGGTAACTTCCAGCGAACGGGACGCCGGGTTTAGCCCGGTCCGCCGTCAGTGGCATGAGCCGGTTCCCCTCGCCACCTGCGAGGACAATGGCCAAAACTTTCTTATTCGGCATGGTGATCGCTCCTGAACGCCTTTGTACTTCCCCAAACAGTCCGGCACGCCCGAACGTCTTCACACTAGATCAGTTCCACCGTAACGACTACCTTGGGGTTTGTGCGTATAGACATTGTGACCAAAGAATTCCCGCCCGAAATCTATGGCGGCGCCGGGGTCCACGTGGCCGAACTCAGCAGGGTGCTCGCCCAGCACGTGGATCTGCAGGTGCGCGCCTTCGGCGCGCCCCGTGAACCCGGGTATCACGGAGCGACGGTCACGTCCTACGCCGTGCCCGAGGATCTCGGCGGGGCGAACGCCGCGCTGCAGACCCTCGGGGTGGACCTGCGGATCGTTCCGGACATCGCCGGCGCGGATTTGGTGCATTCGCACACCTGGTACGCCAACATGGCCGGGCACATCGCGTCGCTGCTGCACGACATTCCGCATGTGCTCAGCGCCCACAGCCTGGAGCCGCTGCGCCCGTGGAAGGCCGAGCAGCTCGGCGGCGGCTACGCCCTGTCCTCCTGGGTGGAAAAGACCGCCTACGAGGCCGCGGCCGCCATCATCGCCGTGTCCGAGGGCATGCGCCAGGACATTCTCCGCAGCTACCCCGAGGTGGACCCGGCCAAGGTCAAGGTGGTGCACAACGGCATTGACGTGAGCCTCTGGAACCGGGACGAGGGCGAGGACGTCGTCCGGGCCCTCGGGATTGACCCGGCCCGGCCGAGCGTCGTCTTCGTGGGCCGCAACACGCGCCAGAAGGGCGTGCCGTACCTGCTGCGCGCCGCCGCGAAGCTGCCCGCCGACGTCCAGCTGGTGCTGTGCCTCGGTGCCGCCGACACCCCGGAACTGGCGGCCGAAACGGCCCGCCTGATCGAGCAGCTGCAGACCCAGCGCAGCGGCGTGATCCTGGTGGAGCGGATGCTGCCGCGCAACGAACTCATCCAGGTCCTCAGCCACGCCACAGCGTTCGCCTGCCCCTCGATCTACGAACCGCTCGGCATCGTGAACCTTGAGGCCATGGCCTGCGGCGCTGCCGTCGTGGCCAGCGCAACCGGCGGGATCCCCGAGGTTGTCCAGCACGGCGAAACCGGACTGCTGGTGGACATCGAGCAGGTCACGGACGGGACCGGCACTCCGCTGGACCCGGAAAAGTTCGTCACCGAATTCGCCGCCGCGCTGACCGAGGTTGTGTCCGATCCCGCCCGGGCCCGGTCCATGGGCCAGGCCGGCCGGCGCCGGGCCGAGGAGCACTTCTCCTGGGAATCCATCACGGAAACCACCCTCGAGGTCTACCGCTCGGTGCTCCCCAAGGGTTCCTGACCCCTGACCCCTGGAACTCCATTAGCAAACGACGGCGCCGCCCCGGTTCAGGGGGCGGCGCCGTCGTGGTCTCAGGCTGGATCAGGCGCCGGAAGCCTTCCCGTGGCTCTTGCGGGCCAGCAGGATTTTCTCGTCCACCGGGGCGTCGCCGCTGGCGCGCTGCGAGCGGAAGTACTCGCGGGCCTCGTCCTGGCGGCGCTGCTCGGCGCCCGTGGCGATCTCGGCGCGGAGGTGTTCGGGGCCGAACCCGAAGGCGTCGACCAGGTCCAGGGCGTGCGGGCGGATCTTCACGAGCAGGCGGTTGATGTAGTCGCCCACGGTCCGGGCGCGCTGCATGGAGAGCCGGCCGTTCATCAGGTACCAGGACAGGTTTTCCTCGATCAGGGACAGCCCGAAGAGGTCGCGAAGCCAGGTCAGGACCTTCCTGGTGCCCGGGTCCGTGACCTTGCCCAGCGCTTCGGTAAAGGCTTCCCACTGCAGCAGCTCGGCGTGCGCCTGGGCAGCTTCGATAAGTTCGTTCTGGTGGCTGTTGAACAGTGCCGCGCCCTGCTGCTGCGGCAGCTTGTTGGCCCCCTTCAGTGCCGAGCCGACGTCGGCAACCATGGTCTGCACCCGGTCCGTCAGCAGCGCCCGCTGGCTGGCCTCGTCCTTGATCGCGATGGCTGCCTTCTGCACCGACCCGGTATCCGCCATGAACTGCGCGACACCGCGCAGGCCGGTCCGGTGGATGGCGGCGCCGGTGGCCTGGCCGACCACGTAGCGGGCCAGCACGCCGAAGTTCACGGTGCGGAATTCCTTGGCGTAGTCGGCCAGCAGCCGCTTGGCGACCAGCTGCAGCAGGACCGTGTTGTCCCCTTCGAAGGTGGCGTACACGTCGAGGTCCGCGCGCAGCGAGGCGAAGCGGTTCTCAATCAGGAAGCCGGCGCCGCCGCAGGCTTCGCGGCATTCCTGCAGGGTGTCGAGCGCGTGCCAGGTGCTGAGCGGCTTGAGCGCGGCCGCGAGGGTTTCCAGGTCCTGGCGGTCCTCGTCGGTGTCAGTCCGGCCGGAGAAAACGTCGTCGAACTTCTGCAGCAGCTGTTCGCTGGCGAAACCCGCGGCGTACGTTGTGGCCAGGCGGGTGAACAGCCGGCGCTGGTGCCGCTGGTAGTCCAGCAGCACTTCCTCGTCGGTCTGCGAGGAGGCGTTGAACTGGCGGCGTTCCGTGGCGTACTGGATCGCCGTCTTCAAGGCGAGCTTCGACGCGGTGACGGCGGCGCCGTCGAGCGAGACTCGGCCCTGGACCAGGGTGCCGAGCATGGTGAAGAAACGGCGGCCCGGGCTGGCGATGGGGGAGCTGTAGCTGCCGTCGGCGTCGACGTTGCCGTAGCGGTTCAGCAGGTTGGTGCGCGGGATCCGGACGTGCGTGAAGTGCAGCCGGCCGTTGTCGATGCCGTTCAGTCCGCCCTTGACGCCGTCGTCCTCGCCGCCGATGCCCGGCAGGAATTCCTTCGTCCCGGGGTCGCGGAGGTCCATGTAGAAAGCGTGGACGCCGTGGTTCACGCCCTGCGTCACCAGCTGGGCGAAGACGACGGCGGCGAGGCCGTCCATGGCGGCGTTGCCGATGTAGTCCTTCCATGCGGCCCGGAACGGGGTGTGCACCACGAATTCCTCGGTGGCCGGGTCGTAGGTGGCGGTGGTGGCGATGCTGGCGACGTCCGAGCCGTGCCCGGTCTCCGTCATGGCAAAACAGCCGGGAATGTCCAGGCTCATGATGCCGGGCAGCCACTTCTGGTGGTGCTGCTCGGTGCCGAGGTGGCTCACGGCGGAGCCGAACAGTCCCCACTGCACACCGGCCTTGATCTGCAGCGAGGGGTCGGCGATGACAAGTTCCTGGAACCCGGCCACGTTGCCGCCGTGTTCGTCGGCGCCGCCGACGGACGCGGGGAAGGCGCGGTGCACTGCGCCGTTGTCCACCAAAATCTTGAGCTGGCCGAAAGTGCGACGGCGGTGCTCGGTATGGGTCAGCCCCTCCGTCTTGTGCAGTTCAGGCTGGCCTGCGAGCGCCCGTGCGGTGCGGCGGGTGTCGGCCCACTTTCCCAGGAGCAGCTCGCCCAGTGCGGCGACGTCGACGGCGGGGGCCACCGCTGCCGGCGCGCCGGGCGTGGCCGGCGGGCGTGTGGAGGCCGGCTTCGCGGCAGGGACGTTCGTAGGGGAGCCCGCGGGGCGGTCGGCTAGTTCGGTCATGTCGATTCCTTCGTTGGTTCTGACAAGGTCGGTGCTGAAGTCGGTGCTGAAGTCGGTGGTGGAGTGAACGGGTTAGCCCGTTCCTGCGGACTCCGGGCCTGCGGAATCCCGGTCCCGTTGCTCCGGGGCGGCCGCAGCACGGAGCTCGGGGGCGATGCCGAGGCACAACCAATCGGTGATCTGGCGTGCCATGGCCGCCTGGTCGGGTTTGGTGGGGGACGCCGGACTGGCCAGCCATTGTTCGCCGGCGTTCCGGACGAGGCCGATCGCCGCGTTCGGCCAGTATCCGATCACGGCCTCGTGCCCGGCCGAATCGCTGAGGTAGTTGCGCATGGGCCGGGCGATCATGTCGCTGATCGCCGCGAAAAAGTGACCCAGGGCTCCGGCGGTGGCGAGGGTGCCGCTGGTGGCATCCCCGGGGGTGTAGCGCGTGACGAAGGTGTAGACATTGGGGCTGGTTTCCGCCATCTGCAGGTACGCGGACACCATCGCCAGCAGCCCCTCGCGTGGTGTTTGGGCGCTCTGGGCGGCTTCCTGGATGCGGCGCTGCATCTGGCTCAACACCACTTCGCCCACGGCCTGCTGGAGCCCGGCCTTGTCCCCGAAGTACCGGTAGAACACGGACTTGGAGGTACCCGCCGCGGCGGCGATGTCTTCCATGGACGCATCACTGCCCAGGCTGTGCACGGCCTTCCGGGCTGATTTGATCAGCTCCCGGCGGCGCTCTTCACGGTGCGACTGCCAGCGCGAGGCGCGGCCGTCCACACTGCCGACACCGGCAGGGCCGGAGCCTGGTGCGCTGCCGCCGGGAAGGTCTGTCTGGGGGATGTTCACGATACTCAGCGTATCAGGTACGCTGGGTATCGGTAACCGCTTTGATCAAAGGAGACAGCCCATGTCCGTCAACGGACAGTCCGCACCCGGACCAAAGGAATCAACCGCCCCGGCGACGCCCGAGGCCGTCACGGCAGCAGCCTCCCCTTCCGCCGCAAGCGCCGAAGCGCCGACAGGGCCGCGGCTCCGCAAGGCAGTCATCGTTGGTGGCAACCGCATTCCCTTCGCCCGCACCGGGGGCGCCTACACCAAGTCCTCCAACCAGGACATGCTGACCGCGGCCCTGGACGGTCTCATCGCGCGGTTCGGCCTGCAGGACGAACGCATCGGCGAGGTTGCCGCCGGGGCGGTGCTCAAGCACTCCCGTGACTTCAACCTGACGCGTGAGGCCGTGTTGGGCTCCGCCCTGTCCGCGGAGACTCCGGCCTACGACCTGCAGCAGGCGTGCGCCACCGGGCTGGAAACGGTCCTCGGCCTCGCCAACAAGATCAAGCTCGGCCAGATCGATTCGGCGATCGCCGGCGGAGTCGACTCCGCCTCGGACGCACCCATCGCCGTGAGCGAGGGCCTGCGCGAGGTTCTCCTGGACCTGAACCGGGCCAAGACGCTGCCGCAGCGGCTGCAGGTCCTCAGCCGCCTCCGCCCTAAAGACCTCACCCCGGACGCACCCAACACGGGCGAACCGCGCACCGGCCTGTCCATGGGGGAACACCAGGCGCTCACCACGGCGCAGTGGAAGATCTCCCGGGATGCGCAGGATGAACTGGCCTTCAACAGCCACCGCAATCTCGCCGCGGCCTACGACGCCGGCTTCTTCGATGACCTGCTCACCCCCTACCGCGGCCTCACCCGGGACTCCAACCTGCGGGCCGACACCAGCCTCGAGAAACTGGCCACCCTCAAGCCCGTTTTCGGCAAGAACCTTGGCGCCGCGGCCACCATGACGGCGGGCAACTCGACCCCGCTCACCGATGGCGCCTCCACGGTGCTGCTCGCAGCTGAGGACTGGGCGGATGCCCATGATCTGCCCAAGCTGGCCACCGTTGTCGACGGCGAGGCGGCCGCGGTTGACTTCGTTCACGGCAAGGACGGGCTGTTGATGGCTCCGGCCTTCGCTGTGCCGCGGCTGCTTGCCCGCAACGGGCTCAGCCTCGACGACATCGACTTCTTCGAGATCCACGAAGCCTTCGCCGGTACGGTGCTGAGCACCCTGGCCGCGTGGGAGGACGAGGAATTCTGCCGCACGCGGCTGGGCCTGGACGGAGCCTTCGGCAGCATCGACCGGTCCAAGCTCAACATCAACGGGTCCTCCCTCGCGGCGGGCCACCCCTTCGCGGCCACCGGCGGAAGGATCGTCGCCTCGCTCGCAAAAATGCTCCACGCCAAGGGCCACGTGGACGGCCGCCCGGCCCGCGGGCTCATCTCCATCTGCGCCGCCGGCGGCCAGGGCGTCGTCGCTATTCTTGAAGCACACTAGGGGGATCCGATGACCGACAAATACACCCAATTCGTGAGCCAGGGCCCGGGCAGGGACATTGCCAGGAAACTCGGGCTGCCCCAGCCGGTAGTGCTGCGCCGCCACCAGCCGGGACAGCCGCTCGTCAGCGGGCCCGTGCTGGTCCAGGGTGGCGGCAGCGGCGCCGACGCGCTGGCCTCGACGCTCCTGTCCTGGAATCTCGATGTGCGCCGCCACGCGGTGCCGAAGGAGAAGCTCGGCGCCATCATCCTCGTCCTGGATGAACTGGGCCGTCCGGAGGACCTGGAAAAGCCGGTGCTCACCGCCGCCACCTCCCTCCGGGACCTGTCAGCCAACGCCCGCGTCATCACCGTCTCCCGCACGGCGGCGGATGCTGCAAATCCAGCCAGTGCGGACCCGGCGGCCGCGGCAGCCCGCCAGGGAGTGGACGGGCTCCTCCGCTCGCTGGCCAAGGAGCTCCGTGCCGGCGCCACCGCCAACGGCATCCTGCTCTCCGACGGCGCCGGCACCACCAGCCCCAGCACCCTCGGAGCGCTCCGGTTCTTCCTCTCCGGCCGGTCCGCGTTCGTCGACGGGCAGTTCCTCACCGTCAGCTCCGGCGAAGGGCAGCTGCCGGCCGACGCCGAGAAGCCGCTCGCGGGGAAAGTCGCCGTCGTGACCGGAGCCGCGCGCGGAATCGGAGCCGCGATTGCGCGCACGCTCCACCGCGACGGCGCCACGCTCGTCGTCGTCGATATCCCGGCGGCCGGTGACCACCTTGCCGCCGTGGCCAACGAGGTGCATGGCACGGCTCTGCAGCTGGACATCAGCCGCGAGGACGCCGGGCAGCGGATCATCGACCACGCCGTGGAACGTCACGGGCGTCTGGACATCGTGATCCACAACGCCGGCATCACCCGGGACAAGCTGCTCGCCAACATGGACCAGAGCCGCTGGAACTCGGTGATTGCGGTCAACATCGCCGCGCAGCTGCGGATCAACGAGGCCCTGCTGGCCTCTGAGCATTTCCGGAGCTCCCCGCGGATCGTCTCCGTCGCCTCGACCAGCGGCATCGCCGGCAACCGCGGCCAGACCAACTATGCCGCCTCCAAGGGCGGCGTGATGGGCATGGTCCGGGCCACGGCTCCGCTGATCGGCACGCACGGCGGCTCCATCAACGCCGTTGCCCCGGGCTTCATCGAGACCGAGATGACCGCGAAGATTCCCTGCGCCACCCGCGAGATCGCCCGGAGGCTGAACTCCCTGCAGCAGGGCGGCCGGCCGGGCGACGTCGCCGAGGCCATCGCGTTCCTGGCCAGCGACGCCGCCGGGGGCATCTCCGGCGAGGTACTGCGCGTCTGCGGGCAGAACCTGGTGGGGGCATGAGCCTTTCGCAGCCGGTCATCCTGGGGGAGATGCCGTCGCTGTCCAAGCTTTACGTCAACGCGGCAGCCACCGCCGCCCGACGCCGGGTTCTCGGCACCCATGCGGGCGCCGGGCTCCCGGAGGCACGGCATGAAGTCCGCGGCGTCAAGGCGTCGGTGGAAAACCTCACGGCGTACCAGCACCTGATCGGCGAGACCGCGAGCGATGTCCTGCCGGCCGGCTTCATCCATGCGCTGGCGTTCCCGCTGGCGATGAGCGTGATGAACCGGGATGATTTCCCGCTGCCGCTGCTGGGGATGATCCACCTGGAAAACCGGGTGGTGCAGTCCGCGCCCCTCCGGTTCACCGAGGCGCTGGATATTCAGGCGTGGGCGGCGAACCTGCGGGGGCACCGGTCCGGCACGCAGCTGGACCTCGTCGCGGAGGTGCGTCGTGCGGGGGAGGACGCCGTGAGCTGGCGCGGTGTCTCGAGTTACCTCGCGAAGGGCGTGTTTCTGCCCGGAATCGACAAATCCACGGCCGCTTCGGCGGCGGCGGATTTCTCGGCGCCGGATCCGACCGCGCTGTGGCAGCTGGGCGTCGACACGGGGCGGGCCTACGCCACCGTGTCCGGCGACTTCAACCCGATCCACCTGAGCGTCCTCTCGGCCAAGGCCCTGGGCCTGCGACGGTCGATTGCGCATGGCATGTATTTGGCGTCGCGGGCCCTGGCGGACGTGGGGGCCGCCAAGGGCGATGCCTTCAGCTGGGATGTGGCCTTCGAGGCGCCGGTATTCCTGCCAGCCCGCGTGGCGCTGGGCATCAGCACCGGCCAGGACGCTGACGGGGCGTGGGGACGCTCAGACTATGTCGCCTGGAATTCGCGGTCCGGACGCAAGCACTTCAGCGGATCTGTGGCCGCGCTCTAGTTCCACCTGGCCGAACAAGGTGACGGCGGTGTCCGCCCCGGAAAGGGGAGGGCGCCGCCGTCGTTGTCTGCGCTGTTATCCGGATTATTGCCGGCATGAATGCCCGGGAACCGCCCGCTACTGCCTGTCCGCGGAGTCCTTTACCACGCGCAGCATCCGGTGCAGGCTCAACAGGATCGATTCGACAGCGCTGGGGGCGTCGGTTGCCGCTTCCTCGGCGCCAACGCGTGCCGTCAGGGACTTGACGGCGGCGTCGGCTTCTTCACTCAGCTCCACCTGCCGGTCCGGGCTCTCCGTCTCAACCGCCTCCAGGACGTCGCCGACGGCGGCCATAGCGTCGGCGAGCGGCGCAGCGTATTCATCCGGCACCACAAACGGAGTGTCCTTGGCCCAGATGACATCCGAGAGCACCTGCGTCACGTCCTGGACGTGGAAGGTCACCCGTTCCAAGTCCCGCAGGTTGCGGTAGTCCAGCTCAATGTCCCGCGGATGGAGCCGGCGCCGGGGGTTCGCCCGCCGGCTGGCGTCCGCCTTCTCCACGGCCAGGCGGACGGAACGCGCGGACGCTTCGAGCGCGCCGGACCGCTTTGACCAGTCTTCGTGCTCCGGCGGCCAGCTTTCCTTCATCGCCTTGGCCATGTCCCAGAGCTGCTGGGCGAGCGCGAGGCGCAATTCGGCGATGCTGAGCTCGGCGGCGCGGAAATGAAGTGGCGGGAACACCAGCAGGTTCACGAGGATGCCCACCGTAACCCCGGCCCCCATCTGCAGGAGGTAGCCGAAGGAGAACTGGTCCGGGTTGTGGCCGCCGACCAGCAGGACCAGCAGCGCCGCCGTCGGGATCCAGTCCCGGCCCGCGCCGATCTTCGGGAGTCCGGCCAGGATGACGCCGAAGGCCATCACGACACCGACCGTCAGCGGCGTCGGGCTGCCGAGAATGAACAGTACAAAGGCCAGCCCAACGCCGATGGCGAGTCCCGCGAGCGTCTGCACACCCTGCTTCATGGAGCCGGCAACGTTCTCGTACATCGCCACCAGGGCGCCCAGCGGAGCGTAGTAGGGGTAGTCGGCCGCGGAGCCGGGCATAAACGGGGCGATCGCGAAGGCAATGCCCGCAGCAAGTCCAGCCTTCATGGCCAGCTGCAGCCGGGGCCACAGCAGCGCTGAACGGGCGTTGCCGGTCACCACCCGCCAGAGTCGCAGGGGCAGTGAGGGGCCGCCGGTGTGCGTGGCCTCGTCTGTAGTAGTCACCCGGCTCACCCTAGGCTGGGGACGTTGCTGCGACAACTGGACGAACCCCTCAGGCCGGCGCCGTTCGGCTCAGCCGGCGCCGTGCCCCGGAGCGACTTCCTCCCCGGCCCGGACCGGTCCCGGGGGCGTTCCCTCGCCGAAGGGGCGGCCGCCGAGGGTGTCGCGGCCGTGGGCGGTCAGCCAGTTGGCAAGCTCCGGCCCCGCCGGAACGATCCCGGTGGGGTTGATGTCCTCGTGGACGATGTAATAGTGCTGCTTGATCTGCACGAAGTCGATGGTGTCGCCGAACCCGGGGGTTTGGAACAGGTCACGGGCGTAGGCCCACAGCGCGGGCATCTCGCTGAGTTTCTGCCGGTTGCATTTGAAATGCCCGTGGTAAACGGCGTCGAAGCGAGCCAGCGTGGTGAAGAGCCGGACGTCGGCCTCCGTGATCGTGTCTCCGACAAGGTACCGCTGTCCGCTGAGGCGCTCCTCACCAGTCCAAGGCGGTCCAGAGCCGGTCGTAGGCGGCGTCGTAGGCTTCCTGGGAGCCGGCGAAGCCGCAGCGGTACACGCCGTTGTTCACCTCGGTGAAGACCCTCTTGTTGACCGCGTCGATCTCCTCGCGCAGTGCCTCCGGGTAGAGGTCCGGGGCGCCGGGGCGGTGATACGCCGTCCACTCGGTCGCGAAGTCGAGGGTGATCTGCGGGAAGTTGTTGGTCACCACCTGTCCACTGGTGACGTCGACAATGGCGGGCACGGTGATGCCGCGGGGATAGTCCGGGAACCGCCGGAAGTAGGACTCCTGGATCCGTTCCACGCCGAGCACCGGATCCTTGCCGTCCGGGTCCAGGTCGAAAGTCCAGGAGCGTGCATCATGGGTGGGGCCGGGCTGGCCGAGGGAAATGGCGTCCTCGAGGCCCAGCAGCCGCCGCACGATCACAGTCCGATTCGCCCACGGGCAGGCGCGGGCCGCGATCAGCCGGTAGCGTCCCGGCACTACCGGCCAGCCGGGCTCACCGTTCCGGCCTGGGGCGCCGTCGCGGGTGATCCGGTCCTCGATGTAGTTGGTGTCCCGGTTGAACTCGGCGCCGCCGGTAACGTAGGCACCCTTGGTGCTGAATCCCGGGTCGTCCGTGTGTGTTGTGCTCATGGTCCCAGCCTATGCCGGGCCGCCGCCCTGTCCGGGCACCGTAGGCAATGGCAGTGTTGCGAACACCTGCGACATCGGCTGCCAGGCTACCCACCACGCGGCACCGACGACGGCGGCGAACAGGACGATCCAGACGGCGGCGGGGATGCGGGTTGCCCGGGAGAGCAGGTAGGCGTCCGAGGTCGCCAGCCGGTCCCGTCGCTTCAGGTGGACGTTGGCCAGCTTGCCCAGGTCCCGGACAGCGGCGACGAGGAGCGCCAGGCCCAGGACGATCATCACATGGCCGTTGAATTCGGGCGGGACAAACAGCACGAGCAGGGCGGCGGCCAGGACCGCGGCGGCGGTGATCAGCAGCCCGATGCCGTTGCGGATGAACAGGAACGAGGCCAGCAGGATGAGGGTCCCGAGCGACATCGCCGCCGGACCCCAGCCGTTGAAGCCGCTCCAGACCATCGCTGCGCCGACGACGGCAGGCACCGGGTACCCCCAGAACGTGGACCAAACGGCGGCCAGGGGTTTCCGGCTGTAGGTGGTAGTGGTGCCCGAGTGGTCCAGGCTCAGGTGGATGCCGCCGAGGCGCTGCCCGGTCATCAGCGCGGCGAACGCGTGGCCGAGTTCGTGCGTGACGGTGGCCAGCAGCCCGAAGTACCGCCAGGTCACCCGCGGCAGGGAAAGGGCGACGGCCAGGAGGATGACCAGGGCCAGCTCAGTGCCGGTGACGTGCGGGACGGG
Source organism: Pseudarthrobacter sp. MDT1-56 (assembly GCF_059383555.1). Lineage (NCBI taxonomy): Bacteria > Bacillati > Actinomycetota > Actinomycetes > Micrococcales > Micrococcaceae > Pseudarthrobacter > Pseudarthrobacter sp. MDT1-56. Next base: position 196,525 of record NZ_JBWZCK010000002.1, read on the forward strand.
GGACTGGGTGAATCCGGCGACAATCCGGGTCCACCAGGTCTCGGCAGGATTGGTCATACCGACGTTCGGTCCGGTGTCCCTGCGGCGCCCGCCGGTCCGGCGCTGTGCCGGATGCAGTACGGGGTCCAGGGCCTGGCCTCCAACCTTCCCTCCGCGATCTGTTCCCCGCACACGGCGCAGATGCCGTACGTGCCGGCGTCGATCCGTGCCAGGGCCGCCTCGATCTGCGCGAGGCCCTGACAGCTCTGTTCCAGCAGGGCCGAGGCCTGGGAGAGCTCAAACGCGATCGTCGTTCCCTCGGGATCGTGTTCGTCGTCGACATTTGAATCCTGCCGGGCGGCGTTCACCGAGGAGATGTCCCGGCGCAGCGCGGGGAGGAGTTCAAGTTTCCGGCGGCGCTCCTCCTGGAGGAGGATCCGGAACCGTTCGACGTCGACCATAGGCTGCAAGGCTAGCGCGGACGTTGCGGCCGAGTCTAAAGCCGGCGTCGTCTTCCGCGCCGGGCCGGCTTCATTCCGCTGGGCCGAAAGGCCCGGTGCGCGGGTTCGTGTCCGCCGTAAAGTGGGAAGAGAGCGCGCATGCCCCTATCCAGCAGAACCGGGAGACGTCATGGATCAGCCAGCGGCCAGCACCGTCAACCAGAACGCCGATGAGGACGCCGAGGCCCTGGCGGCGGTGGAGCAGCACCACGCGGGCATGCTCAAGCGGCTCAGCGCGCTGACGGCGACACTGGTCCGCGCCGTCCGGACGGGTGACGCGGTGGCGGAGCACGACGCCCATGAGGTGCTGGTGGAGTGGTGCGAGACCGACCTCGTCCCGCATGCGCTCGCTGAGGAGGGCCCGCTGTACAGCGCGCCCCGGAACCTGCCGCAGGGAAAGCTGCTCGTGGAGGGGATGCTGGCCGAGCATCAGGTGATCGTCGGACTGGTCGAGGAACTGCGGGGATCCACCGGGGTGGACGCCGCCGTGGCCGCCGGTTCCATCCGGAACATCTTCGCCCTGCACCTGGAGAAGGAAAACCGGCTCCTGATGCCGTTCATCGTTGCCTCCCCGGAGCTGTCCCTGGCGCGCGCCGTCGAGGGCCTGCACGAACTGGTCGGCGAAACCCACGTCCATCGACACGGCACGGGTCCCGGGGGCAGCGTCTAGAGTTGCCCCATGGCTGATGGCATGCACCACCACAACGGGTCCAGCGCACCCCTACTGCTGCGGGAACTCGCCGCGGCCCACGGCGTGGGGACGTCCTACTGGGGCTGGGACGGCGTGGAACGCTCCGTCGCGGACGGCACCCTGCGCAGCGTCCTGGCCGCGCTGGGCGTCCCGGCCGCGGACCCGCAGGAGATGGAACGGTCCCTGGCTGAGGCCCGCCGGGCACCGTGGCGGCGCCTGCTGCCGGCGGTCGCCGTTGCCCGTGAAGGGCAGGAGTTCCACGTCAACGTCCATGTACCGCACGGAAGCGCCGTCAACGTCTGGATCATCGCAGAAGACGGCCGGCGGTATGAGGCGACGCAGCGCGAGAACTTGGACGCACCGGTCGACGTGGACGGCGTCCTCACCGGCCGGGCCGTGTTCGCTGTCCCGGACCACGTGCCCCTCGGCTGGCACACCCTGCTGGCGGACAACGAGGGCACGGTGGCCCAATGCCCACTCATCGTCACGCCGCGGAGGCTCCGCACGACCGAGGCGCTCGCCGGCCGGCGGAACTGGGGCCTGACCGCGCAGCTCTATTCCGTGCGGTCCTCCCGCTCCTGGGGGATCGGCGATTTCTCCGACCTCGCCGATCTCGCCGCCATGACCGGGCAGGAGGGCGCCGGGTTCCTGCTGGTCAACCCGCTGCATGCCGCCGAGCCCCGGCCGCCGGTCGAGGACTCGCCCTACCTGCCCACGACCCGGCGTTACTTCAACCCGCTCTACCTCCGGGTGGAGGAGATCCCCGAATACGGCTACCTCGACCCGGCCGGCCGGGCCGAGGTGGAGCGGCTGGCCAATCAGCAGCACGCCGCGAACCATTCCACCGGGCTGCTGGACCGCAACTCCAGCTACGGCGCCAAACTCGCTGCCCTTGAGCTGCTGTTCGGCGTCCCGCGCGACCCCGCCCGTACCCTGGCGTTCGCTGACTTCTGCGCCGGGGAGGGGCGGGGACTCGACGACTTCGCCCTGTGGTGCGCCCTGGCCGAGAAGCTCGCCCCCGACGCCCCCCAGTGGGCGGCGGAAGCCTCCTCGCCCGGCACTGCCTACTGCAAGGAGCAGCGGGCCCTGCTGGGTGGCCGGATCGAATTCCACCGCTGGCTGCAGTGGCTCTGCGACCAGCAGCTCGAGGCCGCCCAGCGCTCGGCCCGGCTGTCGGGCATGGAAATCGGCGTCATCCACGATCTTGCGGTCGGCGTGAAACCCGGCGGGGCGGACGACTGGTCGCTTGCCGGGGTGCTGGCCCGGGACGTCACGGTCGGCGCCCCGCCGGACATGTTCAACCAGCAGGGACAGAACTGGACCCAGCCGCCCTGGCACCCGGGCCGGCTCGCCGAATCAGGCTACGCCGCCTACCGGGACATGCTCCGGACCGTGCTGCGCCATGCCGGCGGAATCCGGGTGGACCACATCCTGGGGCTGTTCCGTCTGTGGTGGATCCCGGCCGGGGCCGGGCCGGAGCAGGGCACCTACGTCTACTACGACCACGAGGCGCTGATTGGTATCCTTGCCCTGGAGGCGCAGCGGGCCGGAGCGATCGTGATCGGCGAGGACCTGGGCGTGTTTGAGCCGTGGGTCCGGGACTATCTGGCCGAACGCGGGATCTTTGGCACGTCGATCCTCTGGTTCGAGCACGACGCCGACGGACCCATCCCGCCGGAACGGTACCGGCAGCAGTGCCTGACCAGCGTCAACACCCACGACCTTCCCCCGACCGCCGGCTACCTGGCCGGTGACCACGTCACCCTCCGCGAATCACTGGGCCTGCTCCAGCGTCCGGTGGACGAGGAACGCGCCGAGGCCGCCGCTGAGCAGCAGGCCGTACTCGGCCTCCTGCGGGAACGCGGTCTTCTGCCGGAACCGGGTCACCAGGACGTGCAGGCCACCGTCGAGGCGCTCTACGCTTTCACCACCCTCACGCCCTCGTCCCTGCTGGGCGTCGCCCTGGTGGACGCGGTGGGGGAGACCCGGACGCAGAATCAGCCCGGGACCAGCACGCAGTACCCCAACTGGCGCGTACCACTGGCCGGTCCGCGCGGACCCGTCCTGCTCGATGCGCTGCAGGCCGATCCCAGGTTCCGTTCGCTCGTCGGAACCATCCGGTCCGCGCTGCCCCCGGACGCCTAGCGGCGGTGGGACGCAGTGAGGCGCGTTGCCAGTCCCTCCCTGGCCATTGTCCTTGCACTGGGCCTGCTTCTGGCCGGGTGCACTTCGTCTCCGCCCGGCCCCGCCCGGGCCGGGACGATCGATCACGTCGTCATCATCGTGATGGAGAACAAGGCCGCCAGCCGGATACTGGGAGCCGATGATGCCCCGTACCTCAACTCTCTGGCAAAGGACCACGCCCTGGCAGCCAACTATCATGCGATAACCCGGCCCAGCCTGCCGAACTACATTGCCCTGACCAGCGGCTCCACCGCCGGCATCACCAGCAACTGCGACCCCGAGGCACCCAGCTGCCAGGCAGATGTGCGGACCATTACCGACGAAATCACCACGTCGGGGCGGGAATGGCGGATGTATGCCGAAGGAATGCCCGGCCCGTGCCTGGCCAAGGACTCCGGACGATACTCGGTAAAGCACAACCCGTTTATGTACTACCCGTCCGTGACGGAGGACAGGGAGCTGTGCGCCCACCACGTGGTGCCCTTGAGCTGGCTGGACGAGGGCCTGAAGCCCGGTCCGGACCGGCGACGACTGGCTGTCCCGGCAAATACCCAAAATCCTCGCCTCACCGGCGTTCACCACAAAGAACTCCCTGCTGGTGGTCACGTTCGATGAGGGCAGCCGTGGCAGCAACCGGGTCGCCACGGTCTTCGCCGGACCCGCCGCGCGGAAAGGCTACGTCTCGGACACCCGCTACACCCACTATTCCCTGCTCCGCACGATCGAAGACGCCTGGGGCCTGGACCCGCTGACGGAGAACGACCGGAATGCCGCCCGCATGGCCGAACTGCTGAAATAGCTTTGGTCAGCTGGCCGCAGTGGCCAAAGCGGATTAGAAGAACCCTGTGAAGGACTACCCTTGCTGCGTGCCGACGGCCAGTTCCCTGACCCACTCCGGGGTGGCCTGGCCGAGGCGCCGGTCGGTGACGAGGCGGAGCCTGGCGGCCGCGCTCTGCACGCCTGGGTCGAGGGAGGCGGCACGGTGTCCGGGGCCGGCGGCTTCCGACGGCGGGGCGATGGTCGGCCGGGCCGGGGCGCTGTCCAGCGGGTCTTCCCAGGCCACCGTGATGATTTTGAGTTCCTCCGGGCTGGCCAGTCCGCTGTCGGCCAGGACCGCCAGGACACCCAGGCCCAGTTCGGCCCGGCGCGGGTCAGCGGCGAGGGAGCTGTCCAGGGCCCACTGGGCGCGGTTCCACCATTCGCTCCGGTTGTCCGCTTCCCGTTGCTGGACCAGCGCGGCCGTGTCAGCGGCGGCGCGCTGCTGCAGGGTGCGCAGGCTGATGGCGGCACCGATGACCGCCGCGAGCAGCACGGCCAGCGGACCCAGGGCGGCGAGGACCTCCCACCACTCGGCGGGGCCGGTCTGGACGAAAACGTCGACGGGAGCTGGGGAGGGTGTCACGGCACCAGCTTAGGCCCCGTGCTGCCTGGCGCCCCTCGCGGCTGACGGGGCAGATGACGGCAACCCGGTCCTTTTGGCCCTCAGTCCCGGCGCCGGCCAGCATCAGGGGCCCATGGCGGGAACTACTTCCGGAGGAGGGACGAACCTGAGATCATTCAAGCAGGGGAGAGACTACAACAACCGGGCCGGCCGCGTGCCGTCCCACACCGAGGTATCCCTGGAGGACCCACATGCATCCTCTGTTCCTGATTGGTATCGTCCTCACTGCGGCGGTTCTCTGGATGGCTTTTACTTGGGGCATGCTCGCCCATCTCGCTCGTTCTGAACGCCGGGCAGGGCTGAGAGCTCCCCGCAAGAGTGCTGATGCTTTCGGGCGGAGGCATGGGGCCGGAACCCCGAGAAGACTCAAGCTGCGGCGCCGGGGGACGTCGCGGCGGGTCCCCATGCACCATCCAATGAGGTAGCCGCTACCCGTGAACCGGACCCGGCGTCTGCCTGGCGTCTTGCCCACCCGCTGTGCGCTGAAGCTGCGGTGGCTGCTTCACCCCGCGGGAGGTCATTACCTCGCTCCACGACGCGACCGGCCCAAGTGTGTCCACTGAGAATGCCGTGGGTGGGCGGGGACAGAAAAAAACCCCCAGAATCCTTGGATTCTGGGGGTTTTCCCGTTGTGCGCGGAGGGGGACTTGAACCCCCACCCCCTTTCGAGGACTAGCACCTCAAGCTAGCGCGTCTGCCATTCCGCCACCCGCGCAGGTGGTATTCGGTGTACCTTTTCGCCTTTCAGCGTTTCGGTTTTCTCCGAAGCAGCGAGAAAGACTCTAGCATGAACTTTCCCGAAACAAATAATCGGGGCCGGAACAGGCATGTGGGTAGGCTGAAGCCAGCAAAAGAGCCGACGCCACGAGGAGTGAAACATGACTGATATCAGGCCCGAGGACGAAGTCGTCAGAATCTGCCAGGAACTGATCCGGATCGACACGTCCAACTACGGCGACGGTTCCGGCCCGGGGGAGCGGGCGGCCGCCGAATACACCGCGGGGCTGATGACCGAAGTGGGGCTGGACGCCGAAATCTTCGAGGCCGCCCCGGGCCGCGCCAGCGTGGTGACCAGGCTGGCCGGGGAGGACCCCTCCGCCAGCGCCCTCGTGGTCCACGGGCACCTGGACGTTGTCCCCGCACTGCGCGAGCAGTGGTCGGTGGATCCCTTCGGCGCGGAACTCAAGGACGGCATGATCTGGGGCCGCGGCGCCGTGGACATGAAGGATATGGACGCCATGATCCTCTCCGTTCTGCGGAATTTCGCCCGCACCGGACGCAAGCCCAAGCGGGACCTGATCTTCGCCTTCTTCGCCGACGAGGAAGCCGGCGGCACCTACGGCGCCCGCTACGCGATCGAGAAGCGCCCAGAACTCTTCGACGGCGCCACCGAGGCCATCTCCGAAGTGGGCGGTTTCTCCGCAACCATCGGCGGGCAGCGCACGTACCTGCTGCAGACCGCCGAAAAGGGCCTGTCCTGGCTGCGCCTTGTCGCGCACGGCCGCGCCGGCCACGGCTCCCAGATCAACACGGACAACGCCGTCACGCGCCTGGCCAGTGCAGTGTCCCGGATCGGGGAATACCGCTGGCCGGTGGAGCTGACGCCCACCACGCGGCAGTTCCTTGACGGCGTGACGGAACTCACGGGTGTGGAGTTCGACCCCGACGACCCGGACAAGATCCTCAAGGAGCTCGGCACCGTGGCCCGCTTCGTCGGCGCCACCCTGCAGAACACCACCAACCCGACCCTGCTCAAGGGCGGCTACAAGCACAATGTGATCCCTGAATCGGCGGAGGCCCTCATCGACTGCCGCACCCTGCCCGGCCAGGAGGATCACGTCCTCGAAATCGTCCGCGAACTCGCCGGCAAGGGCGTGGACGTGAGTTACGTCCACAATGACGTCTCCCTTGAGGTTCCGTTCGCCGGTAACCTCGTGGACTCGATGATCGACGCGCTGCACGCCGAGGACCCGGGAGCCAAAGTCCTGCCCTACACACTCTCCGGCGGCACGGACAACAAGTCCTTGAGCCGCCTGGGCATCATCGGGTACGGCTTCGCGCCACTCCAGCTCCCGGACGAACTGGACTTCACCGGGATGTTCCACGGCGTGGACGAACGCGTCCCCACCGACTCCCTGAAGTTCGGCGCCCGGGTACTGGACACCCTGCTCACCAACTACTGAGGACCGAAAGACACCGCCCATGAGCCCTGAAGCTGCCCTGTCCGACGTCCTGCCAGATGCCCTGCTGGAACGGATCCGCGGGCGCGCCGCCGGCTACGACCGGGACAACGCCTTTTTCCACGAGGACCTCGCGGAGCTGGCCGAGGCCGGCTACTTGAAAATCTTCGTTCCGGCGTCCGACGGCGGCCTGGGACTCGGGCTCCAGGCGGCGGCGCAGCTGCAGCGGCGGCTGGCGACGGCGGCGCCGGCCACCGCGCTGGCAGTCAACATGCATCTTGTCTGGACCGGCGTCGCGCACGTCCTGGCCGCCCGGGGCGACACGTCACTGGACTTTGTCCTCCGCGAGGCCGCGCAGGGTGAGATCTTCGCGTTCGGGAACTCGGAGGCGGGCAACGACTCGGTGCTCTTCGACTCCCGCACCACGGCTGTCCCGCAGGCCGGCGGCGGGTATGCCTTCACCGGCCGCAAGATCTTCACGAGCCTCTCGCCGGCGTGGACCCGGCTGGGGATCTTCGGGGAGGACGCGTCTGCCGCGGACGGCGCAGGGCAACTTGTCCACGGATTCCTCACCAGGAACACGGCCGGGTACGAAATTCTGGCCGACTGGGACACCCTGGGCATGCGGGCCAGCCAGTCGAACACGACCGTCCTGGACGGCGCGGTGGTGCCGGCGGAGCGGATCTTCCGGAAGCTGCCGGTCGGCCCGAACGCGGACCCGCTGATCTTCGCCATCTTCGCCTGCTTCGAGACGCTGCTGGCGGCGGTCTACACGGGCATTGGCGAACGGGCCCTCGCCCTGGGCGTTGAGGCCGTGAAGGGGCGGACGTCCTTCAAGAACGGCGGGCGCAGTTACGCCCAGGATCCCGACATCCGCTGGAAGGTGGCGGACGCTGCCATGGCGATGGATGCGCTGTACCCCCAGCTCTCCAGCGTCGCCGCGGACGTGGACGCGCTGGCCGACCATGGCAGCCAGTGGTTCCCGAAGCTGGTCGGGCTCAAGGTCAGTGCGACGGAGACGGCCCGCACGGTCGTGGACCTGGCCATCAGGGTGTCCGGGGGATCGAGCTACTTCCGCGGTTCCGAACTGGAACGGCTGTACCGTGACGTGCTGGCGGGGATGTTCCACCCCTCGGACGACGAATCGGCGCACAACACCGTGGCCAATGCGTGGCTGGGACCGCTCGAGAAGCCCTGGACGGTCCGCTGAACCCCAGGACCTAGACGGTCCGCTGGACCTGGGTGACCCGGCGGCGGAGCCAGAACCGGCGGCCGCCGCCAAGATACAGCACGCTGCGCTCCAGTTCCCACTTGCCGTACTCGGAGTGTTCCACCAGTCGGCGGCGCGCTTCCGGCAGGGAATCTTCAGGACTTACCGTCAGTACGAGGTACTCGTACTGCCTCACATAGTCCCGTTCCCGCCGGACTGAACTGCTGAGAAAATGTTCCTTCATTGCTCTCCATTTTCTTCCTTTTCCGGCTAACGTGAAGTCATGAGCATCGATCCGCGTGTCGCGCTTGAAGCCTTCACGGCTGCCCTGGAAGAACACCTCGCCGCTGCGTCAGCACGCCGGGGGCCCGGGGACCCCGCGGTCGAGGCAGCGTTTTTTACTGTTGCTGATGCCTTTGAAGTCTACGACGACTCTCTCTATGAAGCGTACGGCGAAGTGACGGGACTTGGGGTCCTTGATGAGGACAGCGATGACGACGAGGAAGAAGACGTCGACGACGAGGAAGACCTCGAAATTCTCCAGTGACTGACTCGGTCCGCGGGACGCCGCTCAGGCGTGGCTGGACACATCCTCGAGGGCCTGGGCGATCTGCGGCGGAAGCGGTGCCAGCGTTGAGTCCAGGATCTCCTTGAGCTGCACCGGGGTGCGGGGGCCGACGATCGCCGTCGCCACGCCGTGCTGGGACAGCAGCCAGCTCAGCGAAACGTCGAGGGCTGTCCGGCCCAAACCCTTCGCCGCCATCGCAACGGCCTCCACCACGCTGGACGAGGTCCCCTCCAGGTACGGCTCCACATAGCCGGCCAGCCGCGCATGGGCTGCCCGTGAGTCCACCGGAATGTGCCCGCGGTACTTGCCGCTCAACACCCCGCGCCCCACCGGACCCCACGCCATCAGGCCCAGGCCGGCGTCCTCGACAGCGGGGATGAGTTCAGCTTCGGGGGAGCGGTGCAGCAGGGAGTATTCGGACTGGTTCGCGACCAGCGGGAAGCCCGCGACCGCTGCGGCTTTGGCGGTCTGCCAGCCGTTGTAGTTGGACACTCCCGCGTAGCGGGCCCGGCCCGACCGGACGGCGAATTCGAGCGCGGACAGGGTCTCTTCCAGCGGGACGTTGGGGTCCCAGGCGTGGGCGAACCAGAGGTCGACGTAGTCGGTGCCCAGCCGGGCGAGGCTTGCATCCAGGCCGGAGAGCATTCCGTTCCGGGACGTGTCGACGCTGCGGCGGCCATCCGACGTCGACAGTCCCGCTTTTGTGGAGATGACCACTTCGGAGCGGGCAACAACGTCGCCCAGCATGCCGCCCAACATCGCCTCTGCCTGGCCCTCGCCGTAGGAGGCGGCCGTGTCGATCAGGGTTCCGCCGCCGTCCACGAAAGTGCGCAGAAGAGCCGAGGCATCCTGCTCATCGGTTTCCCGGGCCCAGGACATGGTGCCGAGGGAAAGGGAGGACACGCGCAACCCACTGTTGCCGACATAACGCTGCTGCATGTCAGCAAGCTTACGGGGGTTCGGTCGGCTTCATGACGTAGGGTCTATCTACGTGAACTGGTTTGAAGCGGCCTTTCTGGGCCTTGTGCAGGGACTGACAGAATTCCTCCCGATTTCCTCAAGCGCCCATCTGCGGATCGTTGGCTCCTTCCTCCCCAACGCCGCCGATCCAGGGGCCGCCTTTACGGCAATCACCCAGCTGGGCACGGAAACCGCGGTCATCGTCTACTTCTGGCGCGACATTGTGCGGATCATCACGGCGTGGGCCGCATCCCTGACCGGCAAAGTTTCGCGGCAGAACCCCGACGCCAGGATGGGCTGGCTGGTGATCCTGGGCAGCCTGCCGATCATCGTCCTCGGACTGCTGTTCCAGGACCAGATCGAGTCCGTGCTCCGCAGCCTCTGGGTCGTGGCCACGATGCTGATTGTCTTCGGCATGATCCTCGCCGTCGCCGACGCGATCGGACGCCAGGAACGCGAACTCACCCAGCTGACGTATAAACACGGCATCCTCTACGGCCTGGCCCAGGCCATGGCACTGATCCCCGGGGTCTCCCGCTCCGGCGGCACGATCACCGCCGGGCTGCTGATGGGCTACACCCGCGAAGCGGCAGCCCGCTATTCGTTCCTGCTGGCGATCCCGGCAGTGTTCGGCAGCGGTTTGTACCAGCTCTACAAAGTGGCCTCCAAAGACGGCATCACCGGCCCCTACAGCCTGCCGGAAACGGCACTGGCCACGGCCGTCGCGTTTGTGGTGGGCTACATCATCATCGGCTGGTTCCTGAAGTACGTCTCGACCCACGGCTACCGGCTCTTCGTCTGGTACCGGATTCTGCTCGGCCTGGCCCTCTACCTGCTGCTCGGTTTCAACGTCATCAGCGCCTAGCACTAGGCTTGGGCTGTGAAGTCTTGGATCTCCCGCCCCGTTCCCCAGCTCCCGGGCCGCATGCCTGCCCTCCGCCTCTTCGACACCGCTAAGGGCAGCGTCGTCACCATCGGGGCAGCAGGCGAACAGTCAATGTATGTCTGCGGAATCACGCCGTATGACGCCACGCACATGGGCCATGCCGCCAGCTACGTCGCGTTCGACCTGCTCAACCGCGCCTGGCGGGACGGCCGCCAGCAGGTGTCCTACGTCCAGAACGTCACCGACGTCGACGACCCCCTGCTGGAGCGCGCGACGGCCACCGGAGTGGACTGGCGCGATCTCGCCGCCAGCCAGATCGAGCTCTTCCAGACAGACATGGAAGCCCTCAACGTGCTGGCCCCGGACCACTATGTAGGTGCGGTGGAAGCCATTCCCCTGATCGTCCCCGCCATTGAGCGACTGGTCAAGCGGGGTTTGGCCTACCGTGTCGCCGGCAGCGCCGGGGAGCCCGACGGGGACTTCTACTACGACGTCGAAGCGGCCGGCAAGCACTCCGCCGAAGCCACGGACGCCTGGACCCTCGGCGCCGTCTCCGGATTGTCCGACGCCGAGATGCTCGAGCTTTTTGCGGAACGCGGCGGCGACCCCGGCCGCGCCGGGAAACGCCAGGCGCTGGACCCGCTGCTCTGGCGGGTTGCCCGTGAGGGCGAACCGAGCTGGCCCGGCGACGGGCTGGGGGAGGGACGGCCAGGCTGGCACATCGAATGTACCGTCATCGCCCAGAAGTACCTGCCCGCCCCGTTCACCGTGCAGGGCGGCGGCTCGGACCTGATCTTCCCGCACCACGAAATGGGCGCCGGGCATGCCTATTCCCTGTCCGGGGTGCCGCTGGCACAACACTTCGCACACGCCGGCATGGTGGGGCTCGACGGAGAAAAGATGAGCAAGTCCAAGGGAAACCTGGTCCTGGTCTCCAAACTCCGCGCCGCCGGCGAGGACCCGGCCGCGATCCGGCTGGCCATCCTGGCCCACCATTACCGCAGCGACTGGTCATGGACCGAGGCCGGGTTCGCCCAGGCCAAGGAACGGCTCCGCACCTGGCGGGCTGCCCTGGACGTCGCGCCCGAAGGCTCGGCTGACGGGCTGGTGTCCCGGCTGCGGGCCGAACTCTCCAAGGACCTGAACGCCCCCGGGGCCGTCGCCGCCATGGATGAGTGGGCCGCGGCCGCCCTTGGGGCCGCGCAGGCCGGATCCGCCTTCGACGCCGCGCTGGCGGGCGACGCCATCAACGCCCTGCTGGGCGTCGAACTCTAAGGCTTGTCCTTGCCGCGGCGCTTGAGGTAGCGCTCGAATTCACGGGCGATCGACTCGCCGCTGGCCTCCGGGAGGTCGGCGGTGTCTTTCGCTTCCTCGAGTTGGCGCACATACGCCGCGATCTCGGGGTCCTCAGTGGCCAGTTCGTCCACACCGCGTTCCCACGCGTCGGACTCCTCGACGAGCTCCTGGGTGTCAAGCGGAACCTGCAGGAGCTCCTCGATACGGTGCAGCAGCGCCAGCTGCGCCTTGGGGGAAGGTGCCTGCGCCACGTAATGCGGCACGGCGGCCCAGAGTGAGACCGTGGGCAGCCCGGCGAGCAGCGCAACCTCGGCGAGGACGCCCACGATCCCCACGGGACCCTCGTACTGCGAGGCCTCAAGGTCCATCCGCTCACGCAGCGCAGGGTCATCCGTCGACGTGCTTACCGGGATCGGCCGGCTGTGCGGCACGTCGGCGAGGAGGGCACCGACCAGGATGACGTAGTCCACGTGGAGTGCCTCGGCATGGACCAGCAGTTCGGCGGTGTAGGCCCGCCACTTGTACGACGGCTCAGTGCCCTGGACGAAAATGACGTCCACCTTGGAGTCGGGAACGCTGGCTTTGAAAATGCGGGTGGAGGGCCATTTGATCTTCCGCTCCCCGGACGCCGTGCGGCGGATTGTGGGCCGGGTGAACTGGAAGTCGTAGTACTCGTCGGCGTCGACCGAACCGACTTTCTTGCCGCCCCAAAGCTTGTTGAGGTAACGCAGGGCATCGCTTGCAGCCTCGCCGGCGTCGTTCCAGCCTTCGAAGGCGGCAAGCATCACCGTGATGCGCCGGCCCTCGGGGACGGGCTGCAGCAGCCGTTCCGGCTCGGGCACGTCGCCCGTTTCCGCGGGGTCTACCTCGAAGCTATTCATCCCTTCACCCTACGTCCAAGGACCCGGCCGCCGCAGGGAATGAAGCGCCGGGAATCGGCGACCCGCGGGCGATATTCGCCGTAGGCGTAGTAATCAGGCCCCTCACAGGGCCGCCCCGTAGACTGGAAGGCATGCAATCCTCAGTTCCCCAGCCCCTGCTCAAAGCCGCGCTCTGGGACATGGATGGCACCATCGTGGACACCGAGCCGTACTGGATCGAGGCCGAGCACGCCCTGGTTGCCGCGCACGGCGGGCAGTGGTCCCATGAAAAGGCCATGCAGCTGGTGGGCCAGTCCCTGGTCTTCTCCGCGGGTATCCTGCAGGACGCAGGGGTGGCGCTGGAGCGCCGGGAGATCATCGACATCCTGACGGCCCATGTCATCAGCCAGGTCCGCACCTCCGTGCCCTGGCGGCCCGGTGCCCGCGAACTGTTGGAGGAACTCCACACGGCGGGGATCCGCTGTGCCCTCGTGACCATGTCCGAGGCCCCGCTGGCCCGGGAGATTGTGGCCAGCCTGCCCAGGCCCTACTTCGATTTCCTCGTCACCGGCGACACCGTCACGCAGGGCAAGCCGCACCCCGAGGCGTACCTCAAAGCTGTCGAGCTGCTGCAGGAACAGGACCCGGAACTCGGCCTGCAGCACTGCATCGCGCTGGAGGACTCCGGGCCGGGCGTGGCGGCCGCCGTCGCCTCCGGCGTGCTGACCGTCGCCATCCCGCATATCGTGCCGCTGCCACAGGATCCCCGCCACGCCATGTGGGACACCCTCGCGGGGCGTACCGTAGGCGACCTCGAAGAGCTCGTCGCCCTGCGCCACGAGTTCCCGGACGCCACTTTCGGCTCGGGCAGCGGCGCAGTAAAGGTGCCGGTCCATGACTGACACCGACACCCGCGGCCGCAGCGGGCAGGATCCGCAGAAGCAGGGCCGCAAAGAGGGTATTTCGCTGGGGCGCATCGCCGGCATCCCGGTCATCCTCGCCTATTCGTGGTTCATCATTGCGGCGTTCACCGTGATCGTCTACGGCCCGGTGCTGCAGGCAAACAACCCGTACCTCGGCATTGGCGCTTACTTCGTGGCGTTCGCCTACGCTGTCCTGCTGCTGATTTCGGTGCTGGTGCATGAGCTCGCGCACGCACTGACGGCGAAGATCTACCGCTGGCCCAGCGAAAAGATCGTCCTCAACCTCTGGGGCGGCCACACCCAGTTTGAAAGCTTCACGGCGTCACCCGGACGCTCCGTTATCGTCGCCATGGCTGGCCCGGCGGCCAACTTGGTCCTCGCCGCCGGCGGCTGGCTCCTGCTGACCGCGGGCGACCTCACCGGCGTCGCGGGAATCCTGACCAACATCTTTGTCTGGGCCAACCTGCTGATCGGCATCTTCAACGTCCTGCCCGGGCTGCCGCTGGACGGCGGCCGGCTGGTCGAATCCGCCGTCTGGAAGCTGACCGGCAGCCAGGAAAAGGGCACCGTGGCGGCCGGCTGGGGCGGGCGGATCATCGTGATCGCCCTCGTGGCCTGGTTCGTGGCACTGCCCCTGCTCAGCGGCGGCCGGCCCGACATCTCCCTGATGCTCATCACGGTCCTCGTCGGCAGCTTCCTCTGGATGGGCGCCACCGCCTCGATTGAGCAGGCGCGGCTGCGTAGCCGCCTGCCGTCCGTGGAAGCCGGCGCGCTGGCCGAACCCGCCGTGGGCCTCCCGGAAGGCGCGTCCGTGGCGGACGTGCTGGCGCTGGCCCCGGATCCCACCACGGGTGCGGCTCCCGCCGTCGTGCTCTACCGCCCGGACGGGCGTCCGGCCGCCGTGGTGGACACCGGGGCAGTCGCCACGGTTTCCGCGGCCGCCGCCGCCACCACACCCCTCACGGCGGTGTCCTACGCCCTCGGCGCGGGCGCCTACGTGCCCGAGTGGTCCAGGGGACAGGAACTGATCCAGTACCTGGCCCAGCTCGACGGCCTGGAATACGCCGTCGTCGACCGCGACGGAACCGTCACCGGCCTGCTGCGGCAATCCGCCGTCCTTGGTGCCCTCACGGGCAAGAACCCAGGGTCCGGCAAGCGGATGTTCGGCCAAAGCCGGTAGAGTTACCTGCCGGTCGTGTATTTCCGGCCCGGGCGCACGGCCCTGGGCGCAAGCAGCCGGACCGCCGGCACTTTCCGCGGCCACACAGCTTTACAGGAGCGAGGAACATTTTCATGAGCAGCGACACCGCCGCCAGCACCAGCCCCAACGACGCCGGAACAGCCGACGGCGCGGCCATCAGCCCGGCCCCCGGCACAGAGGCCCCGGCGGCCAGCCCGGCACGTGCCGGCGGCGCTCCCGTCGGCGCAGCACGCCGCCGCGGACCGTTCCGGGAGGGCGAACGCGTGCAGCTCACCGACGAGCGCGGGCGCATGAACACGATCAGCCTCGAAGCTGGCGGAGCCTTCCACACGCACCGCGGCTTCCTGAACCACGACGAGATCATCGGCAGGCCGGACGGCTCCGTGGTGGTCAACAACGTCGGCCAGCAGTACCAGACGCTCCGCCCGCTGCTCTCGGACTTCGTCCTCTCGATGCCCCGCGGCGCAGCCGTCGTCTACCCCAAGGACGCCGGCCAGATCGTCACCATGGCGGACATCTTCCCCGGCGCACGCGTCGTCGAGGCCGGCGTCGGCTCCGGCGCCCTGTCCATCTCGCTGCTCCGCGCGGTCGGCGACAACGGCTACCTGCACTCCTTCGAGCGCCGGGAAGAATTCGCGGACATCGCCCGCGGCAACGTCGAGACTATCTTCGGCGGCCCGCATCCAGCCTGGCAGATCTCCATCGGTGATTTCCAGGAGGAAGTCGTCCGCACCGAGGAGCCCGGGTCCGTGGACCGCGTGGTCCTGGACATGCTGGCCCCGTGGGAATGCCTCGACGCGGTTGCCACCGTCCTGGCCCCCGGTGGCGTGTGGATCAACTACGTCGCCACCGTGACCCAGCTGTCCCGGACCGCGGAAGCCATCCGCGCCGACGGCCGCTTCACCGAACCCGACGCCTGGGAATCCATGGTCCGCGGCTGGCACCTTGAGGGCCTGGCAGTCCGTCCGGACCACCGGATGGTCGCGCACACCGGCTTCCTGCTGGTCACCCGGCGGCTGGCCGACGGCGTCACGGGCATCTCCGTGAAACGGCGCCCGTCCAAAACCGACTTCAACGAAGAGGACGTCAACGCCTGGACGCCCGGGGCGGTGGGGGAGCGCGCCGTCTCGGACAAGAAACTGCGCCGGGCCGCCCGCGACGCCATTGCCGGGACCAACGTCAAGGACGATCCGGATATTACGAAGTAGTCCGTATTTCGGAAGTCTTCAGCGGGGTCCGGCTTCTTGGGGCTAATGTCTTAATAGAAGCGTAGGAAGGGGCTGATGCACGATGGAGACTCCGAACACCGATCCGGGCCAGACGCCGGCAGAGGATGCGTCCGCATCCGCGGGGCAGGCGCACGCCGCCAGCGAACTGTCCGTGGCCGAGCGGCAGGTCAATATCCTCCGGGACAAGCTCCGGCATATTGACCGCCAGCTCGCCGCCGCGACGCAGAACAACTCCAAGCTCGTGGGCATGCTGGAAACCGCGAAAGCGGAAATCCTCCGGCTGAAGAACGCCCTCGACCAGGAAGGCCAGCCGCCGTACAGCTTCGGCACGGTGCTGCAGCTGAACCCGAAACGCCACCCCTCCGCCGGCAACGGCGGGCAGGCCGCCACCGAGGAATCGGTCGACATCTTCAACGCCGGCCGCAAGATGCGTGTCGGGATCAGCCCACTGGTCAACATGAACCAGCTGGCCGTCGGCCAGGAAGTCCTTCTCAATGAGGCGCTGATGGTGGTCGCCGGGCTGGGCTATGAACGGGCCGGGGACCTTGTCACGCTGAAGGAAATGCTGGGCGCGGACCGTGCCCTGGTGGTGGGCCGTGCGGATGAGGAACGTGTCATCCGGCTTTCCGGCGCCCTGCTTTCGCAGAAGCTCCGGGTCGGCGACGCCCTCTCGATCGATTCCCGCACCGGCTACGCCCTCGAAAAGATCCCGCGCTCCGAAGTGGAGAACCTCGTCCTCGAGGAAGTGCCGGACATCACCTACCAGGACATCGGCGGCCTCGGACCGCAGATCGAACAGATCCGCGACGCCGTGGAACTGCCGTTCCTGCATCCGGACCTGTACCGCGAACACGGGCTCAAGGCCCCGAAAGGCATCCTGCTCTACGGCCCGCCGGGCTGCGGCAAGACGCTGATCGCCAAGGCAGTCGCCAACTCCCTCGCCGCCCGGGCTGCCGAACGCACGGGCAAAACGGACATGAAGAGCTACTTCCTGAACATCAAGGGACCGGAACTGCTGGACAAGTACGTCGGCGAGACCGAACGGCACATCCGGCTGATCTTCGCCCGCGCCCGGGAAAAGGCCTCCGAGGGCAGCCCGGTGGTGGTGTTCTTCGACGAGATGGACTCGCTGTTCCGCACCCGCGGCACAGGCATCTCCTCCGACGTCGAAACGACCATCGTCCCGCAGCTGCTCAGCGAGATCGACGGCGTGGAGCGGCTCGACAACGTGATCGTGATCGGCGCCTCCAACCGTGAGGACATGATCGACCCCGCGATCCTGCGGCCGGGACGGCTCGACGTCAAGGTCAAGATCCACCGCCCCGATGCGGAGGCCGCGGCGGACATCTTCAACAAGTACATCACCGCCGACCTTCCCTTCCACGAGTCCGACCTCGCCGAGCACCACGGCGATGTGCAGGCCACCGTGGACGCGATGGTCCAGCGCACCGTCGAGGCCATGTACTCCACCGACAAGTCCAACGAATACCTCGAAGTCACCTACGCCAACGGCGACACCGAAATGCTCTACTTCAAGGACTTCAACTCCGGGGCCGTGGTGCAGAACGTCGTGGACCGGGCCAAGAAGTACGCCATTAAGGACCTGCTCACCGTGGGCCAGAAGGGCATCCGGATCGACCACCTGCTGCGCGCCGTGGTCGACGAATTCCGCGAGCACGAGGACATGCCCAACACCACCAACCCGGATGACTGGGCACGGATCTCGGGCAAGAAGGGCGAACGCATCACGTACATCCGCACGATCGTCCAGGGCAAAGCGGGGCAGGAACCCGGCAAGTCCATCGAGACGATGCCGAGCACGGGCCAGTACCTGTGACGTCGGCGGTGCCCGGCAGGCCGGCCGGCGTATCGGGCGGGCTGCCGGTCGGCGGCGCCATGCGGGTGATGGGCTCGGAAACCGAATACGGCATCCACGCGCCCTCCGCACCGGGCGCCAACGCCACGATGATGTCCGCCCGGGTGATCCAGGCCTACGCCCAGGTGACCCGGCAGCGCGCCGCCGGCGGGGCCGAGACCCGCTGGGACTACACCGACGAGGAACCGCTGCATGACGCCCGCGGCTGGACGCTGGAGCGCAGCCAGGCCGAACCGGACCAGCTGACCGACCAGCCGCCCGTCCTCGACGCCGAGGCTGTCGCCCTGGCCTACGGCCGGCAGGAGCTCGAAGCCGACGGCGAGGACGAGTCCGGCACACTGCTGATGAACATGGTGCTCGGTAACGGTGCCCGGCTTTATGTCGACCATGCCCACCCCGAGTACTCCAGCCCGGAAGTAACCAGCCCGCGCGACGCCGTCGCGTGGGATGCTGCCGGAGACCTCGTGGCCCTCGCCGCGGTGCGGCGCCTGGCGTCGGATCCGGAGCTGCCGCCGGTCAACCTGTACAAGAACAACACGGACAACAAGTCGGTCTCCTACGGCTCCCACGAGAACTACCTCATGCCCCGCTCGGTGCCGTTTGGGGACATTGTCCGCGGCCTGACGCCGTTCTTCGTCACCCGCCAGATTTTCTGCGGCGCCGGCCGGGTCGGCATGAAGCAGGACGGCTCCCGCCCCGGCTACCAGATCAGCCAGCGGGCGGACTTTTTCGAGACCGAAGTCGGCCTCGAAACCACGATCCGCCGGCCCATCATCAACACCCGCGACGAACCCCACGCGACCGCGGACAAGTATCGGCGGCTGCACGTCATCATCGGTGACGCCAACCTCAGCCAGACCGCCAATTACCTGAAGTTCGGCACCACAGCGCTGGTGCTGAGCCTGATCGAGGCCGGGCTGGCCCCGAAGCTGGAAGTCCATGAGCCGGTTGCCTCGCTGCAGGCAGTCAGCCACGACACCTCGCTGACCGCCACCCTGCGGCTGCTCGACGGCCGCCGGATCACCGCCCTGGACCTGCAGTGGATCTACTTTGAAGCGGCCGCAAAGCATGCCCAGGACACCGGCGTCGCTGATGCGGTGGACGGGGACGGCCACACCCATGACGTGCTGGAACGATGGTCGGCGACGCTGACCGAACTGGGCAACGACCGCGCAGCGGCTGCGTCCTCCGTGGAATGGCTGGCGAAACTCTCCCTGCTGGAGGGTTACCGGGACCGCGACGGACTGGAGTGGGGCCACGCACGGCTGGGCCTCGTGGACCTGCAGTGGGCGGATATCCGGCCGGAAAAGGGACTCTACTACCGCCTGCTGGCACGGGACCGCATGCAGCGGATCGTCGACGACGGCGTGATCCAGCGGGCGGTCACGGAGCCGCCGTCGGACACCCGGGCCTACTTCCGGGGCCGCTGCGTCAGCCGCTTCGGAGCCGACGTTGTCGGCGCCAGCTGGGACTCCGTGATCTTCGATGTGCCCGGCCGCGGCAGGCTTCAGCGGGTCCCCACCCGGGAACCGCTGCGCGGAACCGAGGCCCTCACCGGCGGCCTCTTCGCCCGGCACCGGGAGGCCGGATCCTTCCTGTCCGAGCTGCTGGGACTCCCTCCCGGTTCGTAGGCCCAAAGAGTCCCGCAGGGGCTCAGGGCGTGGCAATATGGCTTACAGGAAGTCCCTTGCGAAGAAGGGACGGACAGAAGGAGAGAACAATGGCAGGCCAGGAGCAACAGCAGCCGCAGTCGCGGGACACCGAGGTCGACGAAGACGTCCCCGCAGCCCCGCCGGCTCCCGCGGAGGGACAGGCGTCAGCCGCCACCCAGGGCGTCGACGATCTGCTCGATGAGATCGACGGCGTTCTGGAATCCAACGCCGAGGAGTTCGTCCGCGCGTTTGTCCAAAAGGGCGGCCAGTAGCGCACCGCCCGGACCGCGGCGGCGCAGGGGTTGCGCCGGCACAGGGCTGAGGGCCGGAAGTCGTTGATTCACTACGTTGAGGGAGTGCACCAGTGCAGGAAACCACCGCCAACCAGGTAGCAGCCAACGCCACGTCCTCCTTCACCGAACACCTGCAGCGCCAGCGCCCCGATTTGCTGCCTTTCGGCCAGCTTCCGCCCGGCCAGCAGCTCCCGGCAGGGAATGCCGCCACGCCCCTGCAGGCGCCGCACGGGACCACCATCGTCGCGCTGACCTACGCCGGAGGGGTGCTGATGGCGGGGGACCGCCGTGCCACGATGGGCAACATCATCGCCAGCCGGCACATCGAGAAAGTCTTTCCCGCGGACCAGTACTCCGTGCTCGGCATCGCCGGGACCGCGGGGATCGCGCTCGACATCACCCGTCTCTTCCAGGTCGAGCTCGAACACTACGAGAAGATCGAAGGAACACTCCTAAGCCTGGACGGCAAAGCCAACCGGCTCGGGGCGATGGTCCGCAGCAACCTGCCGATGGCGATGCAGGGCCTGGCCGTCGTGCCGCTGTTCGCAGGCTTCGACCGTCCCGCGGGCCTGGGCCGGCTGTTCTCCTACGACGTCACCGGCGGCCGCTACGAGGAGCAGGAACACCACACCGTCGGTTCCGGCTCGATGTTCGCGCGCGGCGCGCTGAAGAAACTCTGGCGGCCCAACCTCCCGGAGCGGGACGCCGTCTCCGTCGCCGTCGAGGCGCTCTACGACGCCGCCGACGACGACTCCGCCACCGGCGGCCCCGATCCCGTCCGGCAACTCTGGCCGGTCGTTTACACCGTCAACCGAACAGGTGCCGTCCGGGTCCCGGAGCGCGAGCTCGCGGAAATGGCCGGCGCCATCATCGAGTCCAGGGCCGTTGCCCAGCGGGAGGCCTGAGATGACCCAGCAGTTCTACGTATCGCCCGAACAACTGATGAAGGACCGCGCGGATTTCGCGCGGAAGGGCATCGCCCGCGGGCGCTCCGTGGTGGTCATCAGCTGCAGCGACGGGATTGCCCTCGTAGCCGAGAACCCCTCGCCGTCACTGCATAAGATCGGCGAAATCTACGACAAGATCGCGTTCGCAGCCGTGGGCAAATACAACGAGTTTGAAAGCCTCCGGCAGGCCGGGGTCCGGTACGCGGATGTGCGCGGCTACTCCTACGACCGGGAGGACGTCACGGCCAGGGGCCTCGCCAGCGTCTACGCGCAGAGCCTGGGGGCGGTGTTCACCGCGGAACAAAAACCCTTCGAAGTCGAACTGGCCGTGGCCGAGGTGGGGTCCTCCCCGGAGGAGGACCACCTCTACCGGCTCACGTTCGACGGGTCGATCGCCGACGAGAACGGGTTCATCGTCATGGGCGGCCAGGCGGACAAGGTCTCCGAGGCCGTCGCGGCGGGCTGGCAGGGCGCCCTGGACTTCGCCGGTGCGATCAGGCTGGCCCTGGCCGGTCTCGTTGCGGACAAGGAAACCACCACGCTGCCGCCCTCGGCCGTGGAGGTGGCGGTGCTGGACCGCGGCTCGGAAAGCAGCCGCGGCACCCGCCGTGCGTTCCGCCGGCTTGAGGACGCAGATATCACGGCATTGCTGGCTGAGGAGAACTGAGATGGACAAGCGCATTTTCGGCATCGAGACCGAATTCGGGATTTCCTATTCAAGCCCGGAGTCCCGTCCGCTGGCCCCCGAGGAGGTGGCCCGTTACCTGTTCCGCAAGGTGGTCAGCTGGGGGAGGTCCTCCAATGTGTTCCTGACCAACGGGTCCAGGCTCTACCTCGACGTCGGGTCCCACCCGGAGTACGCCACCGCGGAATGCGACGACCTCGCCCAGCTGATCGCGCACGACCGGGCCGGGGAACTCATCCTCGACGACCTAGTCGATGAGGCGCAGGAACGGCTCGCGGCGGAGGGCTTCAACGGCACCGTATACCTGTTCAAGAACAACACCGACTCCGCCGGAAACTCCTACGGCAGCCACGAGAACTACCTCATCCCGCGGCGCGGCGAATTCTCCCGGCTGGCCGAGATCCTGATTCCGTTCCTCGTGACACGGCAGCTGATCGCGGGCGCCGGGAAAATCCTCAAAACCCCGCACGGAGCGACGTTCGCGTTCTCCCAGCGGGCAGACCACATCTGGGAGGGCGTCTCCTCCGCCACCACGAGGTCCCGTCCGATCATCAACACCCGCGATGAGCCGCATGCGGACGCCGAGTTCTACCGCCGGCTGCACGTGATCGTGGGCGACTCCAACATGTCGGAGACCACGGCGCTGCTCAAGGTGGGGACCGTGGACCTGATCCTGCGGATGATCGAAGCCGGGGTCATCATGCGCGACATGCGGATGGAGAACCCCATCCGCAGCATCCGGGAAATCTCCCACGACCTCAGCGGCCGCGCCCTGGTCCGGCTCGCGAACGGCCGGCAGCTGACCGCGCTGGAAATCCAGCGCGAATACCTGGGCAAGGTCACGGCGTTCGTCGCGGAGCAAGGCGCCCACAACGCCCACGTCCCGCTGATCCTGGACCTCTGGGAACGCACCCTCGATGCGATCGAGAGCGGAGACACCAGCAAGATCGACACCGAAGTGGACTGGGCGATCAAGAAGAAGCTCATGGACAACTACCGCGAACGGCACAACCTGGGACTGGACGCGCCCCGGATCGCCCAGCTGGACCTGACCTACCACGACATCTCCCGCACCCGCGGGCTCTACTACCTGCTGCAGTCCCGCGGGGCCGTGCGCCGCGTGGTGGATGACACCGCAGTCAAGGACGCGGTGGATGCCCCGCCCCAGACCACCCGCGCCAAGCTCCGCGGCGACTTCGTCCGCCGGGCGCAGGAACTGGGCCGCGACTACACCGTGGACTGGGTGCACCTGAAGCTCAACGACCGCGCCCACCAGACCCTGCTGTGCAAGGACCCGTTCCGCAGTGTGGACGAGCGGGTGGATGCCCTGCTGAACTCTATGGGCTGATACCCAGCTTTCCACGTTATTCTGGAGGGGTGCCGTTCGCGGCCAACGCTTGCTTTGCCGCTGGCATTTGCCCGGCGACGCGTCCATCCTGCCCCGACGAAAGTTCTTAAGTGCGCCGACTACTAGCAATTCTTCTTCCCGGACTGCTGCTGCTGACCGCCTGCGGCGGTGGCGAACCAGCCGCCGCGGAGCCCACCAGCCAGTCCGCTGGCGAGACCGCCAAGCTGGACTCCCTCAAGCTGACGGAGAACGGCGACAAGAAGGCACCCGGTGTTGAATTCGACAAGCCCATTGAGGTTAAGGAACCCACCGTCAAGGTCATCACGGAAGGCGACGGCGACCGGGTCAAGGCCAACCAGATCGCCTCGATCTCCATCGTCGCCCTGAGCGGCAAGGACGGCTCCACCCTGGAGGACACCTTCCCGGGGGAACCGGAGGAGCTCGAACTGACCGACGATCTCAAGACCGAGAGCCCCGTCATCTACAACGCCTTCGTGGGCGCGAAGATCGGCACGCACCTGGCACTGGCCGTTCCCGGCGCGGCAGCCGCTGAAGGCGCCGAAGCGCAGCCCACCCAGCTCCTTGTCGTCAAGGTGCTCTCCGCGAAGGATGCGCCCATGGTCCTGGACAAGCCCGAGGGCGAGACGGTCACCCCGCCGGTCGGCCTGCCGACCGTGAAGGACAATGACAAGGGCATCCCGGAGATCTCCGTCGAGGGCGTCGCCGCCCCGACCGCCCTCGTGTCCCAGGACCTCATCAAGGGCACCGGCCCCGAGGTCAAGGAAACTGACACCCTCACCGTGAACTACGTTGGTGTGGCGCTTGAAGGCGGCAAGGTCTTCGACTCCAGCTTCGACCGCGGCGAGAAGGCCACCTTCCCGCTCACCGGCGTCATCAAGGGCTGGACGCAGGGCCTGACCGGCAAGACGGTCGGCTCCCGTGTCCTCCTGGTCATCCCCAAGGACCTTGCATACGGCGATGAAGGCCAGGGCGACGCGAAGGGCGACCTCGTCTTCGTCGTCGATATCCTCGGCACCAAGTAATCACCACACCCGCACCACCCCCAAGCCACGCTAGAAGGAGCAACCATGTCATTTGGACAGCGCAACATTGACCGCCAGAAGCCGGAAATTGACTTCCCGGAGGGCGCAGTTCCCACCGAACTGGTCATCACCGACCTCATCGAGGGCGACGGCGCCGAGGCCAAGGCCGGCGACACCGTCTCCACCCACTACGTCGGCGTGGCCTGGTCCACCGGCGAGGAGTTCGACGCTTCCTGGGGCCGCGGCGCACCGCTCGACTTCCGTGTCGGCGTCGGCCAGGTCATCCAGGGCTGGGACCAGGGCCTGCTGGGCATGAAGGTCGGCGGCCGCCGCCGGCTCGAAATCCCCTCCGAGCTGGCCTACGGCCCCCGCGGCGCCGGCGGCGCGATCGGCCCCAACGAGGCCCTGATCTTCGTCGTCGACCTCGTCGCCGTCCGCTAATCCCCACCCACGGGCCAACGTACTGCAGGAGCGCGGTAACAATCGGAAAAGTTCTTCCGGCTGTTGCCGCGCTTTTGTCAGTTTCGGGCAGGGACTTTAGTACCCTTGCGGGGTGTCAGCCTCCCGTACCGAACGCCTCCTGAACCTGCTCATCGCCCTGCTCAACACCACCTACGGCCTGCGCCGCAGTGAGCTGCGCGAGAAGGTCTACCACGACACCACCAGCAACGACGTCGCCTTCGGCCGGATGTTCGAACGCGACAAGGGCGAGCTGCGGCGGTTCGGCTTCGACGTCGAGACCGTCATGGACAAGGGCTGGGGTTCGGATGATCCGGCCACCACCCGCTACCGGATCGGTAAGGAATCCAACCGGCTTCCGGACGTCAGCCTCACCCCGGCAGAGTGCACCGTGCTCATTCTCGCGGCCCAGCTCTGGGAGCACGCCGCACTGGGCTCCGCGGCACTCAACGCGGTGCGCAAGCTGCAGGCCTCCGGCGGACTGGTCGACGCCGAACTCCCCGCCGGTGTCCAGCCGCGGATCCGACCCGCCGGGCAGGCGTTCGAGGACCTCGTCGCTGCCATGCACGCCCAGCACCCCGTCAGCTTCCGCTACCTCGCCGGCAGCACCGGCAAGGAAGTGGAACGGCTGGTGGAACCCTGGGGACTCGGCAGCCGCTTCGGCCAGTGGTACCTCGTAGCCCACGACCGGGCCCGCGGCGACAAACGCTTCTTCCGGCTCTCCCGCCTCACGTCCGCCGTGACCGTCCTGGACAAGGAAGGCTTCACCCCGCCCGCGGACTTCAACGTGCGCGCCGAACTGGCCGGGCTGGCGGAATTGCCGGTCCGGACCGCCGCCGTCGATGTCCAGACCGGCAGGCTCCGCGGACTGCGCAAACGCGCCCTCCCCGGCCCCGATGCCGGAACCGGCCCCGGACTGCCCGGTATGGGCCGGGAACGCCTCAGCGTGCCATTCCGGGACGTCGAAACGCTCGCCGAGGAGCTCGCCTCCTACGGTCCCCGGGCCCGCGCGGTGTCCCCGCCCGAACTCGTCAGCTCCGTGCGGCGCCGCCTGTCCGCCGCGGCCGACTTCGCTGCGGCGCCCGTTCCGCCGATCGCCTTCGAGGCGGGCGCTTTCCCCTCGGGGCCCCGGCACGGCCGCAAACGCACCTCCGAGGACCAACTGAGCCGGATGCTGCAACTGGTGCCGTTCCTGGTGCACAACCAGGGCCTGCACATCAGCGAAGTGGCGGCGAAATTCGGGATCACCCGCAAGGAACTCGAAGCGGACCTGCGGATCCTCATCTGCTCCGGCCTGCCCGAGGGCTACCCGGACGACCTGCTGGACATCCAGTGGGACGACGACCACGTCACCATCAGCCAGGACCTCGACCTCAACCGGCCCGTCCGCTTCACCGTCGAGGAAGCCTGCGCCCTGCTGACGGGGCTGGAGACGCTCAACGGTCTGCCCGAGCTGGCCGAAGGCTGTGCCCTTGAATCCGTCACCCTCAAGCTCATGGCGGCGGCGGGGGAGGAGGGCCTCAAAGCGGCCGCGCTGGCGGGCCCCGAGGTGGGCCCGGAGAATTCGGCAGCGCTGGAAACGGCCCGCGAAGCCATCCGGACCGGCGCCCAGCTGCGGCTGCGCTACTTCTCGCCGCTGCGCGATGCAATCTCCGAACGCAACATCGACCCGCTGCGGCTCTATTCGATGGACAACACCTGGTACCTCGAGGCCTACTGCCATTCGGCGCAGGGTCTGCGCAACTTCCGGCTGGACCGGATCGAGGCCCTGGAGACCACCGGGGTGCCCGTCTCGGCGACGGCGGCGCCGGAGACGAGTTTCCCCGTCAAGCTCTTCACCCCCAACGACGACGACACCCTGGTGGTGGTGGAACTGACACGCCGCGGTATCGGACTCGCCGACGAGTACTACGCGGAACGGACGGCGGAACTGCCCGACGGCGGGCTGCTGGCCGAAATCCGCTTCGGCAGCACCGACTGGCTGCCGATGTTCGTGGCGCAGCACGGCGGGACGGCACGGATCCTTCACCCGGGCGGACTGGCGGACGCGTCCCGCGAGTGGCTTGCCGCTGCCCTGGCCC
Organism: Pseudarthrobacter sp. MDT1-56; assembly: GCF_059383555.1. NCBI lineage: Bacteria > Bacillati > Actinomycetota > Actinomycetes > Micrococcales > Micrococcaceae > Pseudarthrobacter > Pseudarthrobacter sp. MDT1-56. Next base: position 223,017 of record NZ_JBWZCK010000002.1, read on the forward strand.
AATATGAAGACTAGCCAGTGCGGCGGCTAGACTACTCAGCATGCCTTGGTGGTCCTGGATCGTGATCTGGATAGCGCTCGTTGCGTTGTCCCTGTTGATCTTTGTTGTGCTCGGCGTCCGCTTGTTCCGGAAGTTCATGGCCACGGTCAAGGAACTCGGGGAAGCGGGGGAACGGTTCTCCACGTTCCCCGCCGCCCCGTCCGCGGACACTGCCGGGGAGGACGGCCAGTCCGTGAACGGCGCAGCGGCCGGGGCCGGCGCGGAACCGCAACCCGAACCCGGGTCCGCCGTTTTTGCCTCCCCTCTGAAGATGGGGCATGATTACCGCGCGTCGAAGTTCGCCCGCCAGGAAACCCGCCGCCAGCGGCGCGTCCAGCGCAAGCTGGACCGTGGCCAGCCCCAGCGGCTGCACGACATCGAATTGAGTTAGACGTAGGATGTATTCAAACGAAAGGACCTCCTGTCATGAGGCTTGAAGGCTGGCATCTCATCATCATCATCGTTCTGGCACTGGTGCTTTTTGCTGCACCGAAGCTGCCCGGCATGGCCCGGAGCCTTGGCCAGTCGATGCGCATTTTCAAGTCCGAGGTCCGGGAAATGAAGAAGGACGGCGCCACCGACGCCGCAGACGGCTCTGAGCCTGTCGAGGGCAGGGTCGTGAACCACCCGAAGTCCACCGGCCCGGAAACCCGCGCCGGAGACGGAACCGACGTTCCGCCGCCGAACCGCGCCTAACACCGCGTGGCAGTAACCATGGGCCGCCAGTCGAACCCCGAGGGGAGGATGGCGCTCCTCGATCACCTGAAAGAACTGCGGAACCGTCTCTTCAAGTCCGCGATCGCCGTCATCCTGGGGACCGTCGTCGGGTTCCTCGTCTACCAGCCCATGCTCGAGGCACTGATCAAACCGATCGCTGACCTCAATGAAAATGAGGGCCGGCAGGCGACGCTGAACTTTGACGGGGTGGCCAGCTCCTTTGACCTGATGATCCAGGTCTCCGTGTTCCTGGGCCTGATTGTCGCGAGCCCGGTCTGGCTGTACCAGCTGTGGGCGTTCATCGTCCCCGGCCTGCACAAAAAAGAACGCCGGCTGGCGCTGTCCTTCGTGGCGGCCGCCGTTCCGCTGTTTGTGGGCGGCGTGCTGCTGGCCTGGCTGGTGCTTCCGAACGCGGTCCGGGTGCTGACCGACTTCACTCCCTCCGGCGGCTCCAACTTCATCAGCGCCCAGGTGTATCTGTCCTTTGTGCTGCGGCTCCTGCTCGCCTTCGGCATCGCCTTCCTGTTGCCGGTGATCCTCGTCGGGCTGAACCTGGCGGGAATCATCAAGGGCAAACAGCTCGTCAAGAGCTGGCGCATCACCGTTTTCCTGGTCTGCCTTTTCGCCGCCATGGCCGCGCCCGGAGCCGACGCGATGAGCATGTTCTACCTTGCCGGGCCGATGCTGCTCCTGTTCTTTGCCGCCATCGGACTCTGCCTTCTCAACGACCGCCGGCGTGAACGGCGCGCCGTCAAGAAGGCCGCTGGGAACGAAGCCACCGCGGACCAGGGGACTCCCAGCTCCGAGCTGGAGAATCTCTAGCCCTTGGCGCACTAGGCTGGAACCATGTCCTCAATACCCGGGCCGGAATCGCCGTCTGAACGCTACCGAGCCAGCGCCGAGCGGGCCGCAGAAGCCAAAACCTATCTGGGCGGCTTCATCCGTTCGCTGGCCTTCGAACTCGACGACTTCCAGCGCGAAGCCTGCCTGTCCCTGCAGGCCGGCCGGGGCGTCCTGGTCGCCGCCCCCACGGGTGCCGGCAAGACCATTGTGGGGGAGTTCGCCATCTACCTGGCGCTCCAGCGCGGGCTCAAGGCCTTCTACACCACCCCGATCAAGGCCCTGTCCAACCAGAAGTACTCGGAGCTGGCGGACAAGTACGGTCCCGACCGGGTGGGGCTGCTGACCGGTGACACCAGCATCAACGGCGACGCCCCCGTGGTGGTGATGACCACCGAGGTGCTCAGGAACATGCTCTACGCCGACTCCAGCACCCTGGCTGACCTCGGCTACGTGGTGATGGACGAGGTCCATTACCTGGCGGACCGTTTCCGCGGCGCCGTCTGGGAAGAGGTCATCATCCACCTGCCCAGCGAAGTCCAGGTCGCCTCGCTCAGCGCCACCGTCTCCAACGCCGAGGAGTTCGGCGCGTGGCTGGACACGGTGCGCGGCCAGACCGACGTCATTGTGTCCGAGCACCGGCCGGTGCCGCTGTGGCAGCACGTGATGGTGGGCCGGAAGATCGTGGACCTCTTCGCCGGCGACACCAGCTTCGATGAGATCGCCCCTGCCGGCGAGGCCGCCGTCTCCGCGGTGTCCGCCACCGCGGCAACCGCCGACCTCAGTGCCCGCCCCGGCTTCGAGGTCAACCCCGAGCTGCTTTCCATGGCCCGCGCCGAGAGCCAGATGAACTTCCGCGGACGCTTCGGCCAGGGCGGCCGCAACGTCCGGCGCCAGCGGAACCAGCGCGACGACGCCCCGCAGGGCGGCCCGCGCAGCCCCGTCCGAAAGGCCAGCCGCCCCCAGGTCATTGCCAGCCTGGACCGGCAGGACCTGTTGCCGGCCATCACCTTCATCTTTTCCCGCGCCGGCTGCGACGCCGCCGTGGCACAGTGCGTCGCTGCCGGTCTGTGGCTGACCACCGAGCAGGAACAGCTCATCATCGCCAGGCGCGTCGACGAGGCAGCTCAGGACATCCCCTCCGACGACCTGGACGTGCTCGGATTCTGGAGCTGGCGCGACGGGCTGCTCCGCGGACTGGCCGCCCACCACGCCGGCATGCTGCCCACCTTCAAGGAAGTCGTCGAGAAGCTCTTCGTCGACGGGCTGGTCAAGGCCGTGTTCGCGACCGAAACCCTGGCACTCGGCGTCAACATGCCGGCACGCTCCGTCGTGCTGGAGAAGCTCGACAAGTTCAACGGCGAAGCGCACGTCAACATCACCGCGGGGGAGTACACCCAGCTGACCGGGCGCGCCGGCCGCCGCGGGATCGACGTCGAGGGCCATGCCGTCGTCCTGTGGCAGCCCGGCACGGATCCCGCGTCCGTCGCCGGCCTCGCCTCGCGGCGCACGTACCCGCTGAACTCCAGCTTCCGTCCCACGTACAACATGTCGATTAATCTGCTCGCCCAGTTCGGCCGGCCCCGGGCCCGGGAGATCCTCGAGTCCTCCTTCGCCCAGTTCCAGGCCGACCGCTCCGTCGTCGGGCTGGCCAAACAGGTGCGCAGCCGGGAGGAATCCCTGGCCGGCTTCAGCAAGGCGATGAGCTGCCACCTGGGCGACTTCACCGACTACTCCCGGATCCGTCGGGCGCTTTCCGACGCCGAGAAGAACGCCTCCCAGACCAGCTCCCGGGCCAGGAAATCCGTGACCGAGGACTCCCTGAGCCGGCTGCTCCCCGGGGACGTGGTGGATGTTCCCACCGGCCGCGCGCCCGGACTCGCCGTCGTCCTCAGCTCCGACCACCACTCCCGCGAACCGCGGCCCGCCGTGATGACCCTGGACAACCAGCTGCGGCGGATCGGCACCCAGGACGTGGAAGGGCCGCTGGCTCCCATCACCCGGGTACGGATCCCGAAATCCTTCAACGCCAAGGTGCCCAAGTCCCGGCGCGACCTGGCGTCCTCGGTCCGGAACGCCCTCCGGGAAAACCGGCCCCCCGCGCCGCCGAGCCGGAACGATGACTTTGGCCGCGCCGCCGCCCTGCCGGACCAGGAGAAGAAGATCACTGAGCTGCGCCGCGAACTCCGCGCGCACCCGTGCCATGGCTGCAGCGAACGCGAGGACCACGCCCGCTGGTCCGAGCGCTACTGGAAGCTCCGCCAGGAGACCGACGGGCTGGTGCGCCAGATCCAGGGCCGCACCAACACCATCGCCAAGACCTTCGACCGGGTCTGCGGTGTCCTGTCCAGCTACGGCTACCTGGAAACCTCCGACGCCGGCGTGCTCACCATCAGCCCCGACGGGCAGCGGCTGCGCCGGATCTACGGCGAAAAGGACCTGCTGATTTCACAATCCCTGCGCCTGGGCGCTTTCAGCGACCTGGACGCCGCCGAGGTCGCCGCCCTCGCCAGCGTCCTGGTCTACCAGGCCAAACGTGAGGACCGCGGGCTGCGGCCCAAGATGCCGAGCGTGTCTTTGGAATCCGCCGTCGACATTGTGGTGCATGAATGGTCGGCCCTGGAGGACGTCGAGGAAGCCAACAAGCTCCCCCTGACCGGTGAACCCGAGCTCGGCCTGGTCTGGCCGATCTTCAAGTGGGCCAAGGGCCGGCACCTGCAGGACGTCCTTAGCGGCACGGACCTGGCCGCGGGTGACTTCGTCCGTTGGGTCAAGCAGGTCATCGACCTGCTGGACCAGCTGGCAAAGATCCCGTCGCTGGACCCCAGGGTCGCGCGGTTGTGCGGCGACGCGATCAAACTCATCAAGCGCGGCGTCGTCGCGTATTCCTCCGTGGCCTGACCGCCCCGGCCGGCCCTCCGGCCGGAACCTCCCGTCGTCGAACACGTCCGGCCCGCGCCGGCCACCAGCAACAAGGAGTCCCCGTCCCATGACCGATTCACCGGCCACCCCCGCCCCGCACAAGGCAACGCTGTACCGGAACGGTTCCGTCTACACCGCCGCCGATCCCTTTGCGACGGCGATGCTGGTCGACGGCGACACCGTCGCCTGGGTCGGCTCCGAGCAGGCGGCCACCTCGATTGCCGACGCCTCGATGGAGGTCATTGACCTGCACGGCGCGCTCCTCGCGCCCGGCTTCGTCGATTCCCACGTCCATCTCACCGAAACAGGCATTGCCCTGGACTCGCTGCAGCTCGGCGGGGTCCGCTCTGCCCGGGAACTGCTCGACGCCGTGGCCGGCTTCTGTCTCTCCGCCTCCAGCGCGGACGGCCCCGTGCTGGGCCACGGCTGGGACGAGACCCAGTGGGTGGACTCCGCCCTGCCCACGCGGGAAGAACTGGAGCGCGCCGCCGGCGGGCGGCACGTCTACCTCTCCCGCATTGATGTGCACTCGGCGCTCGTGTCCTCCTCGCTGGCGGCGGCCGCTGGCCTCAACGACGCCGGCCGCAACGATACCGACGGCTCCGGTGCGGGCGGCCAGGTCAAGCGCGACGCGCACACGGCGGCCCGGCTGGCGGCGCGCCGGCTGCCCGCCGCGGCGCTCCGCGGCTACCAGCAGCGGACCCTCGCGGAGGCGGCAGCCAACGGTTACGTGGCGCTGGCGGAAATGGCGGCCCCGCACATCGGCAGCATCGAGGACCTTCAGCTCGCCGTCGCCTGGAACACCGGCCCGGACGCGTTTCCGGAGATCCTGCCCTACTGGGGCGAGCTGGCCGGCTCGGCGGAACATGCCCAATCCATCCTGGACCGTCTGGGCGTGCCCGTGCTCGGGCTGGCGGGGGACCTGAACCTCGACGGGTCGATCGGTTCGCGGACCGCGGCCCTGCGGGAGGACTACAGCGACGCTGCGGGGGAGCGGGGCAGCCTGTACCTCTCGGCCGCGGAGGCGGCCGCCCACCTCGCGGCGTGTTCGCTGCTGGGGATCCAGGCAGGCTTCCACGTCATTGGTGACGCCGGCCTCGACGCCGCGCTGGACGCGCTGGACCAGGCGGCGGCCGACGTCGGGGAGCAGAAGGTCCGCGCCGCAGGCCACCGCCTGGAACATGTCGAGCTCGCGGATGCGGATGCCATCCGCGGGCTCGCCAACTACTCCGTGACGGTCAGCGCGCAACCGGGTTTCGACGCGGCCTGGGGCGCGGCGGACGGTCTCTACCAGCAGCGCCTGGGATCCCGGCGCGGCAGCATGAACCCCTTTGCCTCCTTTTACGCCGCCGGCGTCCCGATCTGCTTCGGCAGTGACAGCCCGGTCACGCCCCTGCGGCCCTGGTCCAGCGTCCGCGCCTGCCTGCAGCACAACAATCCGGCGGAACGGATCTCTGCCCGCGCCGCGTTCCTCGGGCACACCCGCGCCGGCTGGCGGGCTGCCCGGTACCGGAACCCGATGGCCGGGCAGCTGGTGCCGGGTGCCCCTGCCAGCTTCGCCGTGTGGGCAGTCGAGGAACTGATGGTCCAGGTGGCCGACGGCCGCGTCCAGTCCTGGAGCACGGACCCCCGGGCGCGGACGCCGCTGCTGCCGGCACTGGACACCGGTTCCGAGCCGGTGTGCCTGCAGACCGTCAGGGATGGCCGGGAACTGTTCGCCAGCGGTTCGCTCCGGGGCTGACGGCCGGCGCACAGAACCCCGGTCCGGCCCGAAACTTCACCGGCCACACGGCGGCCCTGACCTGCGATGATGAACGAAAGGGCTGGTCACGGAGCGGTTGACAGATCAGGGCCGCCCCGTAGCATTGAGGGTCAACGGAGGGTTGTGTAAGTCGCAGACTCCGGACGCCCCCGGTCAGTTCCAGGTTGCCGCCAGCACGGTAGCTTCTTCGGTCATGGCCACGGGTACTCCCAAGGGGCGGGTTCACTTCGCAGCAGAAAACGGTTCCGGCGGCGCTGTTCGCGCCCTGCCGGAACTGGCCCGTGGCGAGTGGACCTGCCCGGGGACCGGCACCGGCCCCAGCGGGCCCGGCGACTCCCTATAATGGAGAGTTGCGCCTGGTGTCAGCTAAGCACTGACCGCCCGGCTCTCGACCGCTCCCTTCAAGGAAAGGCCTCGCTGTGCGTGTCCTCACGATCATCCCGACCTACAACGAGCTGGAATCGTTGCCCAAGACCCTCGGGCGCCTGCGCACGGCGGTGCCAGGCTCCGACGTCCTGGTTGTCGACGACAACAGCCCCGACGGCACCGGGCAGCTGGCGGACCGTTTCGCCGCCGAGGACAGCCAGGTCCACGTCCTGCACCGCGCCGGCAAGGCCGGACTCGGAGCAGCCTACATCGCCGGTTTCAAGTGGGGCCTCGACGCCGGGTACGACGTCCTCGTAGAGATGGACGCCGACGGCTCACACCAGCCGGAACAGCTTCCGCAGTTGCTGGAGGCCGTGGAACAGGGAGCCGACCTTGCGATGGGCTCCCGCTGGGTACCCGGCGGCAGCGTCGTCAACTGGCCGCTGTACCGGCAGGCGATCTCGCGCGTGGGCAGCACCTATGCCCGGATCATGCTGGGCGTGAAGATCAAGGACGTCACCGGCGGTTTTCGTGCGTTCCGCCGGAGCACGCTGGAGAAACTGGATCTGAACACAGTCGACTCGGTCGGCTACGGCTTCCAGGTGGACCTGGCCTGGCGCGTCGCCAAGCTCGGCCTGACGATCGTCGAACGGCCCATCACGTTCGTCGAGCGTGAGCTGGGCGCCTCAAAGATGAGCGGCAACATCGTGGTCGAAGCCATGATCAACGTCACCAAGTGGGGCCTCACTGCCCGCTGGAACACGTTCACCGGCAAGCTCACCGGCAAAAAGGCCTAGCCGCTCTCCGCATACGAGAGCCGGCATAAGCAAAGGGCCGGACCCACACCGTCTCTGTTGACGGGGTTGGTCCGGCCCTTTTTGCTGGGGCTGGTGCGCGGGCTGACTAAGCCGAGCGCCGTTCGCCGCGGCGTTCACGCAGGATCGTGAGACGGTCTTCGAGGATCTGCTCGAGTTCGGGCAGCGAACGACGTTCCAAGAGCATGTCCCAGTGCGTGCGGACTGCCTTTTCGTTGAGGTTCACAGGGCGTTCGCCGTCGACGAGCAAGGCTTCCTTGCCGGTCTTGGATACCCACACCGGGGGGATCTCCGCTTCGGAGGAGAAGGTCACGAATACCTGCTCGCCGTCCTCGCAGCGGTACTCGACCCGCTGGCGCGGAGCCGGCTCAACACCGGATTCAGTCTCCATGCTCTGTGCGCCAAGGCGCATACCCCGCAGGCTGCGATCGCTCATCTTTTCTCCCTCTATTCGGTTCGCAGGGTCATGCCCTGCGTTAGCCGGGGGCTGTGAGGCCGCGCCGGACTACTGTTTGCACTGCGCCGTCTCATTGGACCCAAACCGGATGAATCGTCACTGGATAAAACGCTTTGCGAAGCTTAATTGTTCCGCCGGACTGAACCAGCCGGACAAATATTCAAGTATACGGGAACAGGGCACCCCGGGTAAAGCCTGCGGGGGCGGGGCAGCCGTTCCGAGCACGCCAAAGGGGAGGCATCCGCGCGGCGGATGCCTCCCCTTTAGCTGGATCGCCTACGCCTCCGGGTGCCCCGGGAAACCCGCGCCGGACCCTGCGGCCGGACCGGCGGCGGGCGCAGCCGGGCGCGGAGCAGCGGGTTCCGCCGCGGCGTCGGAATCGGGGCCGAACAGCCCGTCATTGAACTGGCCGTCCTTGCTGCCGCCCAGCGCGTTGCCGATGCCCTTGAGGGCTTCGCCGACTTCGCTGGGAATGATCCACAGCTTGTTCGCGGAGCCTTCGGCGATCTTCGGGAGGGTCTGCAGGTACTGGTAAGCGAGGAGCTTCTGGTCCGGGTTGCCCTTGTGGATCGCGTCGAAGACCTTCTGGATGGCCTGGGCCTCGCCATCGGCCCGGAGGATCGCCGCCTTCGCGTCACCTTCGGCCTTCAGGATTGAGGACTGCCGCTGGCCTTCGGCGGTGAGGATGGCGGACTGCTTGGTGCCTTCCGCGGTGAGGATCGCTGCGCGGCGGTCACGCTCGGCGCGCATCTGCTTCTCCATCGAATCCTGGATGGAGTGGGGCGGATCGATTGCCTTGAGCTCCACCCGGGAGACCCGGATACCCCAGCGGCCGGTCGCTTCGTCCAGGACGCCGCGGAGTTGCCCGTTGATCTGGTCACGCGAGGTCAGGGCCTCTTCGAGGTTCAGGCCGCCGACAACGTTGCGCAGGGTCGTGGTAGTGAGCTGTTCAACCGCCTGGATGTAGTTGGCGATCTCGTAGGTGGCCGCCCGCGCATCGGTGACCTGGAAGTAGACCACGGTGTCGATCGAGACAACCAGGTTGTCCTCGGTGATCACCGGCTGCGGCGGGAAGGAGACCACCTGTTCACGCAGGTCAAGCAGCGGCAGCAGCCGGTCCACGAACGGGATCAGGATCGTGAGGCCGGGGTTCAGCGTTCGCTGGTACTTGCCCAGCCGTTCGACGACGCCGGCGCGGGCCTGCGGGACAATCCGCACCGCCCGGACGAGCACGATTATTACGAACGCAACGAGAACCAGCAGCACGATTGCGACTGCGATATCCATACATCACCTATTCCCCAGATTGGTCTTGCTATGGTGTGCGGCGGTGTCCCGCCGCGTGCCCGGCGCCGGTGGCCGCCGCCGGAATTCTTGCGTAGCTATTGGATGGCGGTTTCGGGTTCCGGGGCGACAACGGCGGTCGCGCCGTCGATCGCGCTGACGATGGCGTGCTGTCCGGGGGCCAGGGCTCCGGTTTCGGAGCGGGCGCTCCAGACATCGCCGCCAATTTTGACCAGGCCACCGGTTGCGGTCACCGGCTCCATGACCAGGGCCGATTCGCCGATCAGCCGTTCGACGTTGCTCCGGAGATCGGCCGGCCCTTTATGCAGGTGCTTGAGCGCGACGGGCCGGACGAAGCCGATCATCAGGAGGGAAACCACGCAGAAGGCCACGATCTGCAGGCCAAGGTCGGCGCCGGACAGTGCCGCCACCAGTCCGGCGAGGGCTCCGCCTCCGAGCATGATGAAGAACAGGTCGAGGGTGATCATCTCCACCACGGCGAACACCAGGAACACCGTGAGCCACAGCGCCCACAAGTTTTCGGGTAGCCATTCGAACATCTTTTCCCCCTTCGCCCCCGGGGGCTGCAGGTGCAGACCCTCAGTCACTGTGATTCCATCCTAAGCCGAACGGCAACGCCTGCGGAGGGCCCGGGAAGGCCCTTGGCGAAAGTGGCCAAGTCGTTACCTCCCGGTACTCCCTTGGCACTGGTGGAGCGACTAGTGGAGCGGCTCGAAAACACTGATCCGGAACCGGGCCGACACGGCGGTCAGCGGCGGGAGCCCCGCCTCGAGGGAGGCGAGCGCCCCGCGGTCCAGGTGGTGACCGGCGGGTCCCATGAGCGCCAGCCGGGTGACGTCCCCGGGGGACAGCAGCAGCGGCACGTCCAGGTTGTCGGCGGAGAGCGCCGAAAAGTATGCCTCGAGCGAGGCCACGAGCCGTTCGTCCTTCGCCGGTTCGATCCCCAGCATGCCCGCCTGGCCTGCAACCTCCTCGAGGTGGCCCGGCCGGGGAGTCACTACCACCAGCCGGCCGCCCGGGCGGAGCACCCGGGAGAACTCTGCCGCGTTGCGGGGCGCGAAGACCACGGTGACGGCGTCGACGGCGTCGTCGGCGACCGGCAGCGGCTGCCACACATCGCTGACGAGGTTGACGGCGTCCGGGTTGAGCCTTGCGGCCCGGCGGAGCGCGAACTTCGAGATGTCCAGGCCGATCGCCGCGGCGTGCGTCCGGTCCAGCGCCACCCGGTCCAGCAGGGCCCGGAGGTAGTGGCCGGTGCCGGTGCCGGCGTCCAGCACCATCCCCGGGGCTCCCGCCGTGCTGCCGGCAAGGGCCGGGAGCGCGAGTTCCGCCACGGCGGAGGCGAGGGGTCGGTAATGACCGGCGGAGAGGAAGTCGAAACGCGCCGCCACCATATCGGCCGTGTCCGCTTCGAACACGGTGCCCTTGCCGACGAGGAAGTTGAAGTACCCCTGTCTCGCCGCATCAAAGCGGTGGCCGGCCGGGCACCCGAGGGTGCGGCCGGCGCCGTCGCTGAATCCGAGGTGGTTCCGGCAGACCGGGCACAGCAGGGAGGCGGCGGATACGGGGGGCATAGTGTCCATCCTAGGGGTGGCGTGCCCGGCCCGGGCCGGCAGGGCCGCACCGCCCGGGGCTCCGACCCGCCGAGGTGAGCTATTTCACTGCCGGGGAAACTGGGGCTAGGCTCGCACACGTGAAATCCGAACATCTGCCGCTGCTGAATTCCGTCTCCGCCCCTGCTGTACACCCGGACGGCACGCGTGCCGTGGTGTCGGTGCTCCGGCCCGACTTCGACGCCGATGCGTACGTCGGGCAGCTGTGGACGGTGCCGCTGGACCCGGACCGGTCCCCGCGCCGTCTGACCCGCGGATTCCGCGACACCGCGCCGGACTTCTCCCCGGACGGGGAGGTGCTGGCATTCCTGCGCGCCGCTGCCGGCGGCAAACCCCAGCTCCACATCGTGGAGGCCGCCGGCGGGGAGCCGCAGCCCGTCACCGACGCGCCGCTGGGAGTGTCGGCGTTCGCGTGGTCGCCCGATTCCCGGCACATCGTCTACGGCGCCCGGACTCCGGAAGACGGCCGCTACGGCAGCACCGAGGGGGTTTCCGCCGGCAGCGAGGACGCGCGGCTGATCACCGACTACCAGTACCGGATGAACGGCGTCGGGTATACCGCGGACAAGCCGGTCCAGCTCTTCCTCGTCGAGGTTCCGGATCCCGGCGCGGAACCCAGGGTGGCGCCCCACGGGAGGGCGCTGAAGGCCCGCACCGCGGCTGCCGCCGGTCAGTCCGCGCCGGATTCCGCCAGCGCCACACCGGCCGGGCTGCTGCCGGCGGCACGGCAGCTGACCTCCGCCGCCACCGACCACACCGGCGCGAGCTTCAGCACCGACGGGCGCACCATTTACTTCACGGCCGCCCTGCATGAGGACAGCGACAACGACCTCGTTAGCGGCATCTACCGCATCGCGGTGGGGGAGGGCTCCGCAGAAGCGGAAACAGGAGCGGAGCCGGAACCCGTCGCCCCGGCCAACACCGGCCGGCAGGGCGTCCACGCCGTCCGCGAGTCACGGGACGGGCAGTGGCTGTTCTTCCTGGCCCAGGATCTTGGCCCAACGGGCCAGGACTTCGTGGCACGCAACACCGCGCTCTACGTGGCGCCGGCGGGCGGCGGCGACGCCACGCGGCTGAGCGACGTCGAGACGATGGACCTCGGCTGCAACGGCAGGCTCGAACTCGGCGGTCCCGACTCGGTGCTGCCGCTGAACAATGCCCGGGGAACCGTCGAACTGCTCGAGTTCCAGGCCTCCGGCAGCCACCAGACCCTGGTCCGCGGCGAGCGTGTGGTCACGGGTGCCGCCGCCCACGGAGAATCGCGGGTGCTCAGTTTCGCCGACGCTTCCACCGCGGGCGACGTCGCGGTGCTCGACGGCGGGCAGCTGCGTGTCCTGACCGATTTCTCCGCACCGCTGCGCTCCGGCGCCGAAATCATCGAACCCCTTGAGCTCACGGTCCCCTCCGGCGACGGCTACCCCGTCCACGGCTGGCTCGTAAAGCCGCCGGGCCAGGGTCCCCACCCGGTATTGCTGAACATCCACGGCGGTCCGTTTGCCCAGTTCACCGGGGCCCTTTTTGATGAGGCCCTGGTGTACGCCGCGGCGGGGTACGCCGTCCTGATGTGCAACCCCCGCGGTTCCGCCGGCTACGGCCAGGAGCACGGTCGGGCCATCAAGGAGAAGATGGGCACCCTGGACATGCAGGACGTCCTGGCGTTCCTCGACGGCGCCCTCGGAAAGTTCGAGGAGCTCGACGCCGGGGCACTCGGCATCATGGGAGGATCCTACGGCGGCTACCTCACCGCCTGGACCATTAGCCACGACCACCGCTTCAAGGCAGCCATCGTGGAGCGCGGCTTCCTCGATCCCGTGAGCTTCACCGGCTCCTCCGACATCGGCTGGTTCTTCGGCGGGGAGTACACGGGCCGTTCAGCAGAGCAGATGGCGGCGCAAAGCCCGATGGCCAGGGTGGACCAGGTGCGCACACCGTCCCTTGTCATCCACAGCGAGGAGGACCTCCGGTGCCCGGTGGAGCAGGGCCAGCGGTATTTCACCGCACTGAAACAGCTCGGCGTGGAGGCGGCGTTCCTGGTTTTCCCCGGGGAAAACCATGAACTGTCACGTGCCGGGACGCCGCACCACCGCAAGCAGCGCTTCGACCAGATCCTGCAGTGGTGGTCCCGCTACCTTCCAACGGCGGCAAACCCCGCCCCTGCGGACCGCACCTGAGCGTAGCGCGGCCTGGGCGTTAGACGCCCGGCAGGAACCCAAGTTCCTTCCGGGCGAGGCTGATGTCGGGCTGCGCCCAGCGCGCGGAGTACTCGGCGTTGCTGCTGATGGAGCGCAGCTCGGCGCGGTCCAGGTAGAGGATGCCGTGCAGGTGGTCGGTTTCGTGCTGGACGATCCGGGCCTGCCAGCCCGTGAATTCGCGCTGCTGCCTGGTTCCGTCCGGCGCGGTGAATTCCAGCCGCACCGACTCGGGCCGGCTGACGGCGGCCTGAAGCCCGTTGACCGAGAGGCACCCTTCGTAGAACGCCACGGTGGAACCGTCCGTTGGCTGGTAGCTCGGGTTGAGCATGGCGAAGAACGGCAGCGGTTCCCGTCCGCGGGCGGCGGCGACCTCGGGATCGACGTCGAACTGGTCCTCCAGCACGGCGAGCTGCAGCGGTATGCCGAGCTGGGGCGCGGCGAGGCCCACACCGGGGGCTTTGTGCATCACACTGCGCATCAGGTCGATCAGCTGGCCGAGTTCGGCGTCGCTCAACTGCCCATCGAAGGGAGCGGCGAGCTGCCGGAGCACCGGATTTCCCGCCTGGACGATGGCGGGGAGGACTCCGGCACTGAGTACCTGGTGGACGGTTTCGTGGATGCGCGCGGCGCTGAAGTCGGTGGGCTTGGCGTCAGGAGACATGGCAACAGACTACTGGCGTCCGCACGCCGTAGTTATAAATTCATAAATTCGTCCTCGCAGCTGCGCTCCGGCGTCAATTTTCAGGACGCCGTCGCGGCCACCCGCGGTGACCCTCAACGGCAGCAAGGTGCCCACCTTGTCGTCCGCGATGGCATGCGGATCGCAGCGTGCCGGCCGGATCCCCAGCCGGAACTGCTGGCTGGCGTCCCCGGCCTGGACCGAGACGGAGCGCGGCCAGGGGGCCCCCGGGTCCTCCTGGAGCAAGGTGGTGCCGTCGATCCGGTTGATCGTCAGGGATCCCGTCGACCCGGGATTCGCACCACCGGCCGTTCTCCGCGGCGCGACGGCAAGTGTCAGCACAGCGCTCTGCGCGTCGGCGGACACCTCGAGGTCCGGTTCCAGCCGGATTCCGGCGACCGCGGCGGCCGACTGGACCAGGCACATTTCGGCGTTGTTCCGGTCCAGCACCCCGTACGGATCAGTGGCCGGCACCGTCGTCGCGGGCCGTGTCGTAGGGGGCAAAGCGTCGCTGTCCCCGGCAAGGAGGAGTTCCACCGCCGCTCCCACGTCCGGCGGCCCCGTCCGGACTCCGCATTCCGGAGCGCGCAGCTGGGCCGGCAGGATCTTGGTCTGGCCCGGCGGCAGCTTGATCCCGCCGGGCGCCGGCTGCCACTCGATGGTGCCGGAAAAGAGCGGGCTGACCACGACTGCGCCGAGCACCGTCACCGGGGTGTCGGTAGTGTTCGTCAACTGCACGGCAATGATCTGTTGGCTGTAGTTGTCGCGTAGTTGGTTGATCACGGCGGTGACCGGGGCGGCCGGGGGCGTTTCTGTGGGCGTCGGCGCCGGCGTGCCGGATGTTCGTCCGGTGCCGGACGCCCCCGCACTGCAGGAGGCCGTCAGGGCGAGGGCAGCGACGGCGGCGGCCAGCCCGGCCGCCCGAACGTGACGGGACCCGCCGGTCGGGCATCGCAGCAGCGGGGGGAAGCAGCCCATGGGGCCAGTGTATTCCCGGCAAAGGGCCGCGGGACCGGGGTCCGGCCGGAGAGTTCAGCTAGTCTCGTTCCATGACTTCACGCACCCCCTTGGATTGCGTCCTCGCGCTGCTGCGCGCTATCGAAGGCGGCGGCGGGGCCGCGGAGATCGCTCCGTTCCTGGCCGAGGACTACACCCTGAGCGAGGCGCCCCATCTGCTGGCTCCGGCCGGAGCAACCCGGAACCGCGCCGAGGCCCTGGCCGGGGCGGAGGCAGCCCACGAAGTTGTCTCGGGGCAGCGCTTCGCGGTGCGGCGCACGACGTGTGAAGGCAACCGTGTGGTGGTGGAGGCCGAGTGGAGTGCCACACTGCTGATGGACCTGCCGCACTGGGACACCGGCGAGGTCATCCGGGCCAGGGTCGCGTCCGTCTTCGAGGTCCGGAACGGCAGGGTCGTCAGCCAGGACAGCTACGACTGCTACTTCACGCCCGCACCCGGCTGAGCCGGGCTGTCCGCCGCCCTGCAACGCTTCCGTCCCGGCGGCTACTGCATGGTGAACCGGCGGGCCACGAACGCGTGGATAGAGGGTTCGGAGGCGGCCGCCGCCACGGCGCGGTTCCGCACTGCACACGGTCCGGCCGGCAGGGGCCGGCCCAGTGCCATGTTGATTTCGGACTGGCGCGCCGCCCGGGCCGCCGCGGCCATGCGGCTGGTCTCGAAGTTCCGTAGCTTCGCTCCCACGTCCGCGCCGTGCAGCGATGCGCGAACCACCGGGGCCAGGGCGGCTGCGTCCAGCCAGCCCAGGTTCATGCCCTGCCCGCCGATCGGGCTGATCTCGTGGGCGGCGTCGCCGATCAGCACCGTCCGGCCCGTCACCATCCGGCGTACCAGCCGGGTCCGGACGCCAAAACGGCTCAGCATGCTGTTGCTCGCGGGATCGACGTCGATTCCGGTGCGTTGTTTGATGGTGTGAACGAGCCATCCCGCGTCCCCGCCGTTCCCGCCGTTCCCGGCGGTCCCGGCGGTCCCGGGGTCCGCGAGGCGCACTACCCAGCGGCGCAACATCCCTGGCAGCGGGAAGGACTCCACAATTCCCGCGGACTCAAGGAACAGGGCCGCGTCCGGACCGAATCCGGTGCTGTCCGCAAAGTCGCCCATCAGGTAGCTGTCCCGGTAGTCCTTCGCCCGGACTGCCGTGCCGAGCTGCGGGCGAACCGTGGACCGGACGCCGTCGGCGGCTATGGCAATGGCCGCCGTGTAGCGAACCGCCGAGCCCCCCGCGGTGGCTTCCGCGGTGACCTGGCGGCCGTCGTCGTGCAGCCTCCCAACCCGGACGCCGCGGTGCAGGGCGGCCGGGTCGAGTTGCCGGACGCGGCCCTCCAGGGCGGCTTCCGTGCGGGACTGCGGCAGGGCAAGGACGAACGGGAAGTTCTCTGAGACCCCGGCGAACGACATCCGGGCGAGCGTCCGGCCCCCGCCGATGGCGATGCCGCGCCGGATCGGCACCCCTTCGGCCACCATGGCCGGTGCCACGCCGAGGCCCTGCAGCGCGTCCAGCGAGGGGGGATGGATGCCTATGGCCCGGGAGTGGGGTTCGGTGCCGGTCCGCTGCTCCAGGATCCGGACGCTTACGCCGTGCTGGAGGAGCAGCGCGGCCATAAACAGTCCGACCGGTCCGCCGCCGATCACCAGAACGTCAACCATGGGCCCCGTCGCTGTCCAGTACCAGCAGGTTACGGAAGGGGGCGCGTCGCAGAACGGTCCAGCCCGGGGGAGCGGCGGCCTGGAGCTCGGCGGCGGTGTAGCTACGGCGGATCGAAGTGAGGCCGTCCTGCCTGATGTAGGAGCCGGTGAAGGGCCAGGAACCGGCGAAGAAGAGGGCGTAGGCGGCCGGGCTGCGCCGGAGGTCGTTGTGGATGACCCGGCCGTGGCAGAGCCCGGCGGACTCGGCCAGGAACGCCGGAAGCTCGTCCCCCGCCAGGTGGTGCAGCACGTGGTTGGACACCACCAGGTCGAAGCTGCATCCTTCGCCGGCGAGCTGGGCTGCCGTGGACTGGCGGAACGTCACGCCGGCGGCCGGGTGCCGTTCCGAGGCGAAGCGGCTGGCGCGCGGATCGGGGTCGATGGCCGTGATCTCCAGCTGGAGTCCATCCCGGGCGGCCCAGCGGGAGAGCATCACCGGCACGTCGCCGCCGCCGCAGCCGATATCCAGCAGGGTGGCCGCGATGCCCTTCCGGAGGCGTGGCCTGAGCTGGTGCAGGTAGATGCCGTGCCAGCCGGAGACGGCCCGGTTCACGAGCGCAAATTGGGCGTAGGTGCGGTCCAGCCGGACCGGATCACAGCCGGGCAGGTCCATTTCCTCAACGGCGTGCGCCGCACGTTGCCGCAGCAGGTCCACGGTTTCAGGCCAGGGCCGATTCCGGTTGGGCGGACTCGGTTATGGCGGACTCGGCCTGCGCCGCATCCGCGGCCAGCAGTGGCGGGTGTTCACGGGGCGGGTTGCTGAGCTTGGTGAACAGCGCAGTTTCGACCGTCAGCCCGGGACCGAACGCCATGGAGCAGATCCGTTCCGCGCGGTCGTCGGCGCTGTCCCGCTGCGGCAGGTCAAGGATGTGCCGGAGCACGAAGAGCACGGTGGCGCTGCTCATGTTCCCGTAGTTGCGCAGGGTCTCACGGGCCGGGACCAGTTGTTCGTCGCTCAACTCCAGCCGGGACTGGACTTTGTCCAGGATGCTGCGGCCGCCGGGGTGGATGGCCCAGTGCCGGATGTCCCGGTAGGGGAGTCCCCGCAGTGCACTGTCCCGGGAGAGGAGCGGTTCCAGGGCGCCGATGATGTGGTCGTCGATGATGTGCGGGACGTAATTCCCCAGGACCATCTCGAAGCCTTCATCGCCGATATTCCACGCCATGGATTCCTCGCCGACCGGCGTCAGAACGGTCTCGAAGTGGTCCAGCTGCAGCAGTGCCGGTTGGTTCTGGTCCTCCCGGGCAGTCACGATGGCCGCGGCCGCGCCGTCGGCAAACAAGGCCGATCCCATGATGGTGTCCGGGTCGTTCGAGGTCCGGACGTGCAGCGAGCAGAGCTCGGCGCAGACGACGAGGACGACGGCGTCGGGATCCGCCTCGCAGAAGGACTTAGCCGCCCGCAGTGCGGGGAACGCCGCGTAACAGCCCATGAATCCGAGGTGGTAGCGCTGCACGGCGGGATCCAGGCCGAGGGCGCGGACGATTTTGTAGTCGGGCCCGGGGTTGAAGAACCCGGTGCAGGAAACCGTGACGAGGTGCGTTATGTCAAGGGTCGTGAGCCCGGGGCACGCGTCCAGGGCTTTTTGTGCTGCCTCAATGAAAAGTTTGGTCGCTTCGGTGGCGAAAATGTCGTTGCGGACCTTGGTACTGGGGCTCAGCAGCAGTCCCGTGCCGGCGTCGAAAAACCGCGGGTTCTCGGCCTGCCGGTCCTTGGTCAGTTCGTCGACGGCCGTATGGCGGGTGTCGATGGCGGCGGAATCAAAGCACGTGCTCACCAAACGGGTGCCCAGCCTGGTGAGCCCCGGCTGGGCCGCGAAAACGTCCCGGGCCTCCGTTTGGATCAGGACAGTTGGCGGGACAGCAGTTTCCAGGGACCTCAGGTAGACCGTCATGGTTCATTCTCAGTGAGGTCGGCGCAGAAGACAATGGATACGCCCGCGGATGCGGGCTCGAAGCTGGTTAGATGGAGCCAGACAACGCCGGCGGAGACCGCGGAAGCGGCCCCGCCCCAGAGATGGAGACACGATGAGCATGCCCACCGGGACCGAGGCGCAGTCGGACACGCAGTCGCCTGCGTTGCATGTTGCTGACAGCCACGACCTGATCCGCGTGCAGGGCGCCCGCGAGAACAACCTCAAGGACATCAGCATCGAGATCCCGAAGCGCCGGATGACGGTATTCACGGGTGTCTCCGGCTCGGGCAAGAGCTCGCTCGTGTTCGCCACCATCGCCGCGGAGTCGCAGCGGATGATCAACGAGACCTACAGTGCCTTCGTGCAGGGATTCATGCCCAATCTGGCGCGGCCCGACGTCGACTTCCTGGAGGGGCTGACGACGGCGATCATCGTCGACCAGGAGAGGATGGGCGCGAACCCCCGCTCCACAGTGGGGACTGCGACCGATGCCAACGCCATGCTCCGGATCCTTTTCAGCCGGCTGGGATCGCCGCACGTGGGGCCCCCCACCGCGTTCTCCTTCAACGTCCCGACGCGGAAGGCAAGCGGGGTGATGAGCACCGAGAAGGACGGCAGGGTCGAGAAGAGTGTGGTGCACGATGCGGTCTACCTGGGCGGAATGTGTCCGCGGTGCGAGGGTATGGGCTCGGTCTCCGACTTCGACCTCACTGCGCTCTACGACGACAGCAAGTCGCTCGCCGGGGGAGCGCTGACGATCCCGGGCTACAGCATGGACGGCTGGTACGGCCGCATCTTCAGCGGCGCCGGCTTCGACATGGACAAGCCGATCGTGAAGTTCACCAAGAAGGAAATGCACGACCTCCTCTACAAGGAGCCGACCAAGATCAAGGTCGAGGGCATCAATCTCACGTACGAGGGCCTGATCCCGAAGATCCAGAAATCGATGCTCTCCAAGGACGTCGACGCGATGCAGCCTCATATCCGGGCCTTCGTGGAACGCGCCATCACGTTCCAGGCCTGCCCCGAGTGCGAGGGCACGAGGCTCAGCGCGGAGGCCAGGTCCTCGAAGATCCAGGGCAGGAACATCGCCGAGCTGTGCGGGATGCAGATCAGCGACTTGGCCCGGTGGGTCAGCGGGCTCAACGAGCCGTCGGTCGCGCCGCTCCTCAAAGGCCTGCAGCACCTGCTCGACTCGTTCGCTGAAATCGGGCTCGGTTATCTCTCACTGGACCGGCCGGCGGGCACGTTGTCCGGGGGAGAGGCCCAGCGCACCAAGATGATCCGCCACCTCGGCTCGTCCCTCACGGACGTCACGTACGTCTTCGACGAGCCGACGATCGGCCTGCACCCGCATGACATCGAGCGGATGAACCAGCTGCTGCTGCAGCTCCGCGACAAGGGCAATACTGTGCTCGTCGTCGAGCACAAGCCGGAGACCATCGCCATCGCCGACCACGTCGTTGACCTGGGCCCCGGCGCAGGCACGGAGGGCGGGCGCGTCTGCTTTGAGGGAAGCGTGGAGGGCCTTCGGGGGAGTGACACCATCACCGGCCGACACCTCGACGACCGGGCCAGGGTAAAGGAATCGGTGCGGACGCCGTCCGGGACGCTCGACGTGCGTGGTGCCTCGACTCACAACCTCCAGGACGTCGACGTCGATATCCCGCTCGGGATGCTGTGCGTGCTCACCGGCGTCGCCGGTTCCGGAAAGAGCTCGCTGATCCAGGGTTCGGTCGCCGGCCGGGACGGCGTGGTGGTAATCGACCAGGGGGCGATCAAGGGGTCCCGGCGCAGCAACCCTGCAACGTACACGGGCCTTCTCGAGCCGATCCGCAAGGCGTTCGCGAAGGCCAACGGCGTGAAGCCGGCGCTGTTCAGCTCCAACTCGGAAGGCGCATGCCCCACCTGCAACGGCGCCGGCGTCATCTTCACCGAACTGGGCGTGATGGCCACCGTCGAGTCCACCTGCGAGGACTGCGAGGGTAGGAGATTCCAGGCGTCAGTCTTGGAATACAACTTGGGCGGCCGCAACATCGCCGAAGTGCTGGCAATGTCGATGACCGAGGCCGAGGCGTTCTTTGGTGCCGGCGAGGCGAAGACGCCGGCGGCGCACAAGATCCTCGACCGGCTCGTGGACGTCGGGCTTGGCTACCTGACCCTCGGACAGCCGCTCACCACTTTGTCCGGCGGCGAGCGGCAGCGGGTCAAGCTGGCCACCCAGATGGCCGAGAAGGGTGACGTTTACGTCCTCGACGAGCCCACCACCGGCCTGCACCTGGCCGATGTCCAGAACCTGCTGGGCCTCCTCGACCGTCTGGTGGACTCCGGCAAGTCAGTCATTGTCATCGAGCACCACCAGGCCGTCATGGCGCACGCCGACTGGATCATCGACCTCGGCCCGGGCGCCGGCCACGACGGTGGCCGGATCGTCTTCGAGGGGACACCGGCCGAGCTGATCGCCGGCCGCAGCACCCTCACCGGCGAGCACCTTGCGGCCTACGTCGCCCGGTGACCGAATCTCTACGAGCTCAGCCTCGCCGTCTCCTGCCAGAACTCGTCCACGCGCGCATTCCAATCGTCCGGGATCTCCTGGAAGGGCTGGTGGGATTCCTGCGGCATCACCTCGAAACGTGCGCCCGCTATGCCACGGGCCACGGCTTCACCCAGTTCCGGCCGGCTCATCGGATCCACTCCGCCGGCCAGGACAAGGGTGGGCGCGTTGATCTGGCCCAACCGTCTTTCCGTCTCGTGGACCACAAACGCGTCCAGGAACCTCAGGAAATCCGCGGTGGACTGCTGATGCGGGAATACGAGCGCGTCCTCGATGATCTGGCGGACCATTCCGCTGTTGTGTGCCCGTGGGGTATAGACAAGCAGGAAAAAGAACTCCAGGAAGGCGCGTTCGTCCGGTGCCAGCTCGGCCTGCCAGTGGATGGACCGGGCTAGCGTCTGCATGTACTCGTCCATTGCGGGCCAAGTGCTCTGCAGCACCAGGCTTCGTACCAGCTTCGGATGCCGGAGAATAAGTTCCTGGGCGATGATGCTGCCGCCGGAGAACCCTGCGACATGCGCTGATGAGATGTTGAGACCCCGCAGCACTGCAGCGGCGTCGTCCGCCATAGCCTCGACGGTCGGCTGCCCCTCCGGCATGGCTGTGCGGCCCGCACCCCGGTTATCGAACGCCGTCATCCGGTAGCGGTCCGCCAGCCCGTCCAGCCCGTCCAGCTGGAACTGCCAGGACTCGACAGTATCCCCCAGCCCGCCGATCAGCAGTACGTCCGGCCCCTCGCCGACTTGCTCCGACCAGATTTCGAGTTCCCCGGCTTTCACATACCGGCCCATTCCGGCCCTCCTGTCTTGTTCGGCCGCCGGCTGAACGGGCCTGCCGGTGCCGGCGCCAGCCCGCGCCCGGCCACCCGCCGGGCAGTCAATTCGTAATTTACTCTTCTGTACGTTGGGTGCCTAGGCGCGACTGCCTGGTTGTCGGTTGTCCGTTGTCCGTTGTCCGGCGCCGCAGGCGAATCTATACTGTGGACACCGCGAACTGTTCCAGCGCCTTGGCGGCTGGAAGTATCGCCCTGCAGCGCCGACCCCGGCGAGATCAATTCCATTATTGGACCTGGGGTACCAACCCCCATGGCACGGAGGCAGCAGACCGATGAGCACAATGCATCAGGGGGAGCAGGCCGGCGAAGTGGACCGCGCTCTGCAGGAGTTGCGCGGGCACCTGGCGGGGTCGGTGATCGAACCGCAGGATCCGTTGTACGACGAGGTGCGGGCGGTATGGAACGGCATGATCGACGTGCGCCCACGGGCGGTCATCCGGGCAGGAGCCGTCGGAGACATCGATCCCGTCCTTGACACGGCCCGGCGCACCGGCCTGCCGCTTGCCGTTCGCGGAGGCGGGCACAACATTGCCGGCCACGGCACTGTCGAAGGGGGCCTCGTCCTGGATCTAGGCCAGTTGTGCGGGGTGGAGGTCGATGTGAAAAACCGGCTCGTGACCGTCGAACCCGGGGCGACCCTGGCAGACGTGGACCGGGCCACCATTACGCACGGACTGGCCGTGCCGCTTGGCGTGATCAGCGCCACAGGGGTCGCCGGGCTGACACTCGGCGGAGGGGTGGGCTGGCTGACCCGGTCCAACGGGCTGAGCCTGGACAACCTGGCCTCCGCTGATGTCATCACCGCCACGGGAGAGCACGTGCACGCCAGCGAACAGGAAAACCCCGAGCTGTTCTGGGGGTTGCGCGGCGGGGGCGGAAACTTCGGGGTGGTCTCGTCCTTCACCTTCCGCGCCCGGCCGCTGCCGGCTGCCGTACTGGGTGGAAACTTCTTCTACCGCCCGACCCGCTGGAAGAGCGCGCTGAGCGCGTTCGCCCGGTGGACGCAGGATCTACCTGAGGAAATGAACCCTATCGTCTCCTTCCTGGTGCTACCGCCCGACTTCGGGATGGGGGAGGAGCCCTGGATGATCATCGCCTTTGCCTGGGCTTCGGAGAACCACCAGCCCGGGCTCGAGCTGATCGAGCAGCTGCGCGACGCCGCGCCCCCGGACGAGGAGGAGGTCGCGCCGGCCGCCTGGCTCCAGTGGCAGTCCGCCATGGACGGCCTCTTTCCCAAGGGCTCCCGGGGGTATTGGAAAAACTTGTCGTTTTCCCGGATGGACGATGACGCCGTCGACGTTCTGGTCGGTTTCGCCTCTGAAGTGACCTGGTTCGGGACCGGGATCGATATCCACCACATGGAAGGGGCCTTCGGGCGGGTGCCGGAGGACGCCACAGCGTTTCCCAACCGCTCGGCGAAGTACTGGCTGAACATCTACGGCTTCTGGAACGACCCGGCGGAGGACGAGCGGCTGAGCGCGTTCGCCCGGAAGGCCTACACGCTCATGCAGCCGTTCGGCGAGCACGGCCAGTACGTCAACTTCCTCGGCGCAGAAACCGGCCAAGACATCATCGAGGCCGCACGTGAGGCCTACGGGGCGGATACCTATGACCGACTGGTGGCCCTGAAGAACCGTTTCGACCCGCACAACCTTTTCCGCCTTAACCACAACATCGTGCCGACCTCTGTCTGAGACATCAATGGCAGGCGCACAACGGGACAGCTAGAACAATGAGCTGCGGGGCAGATCCATCAGCGGATCAAAGATCTGCCGCCCGGAACGCCGATTCGTGGAGTGTCCCTGAAGTGATCGTTCTTATCTGCCTGTAGGTGCGCTGCGCACGGCTGCCATGCCCTGGGCCTAGGCGGCGGATGAATCAACTACCTGGCGTTCGAGTTTGATGAGTTCGCGGATAGTTCCGAGTCGGATTTCCTTCACGCACGGGAGTTCTCGCAGCTGCTTCCACTGCAGTTGTTTCAACGCCGATAATCAACATTATGTAAAGTAGAAGTGATCTGGAGGCAGAATCTGCGGAATATGACCCGGCTTCACCGCACTCCCCGGGTTGCCGGCAGTTCCTCTCACTCACCCGCCACAAGCCCCACGGAACGTTCCGCTGAGGTCTTGGCCAAGCTAGTCTCGTTATCGCCAACCGAACAAGTCCATCAGCCGTTCTGCCATAACCCAGGTTCGACCGGAATGCGCCGGGTTGGGTCCTTCAACGACGGCGGCTCTGGCAGTTGCCGATTCCGGTACTGCCCGCCGCAGTCGATCTTGGCGCTCACGACTCCAGACGACCGACGGTCGAACTCCCCCACCGGGCAATTTGCCAGGCTGTCGATCGGTTGTCCCCTCGGTTGCCGTGGGAACACCGGCGCATACACATCGAAACCCCCGCTCCAGCCCGTCCCTCAGCGAGTCCCTCCGACCCGCAGCAGAGGCCCCTCGGCCTTCGTTCGGTGTGCCGTTTGCCCTGTCAGGCGAGTGAGAGCACGAAGGAGAGGACAAACCCCGCGGCTGTGCTCAAGGCGACGGCCGGTCCCCCGTGCTCAAAGGCTTCCGGCATCAGGGTGTCTGCCAGAGAGGCTATAACGGCTCCCGCCGCGAAGGCCAGCGGCAGGGAAATGGTTTTAGGATCCGAGCCCGACAGCGGGCCCGCACCCAGCACCACGGCAGCCACCAGCAAGACAGCACAGATGGTCCATAGGCCCATGATCGCCCCGGAAGGCCGGCCCTGGCTGCGCATCGAAGCGGCACCGACGAGCGCCTCCGGAAGGTTGGAAACGAAGATCGCGGCCAAAAGGGCCAGCCCGCCGGTACCTTCGCCCAGTGAAACGCCCAGCGCGACGTTTTCCGGGACGCCGTCGAGCGTCACCGCGGCCAGCAAAGCCATTCCGGCGGCACCGCGGGTGGACACCGGGCTCGGCGCTTTCCCGACGGCGGCGGCATCGGTGTCGAGCTTCGCGCTTCCCTGAAACTCGTCAGCGGGAGTGGGCTCGGCCGCGGGCTGCGCCCACCGGTCTAGCAACGCGCTGAGAATGGTGAACACCAAGGCCCCTGCCAGCAGTCCGACTGCTGCCCGCACAATGCCGCCCCGTTCGTAGGCGTCCTCGAACAGTTCGAACGTCAGGGCCGTAATCAGTGCCCCGGCCGCAAAAGACAAGAGCATCGCAAGGAACCGCTTGGGCAGCTCAAAACGGACCCCCACGAAAGCACCCACGATCAGGGCGCTGGAAGCCACCGCGCCAAAGAGCAGAGCCGTTCCCACACGGCCAGTATAGGAGCCACGAACTTAGACAACGAGAGCTGTCACTCGTTGGATGTGCCGAACACCCACGCTGATGGACTCTCTACAGTCTCCTCACCAGCTGGTGCCTGCTGCACAACCCTTCGCCAGAGGAGGACATGATTTTCCGGTCCGCCGCCGCACTCCTCCGCCGGCCCCTTGACTCCGCCGGGCACCGCGTTGGGTCATGTTCCCTAATGCGTCCGATCGACGGCCTGGCGCGGGTACTCGGCGTGGACCTGCTGCGTTCGAAATCCGGTTGGCGCTTCATAGCGCCGCCTCTGCAGGGCCGAGGCCACCTGCTGCTGTCCAGGACATCCTCTGCCGCGAATACCGGCAACGAATTCTTTCGATCGCGGAGATCAGGGACCGCCTGATATCTCCGCTCAAGGCACAGGAAGCATTGTCATGACGTCACTCTGGCTGGCCGGAGACCGGGCCATTCCGGTCGACGAATTCGTTCCGGGATCCACCTACGACACGGTCGTCGTCGGGGCCGGAATCACCGGCCTGGCTACCGCGCTGCTGCTCGCGCGGTCCGGCATGAAGGTAGCCGTGCTGGAGGCCCGTTCGGTCGGGGCAGGAACCACCGGCGACACCACCGCGAAGTTGAGCCTTCTCCAGGGCACGGTGCTGTCCGCACTGCGCGGGCAGTACTCCCAGAAGATCGTCAACGCCTACGTCGAAGCCAACAGCGAAGGGCAGGCGTGGCTGCTCCGGCATCTCCAGGACGACGCGGTGCCCTTCCAGCGCCGGGATGCGTACACCTTCTCCGTAACCGAAAAAGGGGCCAACCGGGTCCGTTCGGAGCTCGCCGTGAGCAACGCCGCCGGCCTGCCCGTCGAGGAGTTGGCCGACCCGGGGCTGCCGTTCGCTACCCGCGCCGCCATCCGGCTCCCGAACCAGGCCCAGTTCAATCCGATGGACGTCCTCGAGAGCCTCGCTGCGGACTTCCGCGCCCACGGCGGAATCCTTGTTGAAGGGGTGCGGGTCCGGGATGTCACCGGGGACAGCAGGCTCTCCATCACCACCGACGCCGGCGACGTTCATGCCATGCGTGTCGTGCTGGCCACGGGCATCCCTATCCTGGACCGCGGGTTGTACTTCGCCAAGCTGAAAGCCTCCCAGTCCTACGCCGCCGCGTTCCGGGTGCCGGCCTCGGGAATGTATCTGTCCGCTGAAGCGCCCGGCCGCTCGCTGCGCACCTACCCAGGCGTTACGGGGGAAGTGCTCATCGCTTACGGCAACGGCACCTGGTAGGCAGGGAACCCTTCCCCAGCGCCCGTCTGCAAGAGCTGGTGGACTGGACACTCCGGCACTTCCCGGGGGCGGAAGCGACCCACACATGGTCGGGAGAGGATTACCGGGCCACCAACCTCATGCCCTTCTTCGGGACAATGCCCCGCGGCGGCGGCAAAATCCTCTTCGCAAGTACAACAAGTGGGGCATGAGCAACGGCATTGCAGCCGCGCTGGCCATCACCGCCGAGATGCTGGGCGGCAACCTCCCCTGGGCCGACACCATCCACAACAGGGTCACGTCACCCAAAGGGGCCGTCGCCGCCGTCGCGCTCAACGCTGACGCCGTCAAAACCATGGCCGCAGGATGGGCAAAAGCAGAAACGGCCCACCCCGACACCGCGGTAAACACGGTCCCCGCCGAGGGTGGAGGCATCAAAGTCCGGCACGGCCGCAACCCCGTGGCGGTCTCCACCGTCGGCGGCCTCACCTGCCGGGTATCGGCCGTCTGCACCCACCTGCGCGGAATCCCCACTTGGAACGACGCCGAAAAAACCTGGGACTGCCCGCTGCACGGCTCGCGCTTCACCCCCGCCGGGGAAGTCCTGCAGGGCCCCGCGACAAAGAGGCTCCCGTCGCGGGAATGACAGGCGATCAGTGCCGTTCGGGGGCGCCCCTGTTCGGGTTCCGGGACAGCAACAGCGCCAAAGCGACCATCCCCAGGCCCAGGACAAGGTGAAGCCAATTGTCCGCGTCGTTGACCGGGACAAAGTTTGCCGGTGTGTCGTGCCCGACCACGAGACCGTAAATCCACAGAACCAGGTAAATGATTCCGCCGTAGAGGAGGAAGTTCCTGGACTGGGTGTGGGTGCGGGCCATCAGAATTCCTGCCACGCCGAACAGCAAATGGACCACATTGTGCAGGACAGAGATTTGGAAAATTCCCAGGAGGAGCGCCTCTGAGCCGTGCCCTGCCATGCCCAAGGATTCGTAGTTGGTCGTGATGCCTGGAATGAATCCGAGGATCCCGACCAGCAGGAAGACGGCGCCCACTACTTGGGAGGCCCTCTGCAAAGTGGTCTTGGTGGCGGCGGCGCGGTTGGTGTTGACCATTTTCCTTCTCCTTCTAGCTCATAACTCGAGATCCGCGGTTTTGTACCGCTGGCCGGAGCAGGAGTGCCGCTAGTCCCTGGGACCGTGTACCGCACGATCGCCCCGTACTCGAATAGTAAGCTTGCTGACTATCTGTTTCCAGAGCAATTTCGGACCGGGCAAGGTGGTTGATTGGATCTTCAAGCTCCTTCTGGTCCGGGTCACCCAGGTTAGCGCCGCCCTTTGTGGTGACAACCAGCAGCCTGCCCTCGACCGCGGCGACCTCCATCAGCATCTGCTCCTCGCCGCGGATGCTCACAGAGAACCCAACAGCCGGTAACCGGCGCCCGACGGCACCTGCCCCCAACGCGTTATTCGGCGGACGGCCGCTGGCGCTGCCGTTTCGTCGCGGCCCGCCGCTCCTTTGCGGCAAGGCGCCGACGGTTTGAGCCCCGGGTGGGTTTGGTCGCACGGCGTCGAGCGGCTTCAGGAGCGAGCCCCTCTGCCACGAGGTCAGCGAGCTTAGCCAGGGCGATCTCGCGATTGCGCAGCTGAGAGCGCCGCTCGGAGGCGCTCACGGTGATCACCCCGGCGCTTAGACGCCGGCCGAGGCGCGTAACGAGCAGCAGCCGCTGGTCATCCGAAAGCGACACAGAGTCGACGACGTTCCACGAGAGCTCGACGCGGCTGTCCGAGGTGTTGACGTGTTGACCGCCCGGCCCGGACGAACGCGAGAACCTCCAACCCAGTTCCGACGACGGAATCGTGAGCGTGGGCAACACCTCCAGATCCATGCAACTAGCGTTACACAACACGGGCACGATCGAAGACCATGAACCCACTCCGGTCGACAAGTCCCGCCCGGCCTCTGGCCTCACCGTACCCCAGCGGATATAGTAAGCCTACTGATGATTACTTGAACTCTCGTCAGTTCCCGAATCCAGTCAAAGGAGACATCGTGAGCACCAAGGTTGAAAAGCGGATCCTGGTCAACGTTCCAGTGAGCGTGGCCTATAACCAGTGGACCCAGTTCGAAGAGTTTCCCCACTTCATGGGCGGGGTAAAGAGCGTCAAGCAGCTCAGCGACGACCGGCTTGAGTGGATTGCAGAGATCGCCGGGGTGCGCCGGCAATGGCAGACCCGGATCCTGGAGCAGGTCCCGGACCGGAAAGTGGCATGGGCCGCGACCGAGGGCGCCACCAACGCAGGCTCCGTGTCGTTCGAAGACCTCGGCGGCGGGCAGACCTCCGTGCAGTTGTCACTTGAATACGAACCCGAAGGCATCGTGGAAAAGGTTGGCGACAAGCTCAACATTGTGGACAAGCAGGCCGAGAACGACCTCAACCGGTTCAAGGCCTTCATCGAAGACGAGGGCTATGCAACGGGTGCCTGGCGCGGCACCGTCAACGAAGGCGCGCCTACCGGCACACCAGGCGCTGACGCGGCAGCGGGCTCCCGGGGCGACAGCGGCAAAGCCGGCGTTTCAGGCAAAGTCGTTGCCGGCGTTGGACTAGTTGCCGCAGCCGCCGCAGGCGTGGCGGCGGCAGGCCACAAGGACTCTGGCCCGGACGTGTCACCCGACAATGCGCAAGCTGTGCCGCCAGCAACGACGCCACCCAGTGCGGTGCCCCCCACCGGCACGGCAGGCAGCGTGTTCCCTGGTGAGGGACTCGCCCAGGACACGACCCCTTCCGCGAACGACACCGTTGACCGGTCGGACGCGAAGCCGTTCGACCAGACCAACGGCCTCGTTGATACCGACGGCGAATCCGACGGGACATCCCTGAGCGACACCACCAGCGCGGGCGAACGCGAACGGGGCCTGGGAGACCGACCCGGCCCTGTCCCCCCGGCCGGAGGAAGCCTCGGTCAGCACTGACCCTTTCGGGCCCGATGTCCGGCCCGGCCGTTCCCACGAACGGCCGGGCCGGACGCATGACAGGGCCTCACGGGGCGGAACGCGGGACCGGCGCCCGGATCAGTCTCCGTTCCAGGGTCCTGAGTTGCTGTTGCGGATCCGGTCCACGACGGCGGTAGTGGACTGATCCGCCACGTAGTCGAGAATTGCGACCCGTCCTCCGTAGCGTTCCACGGCGGCCGTTTCCGCCAGCATCCCCGGAGTGTAGTCACCCCCCTTGGCGTAGATCTCGGGCCGGATCTTCTGGATCAGGGGAATGGGCGTGGGCGTGTCAAAGACAGTGACGTAGTCCACGCAGCTGAGCGCTGCGATCACGCCGGCACGGTCGGTGATGGTGTTGATGGGGCGTCCGGGACCTTTGAGCTGACGGACGGAAGCGTCGCTGTTCAGCGCCACCACCAGGACATCGCCCAGTTGCTTGGCCTGGTTGAGATACCGGGTGTGGCCCCGATGCAGGACGTCGAAGCAGCCATTGGTGAGGACGATCCGGTGGCCCTCCCCGCGGTGCCGGCTGATATGGAAGGCGAGCTCGTCGGCGTCGACGGCGGTGTCCAGGAAGCCTTCCAGGTGTCGGCTGAGATCCTCGGTACTGCACACGGAGGTACCGGGACGGTGAACGGCAATGTCAGCCGCCGCCTGGGCCAGGTCCACGCTGGTGGTCAGGGGCAGCGACGCCGTCCGAGCCATCGTGAGTGCCGCCACGAAGGTGTCTCCGGCTCCGGAGGCCTGTTTTTCCTGCACCGGCCGTGCCCAGGTTCGGTGGACGTCCCCGGAGCGGGGCAGCAGGACCGTCCCATCCCGGTCCAGGGTGACAACCACCGCCTCAGCCCCGGCCGCCTCAAGCAGCTCCTGCCGGTGCTCCTCGACGACGGCCGCCCGGTTTGTTCCCACGTCGAACTTCAGCCCGAGTATGTCAGCCGCTTCCACCGCGTTCGGGGTGGCGAGGTCGGGTTTCATCTGAGCCCAGGCAGAGGGCTGATGTGCGTCTACGACCACGAGGACTCCTGAGCGCATCTGGAGAGGGCCCAGAAGTCCGCTCCGCACCGGTCCTTTGAGCGTTCCGGCGCCGTAGTCGCAGATCACTACGGCCTGCTGGTCCAAAAGCACCTGTGGGATAGTCATTGCCAGCGCGTCCATGGCCTCTGCCGGGATCTCGCACTGAACATCGTCAAGCCGGAGCAGCACCTGGCCGCTGCTGCTGATGCGGGTTTTGGTAGTGGTGACCGCGTCGGGACTCTGATGAACGTGGCTGGTGTCCACTCCTGCACCCGCTAACTGGCGCAAGAGCTCGGTGGCCGCTTCGTCGCACCCCACAATGCCGGCGAGCTTCACCTTGGCCCCAAGGGCAGCGAGGTTCATCGCCGTGTTGGCAGCTCCGCCCGGGGCGAACCGGCGCTGGCTGATTTCCACCACCGGGGCCGGCGCTTCCCGACAGAGGCGCTGGATGGGACCGGACCACCAACCATCGAGCATAACGTCGCCGATTACGGCTATGGCCGGCTCCACTTCCGCCAGCCGGCCGGGCAGCCATCCGGTCAGGCCCCGCTGCCCGCTTAGCGCGACCCGCGCGGCGTCGTCGTCCTGCCGTGGGGGTTGGATCACGGCCTCCTCCCATCCGCGCCGTCTCTGGCGGCCTGGTGAAATGGCGGTGGGGGCATCTGCGCAGAATTACTCCCGCCGTATTGGACGATCTTGGACATGTGAATCCCTCCCGGTGTTGCCGCTGTGGACCGATGGGCACGGAGCCGCCTCCAAGACCGTAATCCTGCAGATGGTCTCCCTATGCAGACCCATACCCCGACGCGTGCGCATCTACACTCCCTTGCTGCCGGGTAATCCAAATACCCGGGAGTACCCGCCCCGGTTCGCACGGCTCTTCCGGAATCGACTCGCGCCCTGGTCGTAGCCAAACCACGGCGCCGGGACTTAGGGTGGGCCCACCACAGGGGGCACAGGACGGACAGGACAGCTTGTTGGAAGACCTCACGGCGGAATTCGGAGGGGCCGGTATCACCGGCTGGGGAGTTGGCCCTGTCCTCGAGAAGTTCCCGGACGTCTCTCGGATCGCAGTGCTGCGGGGCGGGGGGTTGGGGGACATTCTGTTTGCCCTCCCCGCCATCTCCGCCCTTGCAGCCGCCTACCCCGGAGCGTCTGTCACGCTGCTGGGGACCCCGTGCCACGCTGAGCTCCTCAGTAATACCGCGGGCCCAGTACGCGACGTCCGGATCCTGCCCATAGCGGAAGGAGTCAGGCCCGGACACGAAGACCCGGCAGCGATCGAGGCGTTCTTCGAATCCACGCAGCGGGAAGAATTCGACCTGGCCGTCCAACTGCACGGTGGTGGAAGATTTTCCAACCCCTTCCTGGTGCGGCTTGGGGCACGTCACACCGTTGGCTCGCGGACGGCGGACGCCGCTCCGCTGGAACGCAGCCTGCCTTATCTTTACTTCCAGCACGAACCGCTTCGTGGTCTGGAAGTGGCAGGGCTGGCGGGCGCTCCCCCGGCCGGGCTGGAAGCCAGGCTGAGTCCGTTGGACCAGAACGTTGTCCAGGTCCAGGAGTTGCTTCACCGCCGTGATGACAGCCCGGCGACCCCCGTTGTGGTCATCCATCCAGGGGCCACTGATCCCCGACGCCGCTGGCCGGCAGGACGTTTCGGTGAGGTCGCGGCGGCGTGCGCCGCCGATGGTTGCCGCGTGCTGGTCATCGGTACCCCGGAAGAGCGGAAACTGGCGGACGAGGTCGTGGAGGCCGCCGGGTCGGACCGGGTCGCCTCTGTTGCCGGCAGGTTCGGCCTCGGCACGCTGGCGGCGCTGCTGGACAGCTGCGATGTACTTCTGGGCAACGACAGCGGACCCCGGCACCTGGCCCAGGCCCTGGGCACTCCGACCGTGGGCCTGTACTGGGTGGGGAACCTGATCAACGCCGGTCCCCTGGGACGCAGCGTGCACCGCGTCCATCTCTCCTGGGCGACCCGGTGCCCCGAGTGCGGCGCTGACATCACCCAGGTGGGGTGGACAGCTGCCCGCTGCGCGCATGATACGTCCCTGCTGGCGGGAATCAGCGCGGCAGACGTCTACCGGGACGTCCGCCAGTTCACGGCCACGAATCCTCTCGCGCATGGCAGATGACTAACTCCCGGATCTCGCAGCCGGGAGGCTGCGAGAGTGCGAACACAACAGCCTGCGCCACCCTGGCAGGATCGTTCAGGCGCGAATCGTCCCGGGGCTTGTACTGCTCCGGCCGGTCGTCGAAGAACCGTGTCTTCATGCCGCCCGGGATCAGCGTGGTCACCCCGATCTCCGCTCCGGTCTCCGCGGCAAGGGCCTGGCTGAACCCGATTACGCCGAACTTGGACGCGCAATAGGCTGAGGCCTCGGGCAACGCCCGTTTGCCCAGTGTCGAGGCGACCGTGACCACGCGTCCTCCGGAGGATTTGAGATAGGGCAGGGCTGCCCGCACGACGGAGACTGTTCCCAGAAGATTGACGAAGATGACTTGTTCCCAATCGCCGGCAGGGACGTCCTCGAGCTTCCCGCACCGGTCGATCCCGGCCGCCGTGACCACGGCGTCCAGACCGCCCAGAGCCTCCGCCGCCTGTGTGACGGCGGCCGTCACCGCTGCACGGTCCGCGACATCGACTTCGATCGCCTTCGCCGCGGCCACGTTCCGGACGTCGCGGTCGAGCACGAACGGCGTGCCGCCGGCTTCGAGGACGGCGTCGACGACGGCGGCGCCGAGTCCTGATGCTCCACCGCTCACCAACACCCGTCCGGAGCCGGGCAGTGCGGGTGACGTGACTTTATTCATGATGTTCCTTTCATTGTCCCGGCCCATGTCTGGCCGGATGGCTTGACGGGCCCCCTTCTTGCCGGTCCGCTACTTCTGTTCAGCCCACCCTGGCCAGTGCAGCAGCGAGCCGGGTGGTGGAGCGCGCCGGGTGGTAGGGGACCACCAGGCAGCGGCCGCCCCAGCTCTCCACCAGGGCGGTTTCGGGCAGCTGCGTGGGGTCGTAGTCACCGCCCTTCACCCAGATGTCCGGACGCAGCAGGTCAAGGGACTTTTCCGGGGTGTCCTCATCGAATACCAGCACCGCGTCCACGCACTCGAGGGACAGCAGCAGTTCCGTCCGGTCCTGTTGGCCGATGATGGGACGGGAGGCCCCCTTGATGCGGCGGGCCGATGCGTCTGAGTTCAGGCAGACGATGAGGCAGTCCCCCAGGCTCCTGGCAGCTGCGAGAGTGCGGGCGTGTCCGGCGTGCAGGAGATCGAAGCACCCTCCCGTCGCCACCACGGTGCCACCGGCCGCCCGTACGCGGCGGACCACTCCCAGGGCGTCAGCAGCTTTCCCAGGAAACGGCAGCGTCGGCGGCAAGGACGGCAGGGCGGCGACGCCGCCGGCAGCCAGGAACGCCGCCGCCTCCCGGACGGCCCGGCGGCAGGACTCTTCAACGTCTCGTCCGGTCATGAGATGGGCTGCGAGGCTGCCAGCCAGCCTGTCACCGGCACCGCAGGTATCCGCCACGGTGATGCTCGGCGCGGGAAGCTGAACGTGTGCCGGGGATGAAGCGCGCACGAGGGTCGCTCCGTGCCCACCCTGTGTGACCAGAACGGCGTTGCTCTGCCAATGGCGTAGCAGCTTACCCGCGATTTCAGGCACGCCGGCCGGCGGGCACGGTGACCCGGCCGCGGCGGCTCGGGCCTCGGAAAGGTTCGGCGTCACAACGGCGATGCCGGGAACAGGATCGGCTCCGGCAGGGTGCGGGTCCCAGACGACAGGAATGCTCCGGGCGAGCCGCGCGATCATTGCGCGAAGGGTTGGGTGCGACGTCAGGCCACGGCCATAGTCCGCCACAATCAGGGCCCCGGCGCCCTCCACCGCCTCGAGCATGCCCGGCGTCACGTTGGGCGCTGGACGGACCTGGCACCCTTCATCGAATCTGGCCACCGGGTGGCCGTCAGCCCGGAGCCGGGTCTTGACCGGGGTCGGCGCCCCCGAGTGCCCTGCGACCACGGTGATGCCCGCCAGCTCCTCGACGAGCCGGCGGCCAGGGTCGTCCCTGCCGAGTGCCGTCACGAGGCAAACCTCGTGTCCGTCGCCCGCGAGCATCCGGGCTACGAGGCCGGCACCCCCGGCCCTCCCCCGGACAGCCGAGACGTCGACGACGGGGACAGGCGCGTCCGGGGAGAGCCGGGTGGCCGTGCCATCCAGGTCAACGTCGAGCAACACATCACCGACCACTACGATCTTCATGGCCGCGCCCCCTGCCGCACTCCCCGGAGGCCGTCGCGATCGACCTCGGCGTCGAAAGCCCGGCAGATGGCATGCAAGGCAATCAAATGGCATTCCTGGGCGTTGGCCGCGGGCCCCTCGATGGCGATCGTTTCGTCGCAGCTGAGGGATAGCGGGTTCGGACCCCGTCCGGTCAGGGCCCAGGTGGTGACTCCCATCCGGGCTGCGGTCTTGGCGGCCAGCAGAAGATTGGGGCTCTTGCCGCTGGTGGACAGCAGCATCAGGATGTCCCGGGGGCGGCCGTGCGCCCGGACCTGCCGTGCGTAGAGTTCCTCAAACCCATAATCATTGGCGATGGCTGTCACAGCCGAAGTGTCGGCGTGCAGGGAAATGGCGGAGAACGGAGCCCTTTCGCCGTCGAAGCGCCCCACGAGCTCTGCCGTGAGGTGTTGAGCCTCTGCCGCGGAACCCCCATTCCCGGCCGCGAGCAGCCGGTTACCGGCCATTAGCCGCCGGGCGAGTTCCTCGCCCCAGGCAGCCAGGCGTGGGGACTGGCTGCGCAGCGAGTCCAGGGCGGGCAACACATTGTGCAGGTGGGCCTCGACAGCTGCGGCCGGGTCCGGAGCGGACCAGCCGACGACGCTCCTGCCAGCGGCTGCTTCCTTCCCGGACCGCAGTGCCAACGGGGCCGGGATATGCACATCGGCAAGAGGCAATTCGGCGCTCACAGCGCTGCTCCTTCCACGGGATGGAGCCGGTCGCGGGTCTCGGGCCGCCGCCCCGCAACGGTTCCGGTAAGAGACTGCAGATACGCCTTCTCGGTGTCGGCGGCCACCCTGTCCCAGCTGTAGCGCGACCGGGCACGTTGCTGGCCGGCGCGGCCCAGAGTTTGGCGCAGCCCCTGGTCGGCCAACAGCCGGGCGAGGGCCCCGGCGGTTGCTTCCGGGTCCCGGGGCGGAACGTGCAGGCCGGTTCCCTTATCCACCACGGTGTCGCGGAGACCACCCACGGCAGCGGCGACCACCGGGATGCCGCACGCCATGGCTTCGAGGGGGACGATGCCGAAGGGCTCGTACCACGGGGTGCAGACGACGGCATCCGCGCTGCGGAAGATTCCGGGCATGGACTCGCGGGGCACCTGTCCCCGGAAGCTCACCTGCTGCCGGACGCCCAGCTCTGAGGCGATGGCCAGCAGGCGGCGGGCTTCAGAGTCTGCCTCTGTCTCCGTTGCGTCACCGCCGCCCCCGACGACCAGGAGTTCGACGTCGGGAAGTCCGGCATCCCGGAGCAGCGGCAGGGCCCGGATGACCACGTCGACGCCCTTTCGGGGCACAAGGCGTCCAACAGAGAGGATCCGGTGGGACCGGCCGCGCCTGTCCGCCGGTCCGAAACCCGGGAAAAGGTCCAGGTCCACACCGCACGGGGCTATCGAGATCCTCCCTGGCGGGATCCCCATCGACTTCAGCTCGAAGACTTCGTCGGAGCAGGTGGCGATGATCCGGTCGGCGCTCCGCCCCACGGAGGGTTCCAGCCACCGCCTTTCGAAGGGGCTGGTGTCCGCGCTGCCTTGATGGCGGCGCTTCACCGTGCCCAGCGCGTGGAAGGTCTGGACCACCGGGATGTGGACTCCGGCGGGACTTTGGCGGGTCGCGGCGAGGGCCGCCAGGCCCGACATCCAGAAGTGCCCGTGAACGAGGTCTGGTGGCCGGTCCTCCCAGTCGCGTGAAATTCCGCTGGCCAGCTCTCCCATGAAGGGAAGAAGTTCGTCCTTGGGGACGTGGCGCGCCGGACCGGCCTGGATATGGACCACTTCAACGCGCGGAAAGATCCGTACCCTGCCCGGGAGGTCGTCCGCGTCCCGCCTCGTGTAGACCGTTATGTGGTGGCCCCGTCTTGCCAGCGCGGCAGCCAACGCCGCCACATGGACGTTCTGGCCGCCGGCGTCGACTCCGCCGAGGGCCGCCAGCGGGCTGGCGTGCTCGGAAACCATCGAAATTTTCACTGCCTCTTCCTTTCTTGGGTTGGCATGACAAGCCGTCCGGTCCTGAACCGAGGGTCGGACAACTCCGCCAGCAGGGCATCCCAGGCAGCAAGGAAAGCAGGCAGTCCGTAGCGGTCCAGAGCCACCTCCCGGGCGATACCTCCGCGCCGGCGCGCTTCCTGCGGGTTGTCGATGAGCAACCGCGAGGCACGAACCAGCTCGTCCACACTGGTTGAGATCGCACCGGCTTCCGGCGGCACCGCGCGTACCGCCTCCGTGGTAGCCAAGGCCACGACGGGCATGCCAAGATGCATGGCCTCCAGCAGTGCCAGGCCCAGGGACGTCCAGCGGAAGGGATGGAGGTAGACCCGGCAGCGGGACATTTCCCGGTGCAGTTCATCCTTGGGCAGGTCCCCAAGCACTGCCAGCCTCGGCGCCGGAAGACCCACGGCGTCGGACAGCCCGTTGCCGCCCATGCCAAAGATCCGCAACGGCGCTGCCGCGGCAAAGCGACCCAGGAGGTCTGTTCCGACGACCCGCCCCCGCCGCACCGGCTCATTAACGACGGCGGCCAGTTCCGGGATCTCGCCGGTGTAGGCGGGACCGGGATCGTGAACGCCGTGTTCAATCACCAGCGTCGGTCCGGAGCCGTTATCCCAAAAGAGTTCATTGAAATACGTCACGTGCACAACCGGGATGGACTGCTGGTCGGCCAGCGGGTGGACCGAGTTCGGCACGTCGCCCCGGGGACTGTTGTGTTCCACATACGCGGCAGGCAGGTCCTTGCCGGGCGTCCGGCCCAGGGCGCGGCTCACCGCCGCCAGTTCCTCCGGCCTTTGCAGGACGACGGCATCCACGCTGTCCGCGTCAAGTGCATCGAGCCGTACCTCACGGACGGAGGACGGCCAGGGCCGGCCAGCGCGGCCCAGGCCCCAGGGCCCCTGTCCGGGGAGTACCGGCAGGAGGTACTCATGGCTGCCCCGGACGAAAGCATCAGTCCACGAGCCGTGCACGTGCCAGAGAAGTACTCTCATGGGTGTCGGACCTTTCGGCGGGTGGACAGCGAGGACACGCCTCTAATAAGCCGTTCCACCGCGTCCACGAGTTGTTCGGGAGCCACGGAAGATAGGCAGGGATGCCCCGCGACCGGACACTCCGTTGCGCGGCTGAGCCTGCAGGGTGCAGCCTGGTCGCCCAGGATTTCCAGCGGCACTCCGTAGGGTGCCCAGCGGATCGCGGGCACCACCGGAGAGAATAAACATGCCACCGGTGTGCCCACCGCGGCCGCTAGGTGCGCCGGGCCGGTGTTTCCCGTGACCAGGGCCTTGGCCCCGGCCAGCACGCCGGCCAAGGTCTTCAGGTCCGTGCGCCCCCCGAGATCCAGCGCCGAGGGCCCGGCCACCGTGGCCGTCAACCCGGTTTCACCCCGGCCACCGGTGACCACAACCCGGTGTGCTGCTCCCTCGAGCAACTCTACCGCCGCAGCATGGTGCAGCGGGGGCCACGCCCGTGACGGGGCAGCAGTCCCGGGGTGGACCACCACATAGGGCTCCTCGCCTACCAGCGGGCGCACATCGGGATAGTCCTGCACCCGGAGCTTGCCGTCATCTCCGGCGGGCAGCCGGAAGCCGGCCGCCTCCGCGATGCCCAGGGCGCGCTCCGCTTCCGGCTGGTCCTCGGGAAAATCCTCGCCCGGCCGTAGCCGCACATCCATCAGGCTGCCGGCATAGTCCGTGGAGGCTCCGGAGATACGGTCCACGCCGGCCAGTCGCAGCAGCAGGGCAAGCGGCAGCGGGGACTGATGGAACGACGTCAGGATGACAGCTTCGTCGATCCTTGAGTCCCGGACGAACGATGCAAGCATCTCAAGCTGGGCCTGCTCAAGCCTGGGCGCCGGCTTCACTATCCACGGACAACTCCAGCTATAGACCTCCGAAGTGCCCGGTAGAAGCGACGCGGCAGACTCCCCCTCCGGGCCACACAACATGATGACGTCGTTCGGGGCGCCGCCATCGGGCCGCCGCCCGAATGCAACGGCGCGGACCGCCGGCCCGGCCAGCAGGACGTCGCCCACACCGTCAAGCCGGGCAACCAGGACGCGGCTCACGGGGCTTTCCTTCCGGACGGCGCCGCCAACAGGAGGTTTATTGCGGAACGAAGGTCAGCAGCCACCTCCGGAGCAGCCTCAACTTCAGCAGGCAGGGTCAGTTCCGTGGGGACCATCACGCCCCGGGCTCCTGCCGCGTGGGCAGCCTCGACGTCGCTTCCGATGTCACCGACATAGGCTGCCTCAGCGGGCACAATTCCCAGCCGCCGGCAGGCCCGGCGGATCAGCCCTGGCGCCGGTTTCCGGCACGTGCAGCCGTCCTCGGGGCGGTGCGGACAAATGTCCCACACATCGAAGGGGCCCAGCAGTTGCTCAATCCTCATGTTCACAGCAGCAACTTCGTCAAAGGTCAACATGCCGCGGCCAATCCCGGACTGGTTACTTAGGACCCCTGTGGCGATGCCGCGGGACCTGAGGCAATGCAGTACCTGCCTCGCTTGGGGCATCAGGTGCACCCGGGCCGGATCGCCGTTGTAGGGCACATCGCGAACGAGGGTGCCGTCCCGGTCGAACAGGACGGCTCTCAGCGGAAGTCCGGCGGAAGGTTCCATAACTGCCTCGTTCCCCGATGACGCCCCGGCTAAACTCCCAACGGGTTCTTTCTCCGGACTAGAATCCGAAATCAGAGACAACGAAGGGCGGCCGCGATGGGCGGACTTGGGGACACTGGAAGACCGGTCCTGTTGGTCCTGCGGGCGCTCAAGCTCGGCGATCTCCTCGTGGCCGTGCCGGCCCTGCACGGACTCCGTCGCGCCTACCCGGAGCACCGGCTCCTGTACGCGGCACAAAGCTGGCTCGAAGATGCTGTCGCCTTGGTGGGCGGGTTCGAGTTGCTGCCGGCCCACGGGCTGGACGAACCTCTGTCGCTGGAACCCGGGATGGTGGACATTGCCGTGAACCTTCATGGCCGGGGGCCCGAGAGCCAGTCCCTCCTCGAGGCGCTCCAGCCAAACAGCATCATTTCCCACCGTTCGGATCGGGCTGTTGGACCACCGTGGCGCAGCGGCATCCACGAGCGGGAGCGCTGGACGCGGCTGTTGCAGTGGCACGGAATCGACGCCGACCCGCAGGAGTTGTTCCTCCCCACCCCTGGCCTCCCCGCTCAACCGCCAGGGGCCACGATTGTCCATGTGGGTGCCGCCTACGGCAGCCGGCTTTGGCCGGCACACCGCTTCGCCGAGGTCTCCCGCAGGCTGCGGGAAGCCGGCCACAGCGTCGTCTTTACCGGCGGTGCAGCCGACCGGGAGCGGGCCCTGGAAGTTGCCGAGCGGTCCGGGGCCTCGGTTCCAGCGGTCCTGGCCGGGAGGCAATCGCTGCGGGAATTCGCGGCACTGGTGGCCTGCGCACGCCTGGTAGTTTCAGCTGACACGGGCGCCGCCCACCTGGCCTCCGCCTACGGGCGGCCCTCCGTGGTGCTGTTCGGGCCCGCCACCCCGGAGGAATGGGGCCCACCGGCAGGGCCGCATATCGCTTTGACCAAGGCTGAGCTGCGGCGGGGCGACACGTTCGCCCCGGACCCGGACCCAGCGCTACTGGGTGTCTCGGTTCAGGAAGTCCTGGAAGCCGTCCGGGATCTGGGGCTGCTGTAGGGCTCTCCCTCGGAGAGCCGTTGCTGCAGACGCACGAGCACTCGTGAAAGCCGGCGTGAGATCTGCATCTGTGACACGCCAAACCGCTTGGCCAGGTCGGTCTGATTTTCCTCAAAGAAGTAGCGACGGTACAACAGCTCCCGCTCGTCGCTGGATAATTCCTTGATGGCCTGGGTGAGGCAGATGAGTTCGTCCAGGTGCTCCAATGTCGGGTCCTGAACCGCAAGCGCCTCCATGAGCGGCGGAGCCTCGCCACAGCCAGCGGTAGCATCGAGTGAATCCGGGCGCATGCTGGACGCTGCTGCTGCCGCCTCCAGGACGTCCCCGACGGGAACGCCCATTTCCCGCGCCAGTTCGGCTGGACTCGGAGTCCGACCAAGGGCCTGGGCCAGTTCGGGCCCCTCGCGTAGAAGCTGGGTACGCAGATTCTGGATACGGCGCGGGGGCCGGACGACCCAGCAACGATCGCGCAGGTAGCGTTTGAGCTCGCCCGTGATGGTGGGGGCGGCAAAACCAGGAAAGCTGGTCCCTTTGGATTCGTCGAACGCCCGTGCGGCCTTAACGAGCGCCAAATAGGCCACCTGGGTCAGGTCTTCCCGTTCGCGGCCCCTGTTGGCGAAGCGGGCTGCCAGCGACTCCGCCAGGTCCAAGTAGTCCACGACAAGCTGGTTCTCGATGGCTTGCCGGATTTGCCCGTTTGGTGCCGAAAATTCCGTGAAGTCAACCATGTCAGCAGTCCTTTGACAATGGATTCGGATTAAGCCTGTGGCAAGACTTAGAAGCAGGAAAACATAAGCTTGCTTATAATTCAATACTTCTTCGTTCCCCGAACGGCCGTGCACCGCCAAGGACAAGGGATTTTTCCTTGGCTGGAGCGCGGCCGAGGCAGTCGAGCATCCGACCCCAGGCAAGTCGCCTCGGAAAGCTGAGTCCAGCCGGTCCTACGATGCTTGACAGGCGCGGCACTGTGTCCACATACTCCCAAGACGTCAACGTTTGGCCAGAAACAACAGGGACCAGGGAGCGAGCAATGGCCGGCCACGCCCGGAATGCAGCCGTGTTGCCCGCGCTGGCTGTGCTGTGCACTTCTGCCCTGATCGGTTGCGGACCCGGCCCGGCCCCGCCCCCGCCGGCTTCCCAGTCAGCGACCAGTCCCCCGGCATTTCCCGCTCCCACGGACTCCCCCACCCCCGGACTGGAGGATCCGAGTGCCTTGCCTGCCCTCGAAACGGAGGCATTTTCGGGTTCGGGAGACATTTCGGATGACTCCGCGATTTGGGCCGATCCTGCCGACCCCGCCAACAGCGTGGTGATTGCTGACAACAAGTCGCAGTCAGGCGGGGGTATCGGGGTCTTCGATATGAGCGGCAAGCTCATCCACTTCCGGCCCGACGGAATGATCGGCAACGTCGACCTGCGGACCGGATTCCCGTCGTCGGGGTCGTCGATGGTTTTGGTCGGTGGCAACAACCGGTCGGACAACACGCTCGCATTATGGTCCCTTGACACCGCAGCCAGGACCCTGTCACCGGTTGCAGCCCGAATCATCGAGACTGAGGCACCCAACTACGGTTTCTGCCTGTACCGCAGCCAGGCCAGCGGAAAGTTCTACGCCTTTGTGACACCCAACGGACCCGGCTCGGTCCAGCAATTCGAGCTGGTCGATGACGGCGCAGGCAAGGTTGACGCCACCCTCGTCCGGACACTGCCGGTCAGCAGCATCACCGAGAGCTGCGTCGCTGATGATGAACTCGGCCACCTATACGTCGGCCAGGAGGACAGTGGGGTCTGGAAGTACGGCGCGGAACCGGACGCTGGAACCGGTCGCCGTTCCGTGGACGAAGTGGGGGCAGGCCGGCTGGAGGCGGACATCGAGGGGATGGGTATCGCCACCGGCGCGGATGGGACGGGGTACCTTTTCGTATCCAGCCAGGGCAACTCCACCATCGCCATCTACGACAGGGCCGGAGACAACACGTTCCTCAAGACTTTCGAGGTCGCCGGCAATGGGTCAGTGGACGCGGTGACAGGGACCGACGGCCTGGCCGTGACCGTTGAAAACGTCGGACCGAAGTTCGAGCAGGGGCTGCTGGTGGTCCACGACGAATCCAACCAGGGCGGCAGTACGTCGAACCTGAAGTACGTCCCGCTCACCGAGGTGCTCCAATGACGCCTCGTCCCACGCCGCTGTCCACGGCCGTGCCGCGCGGTGTTCACGGCCAGTCACAGTTCTCTCCGCGAATGCTTGACACGGGTCACTAATGCTCAGCATACTTCCCACTACAGCCCACTCTCCTTAGGGGCTCCAAGGTCCTTCCAGACGCATACTGGCGTCGAAGCACATACTGCCGCAGTGTAGCCCGGTCGTGCTCGGTGCTGTCCCCGGCCGGCGGACGCCTACGTCCACCGCGTTGTTCCCTGTGTTCGCGCTTGATAATGGCCTGCGCCCTGTAGGCCCAGGTGGTGTGTCATGCTCACTCACATCCGAACGCTAGGGGCCTTTCTCGTTGTGGTCTTGCTTGGAGCCGTGGTTTGGCTCAGCGGGTCCACGGTAGCCTTCGCCGCACCCACGACGGTGACTATCAATGCGGCGGCGGATACGTACGTCTATACGTCCTCCCCCCAAAAGAATTATGGCCGCGCAACCTCGCTGGCCATATCGCAGAACTCGTACCACGTGTTGGTGCGCTTCAACATATCCCTGCCCGCCGGGAGCGTCGTGTCCGGCGCCAGCCTCCGGATGCATTCCAATTCCTCGGTGAGTGCCAGCCTGATTGTTCATCCATCGAGCAACGCCTGGCAGGAAACCACTGTTACTTCGGCAAATCAGCCCGCTTGGCAAGCCGCCGAGCTTGCCCGTTCCAGCATCCTGAGATCGGGTACCTACGCGAGCGCTACCCTGCATGTCAGTTCGGTACCCGTCAGCGGCAGCGTCAGTTTTGGCCTCAACACAACACCCGGGGTCCAGGGCAACTTGGCGTCGCGGGAGACTGTCCGGCCACCGCAGCTTGTGATCACCTACTCGCCGGCAACAACAACGCCCACGGAAAGCCCCACCGCAACCACGACCCCCACTCCCACTGTCACGCCGACAGCCACACCATCGCCGACGGCGACCCCGACGCCGACAGCCACGCCGACAGCCACGCCGACCCCGACGCCTACGCCGACAGCCACGCC
This sequence comes from Pseudarthrobacter sp. MDT1-56, assembly GCF_059383555.1. NCBI lineage: Bacteria > Bacillati > Actinomycetota > Actinomycetes > Micrococcales > Micrococcaceae > Pseudarthrobacter > Pseudarthrobacter sp. MDT1-56. The sequence goes on from NZ_JBWZCK010000002.1 coordinate 266,356, forward strand.
GACAGCCACGCCGACCCCGACCCCGGCGCCCGTGTCAGGTCCCTTGACGGCAATCGAAACCGTCGGTTTCACGGGTTCGGGTGATATTTCGGACGACTCTGCCATTTGGGTTGACCCGGCAGCACCGGCCAACAGCGTTGTGATTGCTGACAACAAGGCGAGCTCCGGCGGGGGCATCGGTGTGTATGACATGGCGGGCAAGTTGATCCAGTTCCGGGCGGACGGGATGATCGGCAACGTTGACCTGAGGACCGGCTTCCCGCTGTCAGGGAACTCAACCGTGCTTGTAGGTGCCAACAACCGGACCAACAACACGCTGGCATTGTGGTCATTGAATACAACGACGAGAACCCTGTCACCTTCGGCCGCGCGCAACATCCCGACCTTCGCACCCAACTACGGTTTTTGCATGTACCACAGCAAGGTGAGCGGGAAGTTCTACGCCTTCGTCACACCGAACGTGTCAGGTTCGATCCAGCAGTTCGAACTGTTCGACAACGGAACGGGAAAGGTGGACGCCGCCCTTGTGAGGACACTGCCGATCAACAGCATCACAGAAGGCTGCGTGGCCGATGACGAGCTGGGTCACTTGTATGTCGGCCAGGAGGACGTGGCGATCTGGAAGTACGGCGCCGAACCCGGTGCGGGAACCACCCGCACCTCTGTGGACGCGGCAGGAGCAGGCAGGCTGGTGGCCGACATCGAGGGGATGACCATTGCTTACGGCGCCAATGGCGCCGGATACCTTTTCGTGTCCAGCCAGGGCAACTCAACCATCGCCATCTACGACCGGTCCGGAAACAACCCTTACATCAAGAGCTTCTCCATCGCCGCCAACGGAACTATCGACGCCGTGACGGGCACGGACGGTTTGGACGTCACGAGCCTGAATGCCGGACCGCAGTTCGAAGAGGGCCTGCTGGTGGTCCACGATGCCACCAACACCGGCGGCGCCACGTCAAATCTGAAGTACGTCCCGCTCAGCGAGGTGCTCAAATAGGCAACTCGGCGGAGTCCCCGTCACGCGTCCCGGACGCTGGCCCTCAGTCCTTCGTGGCGGCGCGGGCGGCGGCGGCGGGCACCGGTTCGTGGCGCAGGTAGCTCCGGCTGAAACGGCCGCTCCCGGACGTCAGGGCACGCAGCTCGATCGTGTACCGCAACAGCTCCTGGTCCGGCACTTCGGCGGTGATTTCAGTCAGGGCTCCCCCGGTCGACGTCGTTCCGGTCAGACGGGCCCGGCGCGATGACAGGTCACTCATCACCGCGCCCACATGCTCATCCGAGACGCTGATGATGACGGCCGAGACGGGTTCCAGCAGTTGGATGCGTCCCGCCGCCGCGGCCTCTCGCAGGGCCAATGCCCCCGCGGCCTGAAAGGCGGCGTCCGAGGAATCCACACTGTGGGCCTTGCCGTCGAGCAGGGTCACCCGGATATCCACCACCGGGAAGCCGGCCGAGACGCCCTTCTGCATCTGCGTCCGCACGCCCTTCTCCACGGAGGCGATGAAGGGTCCCGGAATCACCCCTCCCACGGTTTTGTCGACGAATTCAAAGCCGGCTCCGCGGTCCAAAGGCTCCACATCGATGTCGCAAACGGCGTACTGACCGTGGCCGCCCGACTGCTTGACGTGCCGGCCATGGCCCGCCGCGGGCCCGGCAAACGTCTCCCGCAGCGGAGTGACCACGTCGACCGTGTGCAGGTTGACGCCCTGCTCGCGCAACCTGCCCAGGACGACATCCGCGTGCGCCTCGCCCATGCACCAGAGGATCAGTTGGTGCGTCTCCGCGTTCCGTTCCACCCGAAGCGCCGGGTCCCCGGCCGCAACCTTTCCCAGGCTCCGGGCCAGGGCATCCTCATCGCCATGGGAGGCCGCCTCGACGGCAACCGGCAGCAGCGCGTCCGGCATCTCCCACGGCTGGATCAGCAGCGGCAGTTCCTTGGCCGATACCGTGTCACCGGTCTCAGCCGCCCCCAGTTTCGTGAGGGCGCAGATGTCTCCCGCCACGCTGAACGGCACCGGCCGCAGGCTGGATCCCAGCGGGGAATACACGTGGGAGACACGCTCGTCGCTGTCGTGGTCGGCGTGGCCCCGGTCCGCCAGGCCGTGCCCGGCCACATGGACGGCCGTGTCCTCGCGCAGGGTGCCGGAGAAGAGGCGGACCAGGCAGACGCGGCCCAGGAACGGGTCGATCATGGTGCGCACCACTTCGCACAGCAGCGGCCCCGCAGGGTCGCAGTCCAGCGGCGCGGCCGGGGTGCCATCAAGGTGGGACACCGCAGGCCGCTCACGTTCTGTAGGCGACGGGAACGCCCCTGCCACGACTTCCAGCAGTTCCGCCAGCCCGACGCCGGTCTCCGCGGACGTGGCGATCACCGGGTGGAAGGATCCCCTCGTGAATGCCGTTTCCAGGTCGCTGATGAGGATGTCAGGCGGGATCTCCTCGCCGCCGAGGTACCGGTCCATCAAGGACTCATCCTCGCTCTCGGCGATGATCCCTTCGATGAGCGCTCCCCGCGCCGCCGCAGAGGCGGCGCGTTCGACGTCGTCGGCCGTCCGGGACACGGGCAGCGCATCATCCGCCGGCTGTTCCGACACGGTGTCCGAGAGCAGTCCCAGTAATCCGGTGACTTCCGCCCCGGTACGGACCGGCAGGTAAAGCGGAAGCACAGTGTCACCGAAAGCCTGCTGGCATCTCTCGAGCGCCGCGTCGAAGTCCGCCCGGGGATGGTCCAGCCGGCTGACCACCACGGCCCGCGGCACCCCAACGCGCTGGCATTCTGCCCACAGCGCTGTGGTGGCAACATCAATGTCGTCAACAGCCGAGACGACGAAAAGCGCCGCGTCCGCCGCGCGCAGCCCGGCGCGCAGTTCGCCGACGAAGTCAGGGTAGCCCGGCGTATCGAGGAGGTTCACCTTGACGCTGCCGACCATTACGGGCACCACGGAGAGGGCGACGGATCGTTGCTGGTGGACCGCGGCAGGCTCCGAGTCACTCACGGTGGTGCCTTCGGTAATTGAGCCCTTCCGCGAAATCACACCCGTCGCGGCCAGCAGCGCCTCGGCCAGCATCGTCTTCCCGGCGCCGGAATGGCCAACCAGCGCCACATTCCGGATCAGCTCCGGCTGGTCGGGCGGCCGGATATCAGCGGCGTCGGCCCTCCGGAGTTCGGAGGTGCCCCGGCTGGCGGCCTTCGCCGGAACCTTGGCGTCTTTCGCGGCCATGGGAACCTCCTGGCTTGCATCCGTCGGGCGGCCGGACCGCCGGCCTCCGGGCAGCGTTCGGCTGTCTATATGGATTGGACACCCTGGGAGAAACCGACGGCAAGACCCAACGGCCAACTCCGCCGCGGCGCCGGTGCCGTCCGGGCCCGCCGCCCCCGCCTAGCTGCCGTCGTAGGCCTTCTGCAGCGCCGCGATATCAAGCTTCTGCATACCCAGCATGGCCTGCATGGCGCGTTGGGACCCCTCCGGGTCCGGGCCCCCAATCAGCTCGCCCAGCACGGAGGGGACCACCTGCCATGAGACCCCGTACCGGTCCTTGAGCCAGCCGCACTGGCTTTCGGTGCCGCCCGCACCCAGGGCGTCCCAGTATCGGTCCACTTCCTCCTGGCTGGAGCAGTCGATGACGAAGGAGATCGACTCGTTGAAGGTGAACGCCGGCCCGCCGTTCAAGGCTGTGAAGGTCCGGCCCTCGATTTCGAACCGCACGGTGATCGCCTGGCCTGACGGACCGGGACCGCCCTCGCCGTAGCGGGAGACATCCAGCACCTTCCCGCCGTCGAAGACGGACGTGTAGAACTCGGCGGCTTCCTCCGCCTGGTTGTCGAACCACAAGCAGGTCGTGATCTTCTCGGCCACGGTCTGTCACCTTTCCGTTGGGCCCGTGCCGCATGGCGGAGTCCGGCGGCAGTGCGGGGTTACCAGCCCGAGCCTAGTCCTGCCGGATAACCGGCACAACGAAGGGCGGCGCCCTGATAGGCCCCGCCAGCCAGACCGCTGCGACGAAAGCGCGATCTTCGGCCTTCCAGCGTGCGCGGCTACGCTTGGAGCATGCCTTCCGCCACGCCTCCGCTCCCCCGCCCTACAGCCACCCCCTCCGCGTCAGGAACGATGGCACGGCGGACGGCAGTGCTGGCCGCCTGCACTGATGCCGCATTGATCCTCGTCTTCGCAGCCATCGGCCGGGACGCCCATCAGCGCGGGGACATCGTTATCGGCGTATTTTCCACGGCCTGGCCCTTCCTCGTCGGTGCGGCGCTCTCCTGGCTGGCACTGCGCGTATGGCGCTCTCCCCTGGCCCTCTGGCCGGCCGGCGTCGGCGTCTGGCTCGGCACGGTCACTGTTGGCATGCTCCTGCGCGCCGTCACCGGGCAGACAGTGGTCCTGCCGTTCGTCATCGTGGCGCTGCTCAGCCTGGGACTTCTGCTGCTCGGATACCGTCTGATGGCCGCTGGTGTCCGGCGGCTCAACACACGGCGCCGCGGGGCGTAATGGACTAGGCTTGCAAGGACATGGCCGAGGCCCGGAGGAGTACCGTCTGGGCGCCTATACCCGGCCGGCAACGACGCAACAGATCCGGAAAGGCTCACACGTGGTCACCGCTTTCGTCCTGATTAAGACAGACGCTTCCCGCATCCCGGAGACCGCGGAAGAAATCTCCGCCATCCAGGGCATCAGCGAGGTCTACTCCGTGACCGGCGAGTGGGACCTCATCGCGATCGCCCGGGTTCCGAAGCACGACGATCTGGCGGATGTCATCGCGGACAAGCTTTCCAAGGTGGCCGGCGTGGTCCACACCACCACCCAGATCGCGTTCCGGGCCTATTCCCAGCACGACCTCGACGCGGCCTTCGCGCTCGGATTCGAACAGTAGGCTTCGCGCAGTAGGCGTCCGCGGGACCCGGACCCGGCAGCTGAGTTGCCAGGCGGCCGGCGTACCCGGGACAGTTCAGCTGCGCGAGAGTGCGACCCACCGGTCCAGCACGGCCGCTGCCGCACCCGACTCGATGGACTCTTCCGCACGCTTCAACGCGGCGGCCATCCGCTCGCTGAACGGTCCGACAGCATCCAGATCAAAAGCCACCAGTCCGGCAGCGGCGTTCAACAGGGCGGCATCCCGCGCCGAACCGGGCCCGCCGGCAAGCACGGACCGCACAACGGCGGCGTTGGCCGCAGCGTCCCCGCCGCGCAGCTCCTCAAGGGTGGCCTGGCGGATGCCGAGGTCACGAGGGTCGAACACTTCCTCGATCACCGTGCCATTCCGGATCTCCCACACCCGGGAGGGCCCGGTGGTGGTGAGCTCATCGAGTCCGTCATTCCCGCGGAACACCAGCCCGCGGCTGCCCCGCTTGGCCAGCACTCCGGCCACCAACGGGGCCATTCGTTCATTGGCCACACCCACTGCCGAGGCCTGCACGTGGGCCGGGTTGATCATGGGGCCCAGGAAGTTGAAGGCCGTCGGCACGCCGAGTTCGCGGCGCGCGACGGCGGCATAACGCATCGAGGGGTGGAACACCTGGGCGAAGCAGAAAGTAATGCCTGCCTCTTCGGCGTTGAGGGCCACCCGTGGGATCGGCAGGTCCAGCCGTACGCCCAAGGCTTCAAGGACGTCGGCGGACCCGGAGGTGGAAGACGCTGCACGGTTGCCGTGCTTAACCACCTTGGCGCCGGCGCCGGCCGCGATCAGCGCGGCCATCGTGGAGATGTTGACCGTGTTCTGCTGGTCTCCCCCGGTGCCGACGATGTCCAGCTTTTGCCCCGCTATCTCAATGGGGCTTGCGTTCGCGATCATCGCCTCGACCAGGCCGACAAGTTCATCCACGGTCTCGCCCTTGGAACGCAGCGCCACGAGGAAGCCGGCAACCTGTGCCGGTGTGGCCTCTCCCGACATGATGGAGTTCATCGCCCACTCCGTGCTGCCGGTGGTGAGATCCGTACCGTCAATAAGTGCGTTGATGAGCCGCGGCCACGTGTTGACTGCCGCCTGTGCAGATGCCTGAGAAGTCACGTTCCGATGCTATCGAGGTGCGCACCGCAAAGACCAATGTGAACGGCTCCGGGAACTTTTCCGCGCGAATTCGCGTCTTTGTAGAAAAAGTCCTCCCAAAACGCGGTTTGCGTTGGGCAGGAGGGAGTTTTATAGACATAATGTCTATGTGACATCTGCGACCCATGCCCCCAGTACCCCGGCGCACCCGACGCTGAATCGCCCGAACATGGTTTCTGTTGGAACCGTAGTCTGGCTGTCCAGTGAGTTGATGTTCTTCGCCGGTCTCTTCGCCATGTACTTCACACTCCGTTCGACTTCCGGACAGATGTGGGCCGACGAGACAGCCAAGCTCAACTTCCCCTTTGCGCTCATCAACACGATCGTCCTTGTGGCAAGTTCCTTTACTTGCCAGATGGGCGTCTTCGCCGCTGAGCGGCTTCAGCCGCGTCGAAGCGGCGGACCCCTCAGCTTCACCCGCTGGGGAATGAACGAATGGTTCACCGTGACATTCATCATGGGTGCCTTCTTCGTGGCCGGCCAGGCGGCTGAGTACGCCATGCTCGTTTCCGAGCATGTCTCACTCTCCTCCAATGCTTATGGCTCGGCGTTCTACATCACCACGGGCTTCCACGGCCTGCACGTTATCGGCGGACTGGTTGCCTTCCTCCTCATCATGGGCCGCTCCTTCGCAGCGAAGAAGTTCGGCCACTTCGAAGCAACCTCCGCGATTGTCACCTCCTACTACTGGCACTTCGTCGACGTCGTCTGGATCGGCCTCTTCCTGGTCATCTACGTGCTCAAGTAGCAAAACCTGACTCTTGTTCTACAAGAGGTAGAATTTTAAGAAGTGGCTCCCGGAGCCAACGCAGGATCGAAAAAAGGAACCACCACGTGAAGGCACTCTCGCAGAAGCGACGTCACCCGCTCGCAGCAATTGCACTGCTGCTGATGGGCCTCCTGGTCACTGGTGGGCTGTACGCCGTAGCCACCACCGTCAACCAGGCCAAAGCCACTACCAGCTTCAGCGCAAATGACGCAGAGGAAGGCGGCAAGCTCTTTGCCGCCAACTGCGCCACCTGCCATGGCATGGGTGCCAGCGGGTCCCAAGCCGGCCCCTCCCTGGTTGGCGTCGGCGCTGCCGCCGTTGACTTCCAGGTTGGCACCGGCCGTATGCCCATGCAGATGAACGGCCCGCAGGCCTACAAGAAGCCCGCCCAGTTCAACGAGGAGCAGACGCACCAGCTGTCCGCTTACGTTGCTTCGCTCGGCCCCGGCCCGTCCATCCCGGAGGCAAGTGTCCTCGATGGCCAGGGCGACGCCGCCAAGGGCGGGGAACTGTTCCGCGTGAACTGTGCCATGTGCCACAACGCTGCGGCTGCCGGAGGCGCCCTGACCCGGGGCAAGTTCGCTCCGGCCCTGAGCGGTGTCTCCGAAAAGCACATCTACGAAGCGATGGTCACCGGCCCGCAGAACATGCCGGTCTTCAGCGACGCCAACATCGGTCCCGAGGGCAAGCGCGACATCATCACGTTCCTGAAGCAGATCGAAGCCAACGGTTCACCCGGCGGCGCGGATCTGGGTGCTTTGGGTCCGGTGTCCGAGGGTCTGTTTGTCTGGATCGCCGGGCTGGGCGTCATCATTGCCTTCACCATCTGGCTTACGTCCCGGACGTCCTAAGCCTACCTGCTGCACCTGTAAGAGTTTTCTGCTGACCCGTCAGCAGTTTGAATTGAAAGCTAACTCGGCATTCGCCGAGACGAGAGAGGGATGAGGCGAATTATGGGCAACCATAGTGACGGCAGTCCGAACCACTCGGGCACCGTAGCTACGGCTGGTCAGAATGAGGTGGAGAAGTTCCAGGATCCTGGACTTCCTCCGCATCGTTTGCGCCTGGCCGACACGGACCCGAAGGCCGCCAAACGAGCAGAACGGCAGGTAGCCCTTCTGTTCGGGACCTCGGTCGTTGGCACCCTGATATTCCTGGTGGCGTACTTTGCCATCGATCTGGGGGACGGTACCGGGATCGCGACGGTCCGGCTGCAGAACATGCTGCTGGGCCTCGGCACCGCCTTTGCCATGCTTGGCATCGGCACCGGCATCGTGCACTGGGCCAAAGCCCTCATGCCGGACCATGAAGTCTCGGAAGAGCGCCATGCCATCCGCACCGAGGAAGACCGCCAGGCCGCTGTCCGGATCGTCGACGACATCGCCGAGGAAACCGGCATCAAGCGCCGTCCGCTGATCCGCAACACCCTCCTGGGCGCCGTGGCGCTGGCTCCCCTGCCGGCCCTTGCCATCTTCGGTGATCTGGGTCCGCGTCCTGACGACGCCCTGAAGCACACAATGTGGGCACCGCAGGAGGGCAAGCTCAAGCGGCTCACCCGCGATCCTGACGGCACCCCCATCAAGGCAGCCGATGTGACCATCGGTTCAGCTTTCCATGTCATTCCGGAAGGCCTGAACGAACTGCACGAACACAAGCTGGAAGAAAAGGCCAAGGCCGTTGTTCTGCTGATGCGCCTTAACCCGGAATCGCTCAATCCTTCCCCGGGACGCGAGGACTGGGGCTATAACGGGATAGTCGCCTACTCCAAGATCTGCACCCACGTTGGTTGCCCTGTTGCCCTGTACGAGCAGCAGACACACCACCTGCTCTGCCCGTGCCACCAGTCAACCTTCGACCTGACCCAGGAATGCAAGGTTATCTTTGGCCCGGCCAGCCGGCCCCTCCCCCAGCTGCCAATCGCGGTTGATTCCGAGGGCTACCTGGTCGCTACCAGCGACTTCAAAGAACCTGTAGGACCTAGCTATTGGGAGCGTGATGAGCATGAGCGCAGCATCAACGCCTAATGCCCCCGCCTTCGTCGCCAAGACCAAGGGCGGCCGCATTACCAACTTCGTTGACGAGCGCGTCGGCGGTTCCGGCATGCTCCGCGAATTCGGCCGCAAGGTTTTCCCCGACCACTGGTCCTTCATGTTCGGCGAGGTGGCGCTGTACTCCTTCGTCATTCTGCTGTTCTCGGGCACGTTCCTGACGTTTTTCTTCGATCCCTCGATGGCGGAGACGCGTTACCAGGGCTCCTACATGCCGCTGAAGAACGTGGAAATGTCGGTGGCCTACAGCTCCTCACTGGATATCTCCTTCGATGTCCGCGGCGGTCTGTTCATGCGCCAGGTCCACCACTGGTCCGCGCTGCTGTTTGTCGCCTCGGTCTCCGTGCACATGCTCCGCGTCTTCTTCACCGGCGCGTTCCGCAAGCCCCGTGAAATGAACTGGGTGGTGGGCAGCGTGCTGCTCATCCTCTCGATGGCTGCCGGCTTCACCGGCTACTCCCTCCCCGATGATCTGCTCTCCGGCAACGGCCTGCGCATCATCGACGGAGTGATCAAGTCCATTCCGGTGATCGGAACGTACATCTCGTTCTTCCTCTTCGGCGGGGAATTCCCCGGCACGATGGTTATCGGCCGCCTGTACATGCTTCACATCCTGCTGGTACCCGCGCTCATCCTCCTGATGATCGTGATGCACCTCTTTATGGTGGTCGTGCACAAGCACACCCAGTACCCCGGCCCGGGACGCAACGACGGCAATGTCGTCGGCTACCCGCTCGGCCCGGTGTACGCGGCGAAGGCTGGCGGCTTCTTCTTCATTGTCTTCGGTGTCGTCGCCCTCATGGCAGGGTTCTTCACCATCAACCCGATCTGGAACTACGGCCCCTACGACCCGTCCCCCGTCTCGGCCGGAACCCAGCCGGACTGGTATATCGGGTTCGTTGACGGTGCACTCCGCCTCATGCCGGGCACCATCGGTAACTGGAGCGTCGAGCAGGTCTGGTTCGGCCAGGTCTTCAGCTTCAACGTACTGCTCCCGGCCCTGGTGCCGGCCGGAATTCTCTTCACCGTGATGTTCATGTACCCGTGGATCGAACGGTGGATCACCAAGGACGACCGCGAGCACCACGTTCTGGACCGTCCGCGCAACGCCCCGACCCGCACTGCCATCGGCATGGCCGGCTTCGTCTGGTACTGCGTCATGTGGGCAGCGGCAGGCTCAGACCTCATCGCCACGCACTTCCACGTGTCGCTGAACGATGTGACCTACTGGCTGCGGGCACTGTTCTTCATCGGCCCGGTCATCGCCTTCATTGTCACGAAGCGCATTGCCCTGGCCCTGCAGCGCAAGGACCGGGAGATTGCCCTTCACGGCCGCGAAACCGGCCGCATCGTGCGCCTGCCGCACGGCGAATTCATCGAGGTCCACGCCCCGCTGGACGAATACAAGCGCTACAAGCTCGTCGGCTTCGAGTCGCCGTCTCCGCTTCCCGCGGAGCCGAACGCCAACGGCGTCGTCGACAAGAAAGAGAAGCGCCGCGCGAAGCTGTCGCAGTGGTTCTTCGAGGACCGGGTTGCCCCAGCCACACCCGCTGAGCTTGAGGCGGCCCATGGCCACCACGGCGACCACGGCGACCACGAGGCAATCGAAGCAGCCGACACCCAGAAGACGCTCAGCCGCTAGCCAGCTGCAGTGAACACCAGAAAGGCCCGGTCCACCAGGACCGGGCCTTTCTGCATCTCCGGGCATCCAAACAATCAACGCGGGGTCAGACAGCGCCCATCCCGAACCGCCTAATGGGCGCGATGTGACCCCGCGTTGCTGTTAGGGGCGGTAGCCGGAGGCGTAGTTGCGGGTCGGTCGGACGCCGGGACGCTGCAGCGGCACCCAGAGCTTGTAGCGGTCGGCCCGGTAGTAGGACACCGAGTAGTCCACCATGGCCCGGGCCACGAAGGCGTGGCGCTGGATCTTCAGCAGCGGCGAAGCGACCTCGACGTTGAGCAGGCGGGCCGTGGACGGTGAGGCGGCCGTGGCCTCGATCATGTCCTCGCCCCACTCCATCACCAGCCCGAAGCGTTCACTCAGGACGTTGTAGAGCGAGGTGGGCGGTTCGCCGTCGAGCAGCCCGGGCACGCGGTGGGCCGGGATGAAGTTCTCGTCCACGCTCATGGGCTCGTTGTCCGCCAGCAGCAGGCGGCGGAACCGCACCAGGGGCGTGCCCTCCTCAAGCTGGAGTTCCCGGGCCAGGAAGGCGCTGGCGCCGATCTGCTCGAAGCTGAGGACCTTGGCCGCCGGGACCATGCCGCGTCGCTGCATTTCCTCGCTGTAGGAGGTCAGCTTGACCTGCAGGTCCAGCTTCGGCTTCCGGACAAAGGTGCCCAGACCCACCACCCGCTCGATGACTTCCTCACCAACGAGGGCATCGATGGCCTGGCGCACCGTCATCCGGGCCAGGCCAAAGCGTTCGGCGAGGTCCCGTTCGGAGGGCAGCGCCGACCCGGGCGGGCAGGCGCTGGCAATGTGGGACCTGAGGATTTCCCGCAACTGGACGTAGATGGGCGTACCGTTGTTCCGGTCGATCTCGCCGACCATGCGTGCCGCGTCAGAGGGCGCCACTGTACAGCCTTCCGGAATGAGTCATACCTCAAGGTTAAACCACACCCGGCGCAGGTCTAGACCACCGGGGTGTCCGGGTTCGCCCGGGAACGCGGCCCCGGCTAGGCTTAAATGCGCCGGTCCCCGCCGGCATCACCACCGCCACCATCTGAGACAAGGGAGCCCCGTTGCCAGTACGGAACGCAGTCGTTCAGGCCGAGGTCGGACTGCATGCAAGGCCTGCGGCGCTTTTTGTTCGCGCTGTCCATGAAACCGGGCTGCCCGTGACCATCAGCAAGGACGGCCGGCAGGGCGTCGACGCCCGCTCACTGCTCGAAGTTATGACCGAGGACTTCCACTGCGGCTGCGTGGTGCAGCTGGCGGTAAACCCCGACGCCGTCCCGGAACGCTACAGCCCTGACGACGTCGAGAGCGCCCTGGACGGCCTGCGGGTGCTGCTGGAATCCGCACGGTCCCGCTGAGCGCCCTAGGGAACCTCCTGCGGCCCTGCCCAGGGTCCCGGCGGCCTCGGTTCTCGCCGCCAGCCAGCGACCGGCACCCCAATGGGAATTTCCGCCAGTACCTGCGCCGCTGATCGCCTCCAGGTTCGGCTCTGCTCGGTCGGCGCCCCGGGATCCGCACCCAACCCGACGGGTGCACCGGCCGGTTATCCCTTGCGCCGGGCGGCAGACCGCGTCACGTAGGCGCGCAGGCCGCCGACGGCGGCCGTTCCGACGCCCAGGACACCCGCGATCCACTGGAAGCCGTAGCTGCCGTCGGGCTGGACGAAATACGACGCAGCGTCGAGCGAGCTGAAGCCGACGAGCAGCGACAGGAATGCGACGAAGCCTGGTGACGCGGAAAGGATCATACGCCCCTGCCAAGGTCCACGCGAAGTAATGCCGCGAGGGCTTCCACACCACCACGGGCAACACCATCAGCGCCGCTACGAGGGCGAGAAGCACCCATGCAGCGGGAGCGCACCGGCCCACCGGTCCCTCGTACTCACGCCAGGGCCAGGCGGCAAGTTGGGGGTACCGCCGGCGAACTCGGCGGCCAGGAGGTTGGTGCCGGTCCATCCCGGTCCGATCACCGCGAAGACTCCTACGAGGATCCCAACCGCTATCGCGGCGCGTCGTCCGCCCGCCTGGCCCTGGGCTTTGCGCACCGGCTCCTCCTGCATATCGTGGCCGAAGGCACGGCGGCACCCCGCAGGCGCAGACGACGGCGGGCCCCACCACATGGTGGGGCCCGCCGTCGATATTGATCCGTACGTGTCCTCGCGGACGTTAGTGCGCGTGGTCTCCGCGGCTGTATTCGTAGACCCAGCCGACCAGGCCGACCAGGGCAAGACCGGCCGCGATGTAGACGATCCAGAACCCGACGGCCAGGCCGAGGAAGCCACCGGCCGAGGCCAGACCGAGGACCAGAGGCCACCAGCTCCAGGGGCTGAAGTGGCCCTGTTCACCGGCGCCCTCGTGGATCTCCGCATCGCTGCGGTCCTCGGGACGCATTCCGACCCGCTTCGCGGTGAAGGCGAGGTAGGCGCCGACCATACCGGCGAGGCCGCCGAGCAGCAGAACACCGAGGGTGCCGACCCATTCGTTCCATTCGGTCAGGTACCCGTAGACGATCGCGACCGGGATGAAGAAGAAGGCTCCGTAGCCGAAGAGCCTTGATTCGATTTTCACTGGGCTTGATCCTTCTGGTCGGCGTTACCGAGCGTTGCTGCTGCCGGGGCAGGAGATTCGACGGTGTATGACTGGGAGAGTTCGGGGTGGTGAAGGTCCAGGGCGGGACGCTCCGAACGGATCCGCGGCAGCGAGGTGAAGTTGTGGCGCGGCGGCGGGCAGGAGGTCGCCCACTCGAGGGACGCGCCGAAGCCCCACGGGTCATCCACTTCGACCCGCTCGTTGCTGCGCCAGGTGATGTAGACGTTCCAGAAGAACGGGATCAGCGAGGCGCCCAGCAGGAACGAGGCATAGGTGGAGAACTGGTTCATCCAGGTGAAGTTGTCCTGCGGCATGTAGTCCGCGTAGCGGCGGGGCATGCCCTCGACGCCCAGCCAGTGCTGGATGAGGAAGGTGCCGTGGAAACCGAGGAACAGCATCCAGAAGTGGATCTTGCCAAGGCGCTCGTTGAGCATCTTGCCGGTCCATTTCGGCCACCAGAAGTAGAAGCCGGCGAACATCGCGAAGACCACGGTGCCGAAGACGACGTAGTGGAAGTGGGCCACGACGAAGTAGGAGTCGGAGACGTGGAAGTCCAGTGGCGGGGAGGCCAGGATGATGCCGGTCAATCCGCCGAAGAGGAACGTCGCCAGGAAGCCGATGCTCCACAGCATGGGGGTTTCGAAGGTAATCGATCCCCGCCACATGGTACCAATCCAGTTGAAGAACTTCACACCGGTGGGCACCGCGATCAGCATCGTCATGAAGGAGAAGAACGGCAGCAGGACCGAGCCGGTGACATACATGTGGTGCGCCCACACGGTCACGGACAGTGCGGCGATGGAGATGGTCGCGTAGACCAGGCCCTTGTAGCCGAAGATCGGTTTGCGGCTGAAGACCGGAAAGATCTCCGAGACAATGCCGAAGAACGGCAGGGCAATGATGTAGACCTCCGGGTGTCCGAAGAACCAGAACAGGTGCTGCCAGAGGACGGCGCCGCCGTTCTCCGGGTCGAAGATGTGGGCTCCGAAGCGGCGGTCCGCGCCGAGGGCGAAGAGGGCTGCGGCCAGCGGCGGGAAGGCCATCAGGACCAGGATCGACGTGACGAGGATGTTCCAGGTGAAGATCGGCATCCGCCACATGGTCATGCCCGGGGCACGCATGCAGATGATCGTGGTAATGAAGTTGACCGCGCCGAGGATGGTACCGAAGCCGGTCAGCGCCAGGCCAAAGACCCAGAGGTCACCACCCACGCCGGGGCTGAACGTCGTGTTGGACAGCGGCGCATACGCAAACCAGCCAAACGATGCTGCACCCTGCGGGGTGATGAAGCCGGACACGGCGATGGTGGAGCCGAAGAGGAAGAACCAGAAGGCCAGTGCATTCAGCCGCGGGAAGGCGACGTCAGGGGCGCCGATCTGCAACGGCATCATGACGTTGGCGAAGCCGGCGAACAACGGCGTCGCGAACATCAGCAGCATCACGGTGCCGTGCATAGTGAACAGCTGGTTGTACTGCTCTTTGGTCTGCAGGATCTGCATGCCGGGTTCGAACAGCTCGGCGCGGATCAGCAGCGCCATGACTCCGCCGAAGCAGAAGAACACGAAGGACGCGATCAGGTACATGTACCCGATGGTCTTGTGGTCGGTGGTGGTGATCCAGTTGACGACGATGCGTCCCTTGGACTTCGGTACTACGGGAGCCTCAAGGATCCCGGTGGGCTGTGAATAGGTAGTTGCCACGTCGCTCCCCTTACTTGGTTTCGGTCGGGGCCGGGTTGCGGTCGTACTCTTCGCCGAGGAGGCCCGTGTTGCCGTCCTGGCGCAGCTTCTCCAGGTGCGCCTGGAATTCGGCGTCGGAGACGACCTTCACGCGGAACAGCATTTCGGAGTGGTATTCGCCACAGAGTTCGGCGCACTTGCCGTCGTAGGTTCCCTCCTTGGTGGGGGTGAACCTCATGTAGTTGGTCTTTCCGGGGATCATGTCGCGCTTCTGCAGGAAGGCGGGGACCCAGAAGGAGTGGATGACGTCGCGGGCGTTCAGCTCCACGTCAACCGACTTGTTGACCGGCAGGTACAGGGTGGGCAGCTTTTCCTTGTCCACTTCCTCGCCGGTGAGGTGCGCCTGGACGCCGGCTTCGTGGACATCCTCCTGGATGACCTCGCCCTTTTTGTAGTTGAAGTCCCACGCCCACTGCTTGCCGCGGACGTCAACGACGACGTCGGCGGGCTCGGAGCGGTTGTCGATCGCCTGCTGGTCGCGGTCGGTGAAGTAGAAGAACACCAGCACCATGAACAGCGGGATCGTCAGGTAAAAGACCTCAAGGGGCAGGTTGAAGCTGTTCTGCCGCGGGAACCCGACGGTGCCTTTGCGGCGCCGGTAGGCGACGATGCACCAGATCATCAGGCCCCAGGTAATGACGCCCACAACCAGGGCGGCAATCCATGAGTTGACCCAGAGGTCCATGATGCGGTCAGTGTGGTTGGTGGTGCCACGCTCAGTGGGCAGCCACCCTTTCTGTACCTCTGGTGAACATCCAGTCAAAGCCAACGCGCCGGCGAGTGCCAAGCCAGTGATCGTAGTGATCTGTTTGCGTCGGCTGCCGGTTCGGTTCTGCGAACTCACAGACGGCCCTTCCTACTTGTTGCTGTCGCCCGGGCCGCAAAATGGCGGTCAGGGCACACTAAAAGTTTTACTACTCGGTGTAGAGCTTACCGCTCCCCGCGAGTTTTCGCCCACATGTCCGCGCCGTGCGTCGGGACCTTTTTAACGGGCCCGCTCGTCATGAATCCTGCGGCCCTAAGGCCGGGCGGATTGCCCGGCCTTAGTGGAAGGAATCACCGCAGGCGCAGGAGCCGCCGGCGTTGGGGTTGTCGATGGTGAAGCCCTGCTTGGAGATGGTGTCCTCGAAGTCGATGCTGGCGCCGCTGAGGTACGGGACGCTCATCTTGTCGACCACAACTTCAACGCCGTCATAGTTGCGGACAGCGTCTCCGTCGAGGAGTCTCTCGTCGAAGTAGAGCTGGTAGATCAGGCCAGAGCAACCGCCCGGCTGCACGGCCACCCGGAGGCGCAGATCGGTGCGGCCTTCCTGCTCGAGCAGGCTGCGAACCTTGCCGGCCGCGACGTCGGTCAGCTTGACCTCGTGCGTGGCCAGTTCTTCGCCCGCCGTGGCGGTGGTGTCGGCGCTGTTCTCATTGGTTGTAGTGCTCATGGCCTACCTTCTAACGACGGTGGTGGCGGCGCCGCTCCCGCGGCACCCGCCCCTACTTGAACGGTACGGGCTATAGCTACATGCTACGTCGATCAGCCCTGTAGCTCTAACTCCTGCCGTAACGGTCCCAGCCGGCTGGATGTTCCCTGAGAACACTCCCGGCCGGTCCGTTCAGGCGAGTCCTTCCTCATTCAGGCGGGCCAGCATCAGCGCTTCGGCCACGATGGCGTTCCGGAAGTCCGCGAGGTGGAGGGATTCGTTCGCGCTGTGCGCCCGGGAATCGGGATCCTCGACGCCGGTGACCAGGATCTGCACGTCCGGGTACAGCTCGGTCAGGTCGGCAATAAACGGGATCGAGCCGCCGATGCCGGTCTCCACGGCCGGGACGCCCCACGCCTCTCCGAGCGCCCACATCGCGACGCTGGCGGCCTTGGAGGAGGTGTCCGTGAGGAAGGCGTTGCCGCTCTCCCCCGGCGTGAACACGACCTGGGCGCCGAACGGCGCGTTCGCTTCCACGTGGCGGCGGACGGCGTCCATAGCGTCGGCCGGATGCTGTCCGGGCGCGAGCCGCAGGCTGAACTTGGCGCGCGCCCGCGGCAGGAGGGTGTTGGAGGCGACGTCAACGGCGGGGGCGTCGAAGCCGATGATCGACAGGGCCGGCTTGGTCCACAGGCGCGAGGCGATCGTCCCGGTGCCGGCGAGCCGGACGCCGTCGAGCACCGAGGCGTCGGCGCGGTACTGCTCCTCGGAGAGGTCAACGGTGACGTCGTCCCGGCTGGCCAGGCCGGCAATCGCCACGTTGCCCTCCTCATCGTGCAGGGTGGCGATCAGCCGGGAGAGCAGGGTCGGCGCGTCCAGCACGGGCCCGCCAAACATGCCGGAGTGGACTGCGTGGTCCAGGACCTTGACCTCGATGGTGCCGTCGACCAGGCCGCGGAGGCTGGTGGTGAGCGCAGGGATGCCGACCTTCCAGTTGCTGGAGTCTGCCACGACGATCACATCGGCGCGCAGCAGCTCCCGGTGGGTTTCCAGGAAGGTGCGGAAGGTCGGCGAGCCGGCTTCCTCCTCCCCCTCGAAGAAAAAGGTCACGCCGAGGCCAAGGTCGTCGCCCAGCACACGGGTCACCGCCGAGTAGGCGGCGATGTGCGCGAGGATCCCGGCCTTGTCGTCGGCCGCGCCGCGCCCGTACAGCCGCCCGTCGCGCTCGACGGCGGTGAACGGCTCCGTCTCCCACAGGGCCAGGTCTCCGGTGGGCTGCACATCGTGGTGCGCGTACAGCAGGATGGTCGGCTTGCCCGCGGCGGCGGGACGGCGGGCGACGACGGCCGGGCCGCCGGGGGTCCCGTCTTCCTTGTCGCACCGCAGGATCTGGACCTCGTCGAAGCCGCTGGCACGGACGAGTTCGGCGACGGCGTCGGCGCTGGCGTTGAGCGGGGCGGGGTCGAAGCTGGGCCAGGCGATGCCCGGGATGGCAACGAGCTCCGTCAACTGGGCGATCGTGGTGTCGAACGATTCGGCAACGGCCTGGCGGAGGGCCTCGGTGTCGACGTTTCCGACCCGGGCAGATGTGGTTTGCGGGTTCCCCGCGGGTGATGAAGTCATGGCCAGAACACTACCGGTGCCGCAGATCACTTTAAACCTTGATCACTGGCACAGCGGGTCACGCGCTGTGTGGGCTGGGTCTCGCGCGTGCCGCCCCGGGGTATTCTGTAGGGGTGTTTGGACGTAAAAAAGAAGCGCCATTGGCGCAGGACATAGTTGACCAGCAGGCGGCCGGGGCAGCAGCCCGGGACACCGCCCTCGGCAAGGGCGCGCCCACGCCCAAGCGCAGCGCGCAGGTGGCGGCCCGTAAGCGGCCGCTCGTGCCGGAGGACCGCAAGGCCTCCAAGGCCGCGGAGCGTGCAGCGGTCCAGGAGCAGCGGCTCAAGATGCGGCATGCCATGGACACCGGCGACGAGAGGTTCCTGCCGCTGCGGGACAAGGGTCCGCAGAAGCGTTTCGCCCGCGACTATGTCGATGCCCGCTTCAGCCTCGGCGAGTACCTGATGTTCGGCGCGCTCATCTTCGTGATCGTCTCACTCCTCGTCCCGGCCTCCAGCGAACAGATGATCTACGTCCTGGGCGGGTTCTGGGTGATGTTCCTGGCGGTATTCGTCGACGTCTTCATCCTGTCCCGGAAGCTCAAGAATCGCCTGACCGAGAAGTTCGGCGACGTGGAGCGAGGCACCGTCTGGTACGGCTCCATGCGTTCGCTGCAGTTCCGCCGCCTGCGCCTTCCCAAACCGCTCGTCAAGCGCGGCGAATATCCCGCCTGACCCCATTCAACACGGAGCCCCCGGCAGTCTGACTGCCGGGGGCTTTGTCGTCGCCCGGATTTCGGGGGACGGCCCGCGCGGGGCCGCGTGGCCTAGCGCCGGGACGGGTGTTTCGCGAGCAGGCGGTTGATGCCGGCGGCCCAGAACGGACCCTCGTAGAGGAACGCCGTGTAACCCTGCACGAGGGTGGCGCCGGCGTCGAGCCGTTGCTGGACGTCCTGCGCGGTTTCGACGCCGCCCACCGAGACCAGGGTCAGCTTGCCTTCGGTGGCCGCCTTAAGCCGGGCCAGCACCTCCAGCGAGCGGTGCTTCAGCGGGGCTCCGGACAGCCCGCCGGCGCCGCAGGCTGCCACCTTGTCCGGGCTGGAGGAGAGTCCGGTGCGGGCGATGGTGGTGTTGGTGGCGATGATTCCGTCCAGGTTCAGGTCCAGCGCCAGCCGCGCGACGTCGTCGATGTCCTCATCGCTGAGGTCCGGAGCGATCTTGACCAGCAGCGGGACGTGGCGCCCTGCAGCCTGGTCCGAGGCCTCCCCCACGGCCGTCAGCAGCGGGCGCAGTGTTTCGACATCCTGCAGCAGCCGCAGGCCCGGGGTGTTCGGGGAGCTGACGTTGACCACGAGGTAGTCGGCGGCGGGCGCCAGGCTGCGGGCGCTGATGAGGTAGTCAGCCACGGCGTCCTCGAGTTCCACGACCTTGCTCTTGCCGATGTTGACGCCGATGACCGGCCGGACACCGGGATGGCGGCGCTGCAGGGCGGCGCGGGCGGACTTCAGCCGGGGCGCCACTGCGGCGGCCCCGTCATTGTTGAAGCCCATCCGGTTGATCACGGCCCGGTCCCCGACCAGGCGGAAAAGCCGCGGCGCGGGGTTCCCGGGCTGGGCCTGGCCGGTGATGGTGCCGACCTCCACGTGTCCGAAACCCAGCTCGGTGAGGGCCTCAATGCCGTGGCCCTCCTTGTCGAAGCCGGCTGCCAGGCCGAACGGTGAGGGGAACGTCAGGCCGAACGCCTGGGTCTGGAGGGACGCCGCCGGGGAGGTGAATTTCTGCAGCACCCGTCCGGCGCCGCAGGAGTGGACGAGCCGGATGGCCTTGAAGCCGATCTTGTGGGCGCGTTCGGCGTCCATCCATGAGAAGGCCAGCCGGAAGAAAGTCGGATATACGCGCATGGCTCTAGTTTTCCGGTTCCGGCGGCCCAGACCAAACCCGCAGGCCACCGGGCACTAGCATGAAGCCATGGAATGGGTACCCGATATCCTCGGCGACGACTTCGAAGCCTGCACCTTCCCGGCTGCCGGGCCCGACGGCGTCGAGCGGACTGCCACGCTGGTCCGGCACGTCCCCGGCGGAGGGGGTGCCGGCGGCGGCGCGGCCGGCGGGGGTGCGGCGGGCGGGTCCCGGCCCCGCGCCGTGCTGTTCCTGCACGGCTGGAGTGACTACTTCTTCAATGAGGAACTCGCCGAATTCTGGACCGGCCAGGGCTTCGCGTTCTTCGCCCTCGACATGCACAACCACGGGCGAAGCCTCCACGCCGGCACGCACGGCGGTTACGTGGCCGACCTGGACGACTACGACGCCGAGATCACCGCAGCGATTGACATCATCGCCTCCCGGCAGGCCGAGGCCGAAACCCGGCCGACCGTGGCGCTGATGGGCCATTCCACCGGCGGGCTGGTTGCGGCCCTGTGGGCCAGCCGGCATCCGGGGATGATCTCGCAGCTCATCCTCGACAGCCCGTGGCTGGAAATGCACGGCAGTCCGGCCGTGCGCCGCGCAGCACGGACGATGGTGGAACCGCTCGCGCGGTTCCGGCCCGAAGCCGTCATCCGGCTCCCCGAACGAGGCTTTTACTGGCGCAGCATCAGCAGCGCCGCAGAGGGCGAGTGGACCCTGGATGACAACTACCGCCCGCGCCGGGCCTTCCCCGTCCGGGCCGGCTGGCTGAGCGCAGTCCTCACCGGGCAGTCGCGGGTGGCGCGGGGATTGAACATCGACGTCCCGATCCTGGTCCTCATCTCCGGAGCCAGCGCCAACGGGATGTTCTGGAAGGAATCCATGCGGCGCACCGACGCGGTTCTCGACGTCAACACCATTGCCCTGCGTGCCCTCAGCCTGGGCCGGACCATCACGCTGGAACGGATCGACGGCGCCCTGCACGATGTGTTCCTCTCCGCCCCGCGCGTCCGCGCCGACGCCTACGCCCGGCTTTCCCGCTGGCTCCGCGCCTACGTGCTGGACGACGGCGGCTCGGCATGACTCTTCCCGCGGTGCGGCCGCTGTGGCGGAACGACGTGCTGGGCAGCCGCTTCGCGAGCCTGGAGCTGCCCCTGCCTGCGGACGACGAAGGACCCGTTGTCGCGACCCTGGTGCGGCATACCGGCCCCGGTGGCGTTGCGGCCGGGATAACTGAGGCGGGCCCCGCACGCATGCTGCCCGCCGTCCACGGAACGCAAGCGCCGGCGAAGGTGGTCCTCTACCTGCACGGCTGGGCGGACTATTTCCTGCAGGCCGAACTCGCCGACCACCTCGTTGCCAGCGGCTTCCACTTCTACGCCCTGGACCTGCGGAAGTTCGGGCGCAGCCTCCGGGACTGGCAGACCCCCGGCTACACGGCCGATCTGGCCGTCTATGACGAGGACATCGCAGCTGCGCTGGCAGCGATCGGCTGCGACATCGCCGGACGCACCGGCAGTTCCGTCGCCCCGACGGTGCACCTGCTCGCGCATTCCCTCGGTGGTCTCGTGGCAGCACTGTGGGCGGACCGGAATCCGGGGAAGCTGGGCACCCTGGTCCTCAATGCGCCCTGGCTGGAACTGCAGGGCAGCAGCCTGATCCGGAACATCGCGGTGCATTTGGTGGAACCCCTGGCGCGCGCAGATCCGCGCCGGGCCCTCCTCCTGCCCAGCATGCCCGGCTACTGGGACAGCGTGAGCGACACAGCGCACGGCGAATGGGTACTGGATCCCGCATGGCGTCCGAAGGAATCGTTCCCCATCCGGCCGGGCTGGATGAAGGCGGTCCTGGCCGGCCACGCGGCCGTGGCCCGGCGGCTCAACATCAGCTCGCCGGTGCTCGTGATGCTGTCCGAACGCACCCGGATCCAAGCCGAATGGTCCCAGGAACTCATGGATCTCGACGCCGTGATCGATGTCGAGGAAACAGCGCGCAGCGCGCTCCGGCTGGGCCGCCGAACGGCCGTCTTCCGGTACCCGGGGGCAATCCACGACCTCTTCCTGTCCCGCCGCGCGGTGCGGCAGGAAGCCTACGACGATCTGGTCCTCTGGCTCAGCCTGTACCCGGGTTGACCGGCCCTGCCCCGGGCAGGTGGGGCGGGTGGACCCGGGGTCAGGCCGGGCCGGCGGGGGCTGCGTCCACCGCTCCGCCGTAACGGCGGTCCCGCTGGGCGTAAATTTCGACGGCGTCCCACAAAGTGCGCCGGTCAACGTCGGGCCACAGCGTGTCCATAAAGACGAACTCCGCATACGCCGACTGCCACAGCATGAAGTTGGAGAGCCGCTGCTCGCCGGAACTGCGCAGAAACAGGTCAACGTCCGGCAGGTCCGGTTCGTCCAGGTATTTCTGGATCGTTTTCTCCGTGATGGCGCCCGGCTTGAGCCGCCCGGCGGCCACTTCCTCCGCGATCGCGGACACCGCATCCGCGATTTCGGCGCGCCCTCCGTAATTAACACACATGTTCAACGTGCAGGTGCTGTTGCCGCGGGTGAAGTCCTCGGCCTCCTCGAGTTCGCGGATGACCGAACCCCACAGCCGGGGACGCCGGCCGGACCAGCGGATCCGGACGCCCCATTCATCGAGCTGGTTGCGCTGGCGACGTAGCACGTCCTTGTTAAATCCCATCAGGAAGCGCACTTCCTCGGGCGAGCGGCGCCAGTTTTCCGTGGAGAAAGCATAGACACTCACGTACTCGATGCCGAGCTCGATCGCGCCGGCCATGACGTCCAGCAGGGCAGGCTCCCCCGCCTTGTGGCCTTCGATCCGGGGCAGGCCGCGCTGGTTGGCCCAGCGTCCGTTACCGTCCATCACGATCGCGACGTGCCGCGGAATGAACTCGGCCGGGATCGCCGGGGGCACGGCGCCGGAGGGGTGCGGGTACGGGCTCACCACGGGGGTGCTGCGCTGCCGGACCGAATTCTTCTTTTTACCCAACGCCACAGTTACGTTCGCTCCACATGTTTGAGGGATTTAAGCACACGTTCCAGATGCCACTGCAGGTAGCTGGCCACGAGGCCCGCGGCCTCCCGGCGGTGCACGGGGACGGACGCGTCCGCCGTCGTCCAGTCCCCGGTCAGCAGCGCGCCGAGCAGCAGAACAGTTTCCGCGGCCGGCGCGGGTGATCCCGGCGGCCGGCAGTCGGCGCACACCATGCCGCCGAGCGGAGCCGAGAACGCGGTGTGCGGCCCGCGGGCCCCGCAGCGGGCACAGTCGGTGAAGCTCGGCGCCCACCCGCCGGTGGCGAGGGCGCGCAGCAGGTACGAATCGAGAATGAGTTCCGGGCTGTGGTCGCCCCGGCTCAGCGAGGCCAGGGCGCCGACGAGGAGGTTGTACTGGGCCGTGCCCGCTTCACCGTCGACGTCGGTGAGCTTCTCCGCCGTTTCCGTCATGGCCGCAGCCACGGTGTAGCGGCCGTAGTCCGCGGCGATGTTGCCGCCGTAGGCACCCTTGGCGACGGCCTGCGTGACAATGTCCAGGCTACGGCCGGAAATCAGTTGGAGGTCCGCGACCATAAAGGGTTCCAGCCGGGCGCCGAAGCGGCTGCTTGTGCGCCGGACGCCCTTGGCCACTGCGCGGACCTGGCCGTGGTGCTTGGTGAGGATGGTGATGATGCGGTCCGCTTCGCCCAGCTTGTGGGTGCGCAGGATAACGCCGTCATCACGGTAGGCGCGGGAGGCAAAGGAGGAAGGTTGGGCCACGGTTAATCTTCGCACTGTCTGTGAACTTAACGCTGCCGATCGGAAAATCAGCACTGCGCCGCCGGAAAGCCCGGCGGCGCAGTGACGGAGGGCTTAGGCGCGGGCGTCCCGGATGGCCCGGTTCACGGCCGAGATGACCGCCTTGAGCGAGGAAGTGGAGGTGTTGGCGTCGATCCCGACGCCCCACAGCACGCGTTCCCCCACGGCGCATTCGACATAGGCCGCGGCGAGGGCACTGCCGCCTTCGGACAGGGCATGCTCGCTGTAGTCCAGCACCCGGACGTCGACGCCGTCTTCACGCAGGATGCTCAGCAGCGCAGCGATCGGACCGTTGCCGGTCCCGGTGCGGTGGACCGGGGTGCCGTCGATCTTGAGCGCGGCGTGCAGTGTCATCGAACCGTCCTCGTCCGTCTCCGTGCTGAACGGGCCGAGGGCGTAGCGTCCCCACTGCGCGTCAGCCGAGCCGGAGGGCAGGTATTCATCCTGGAAGACCTGCCAGAGCTGGGCGCCGCTGACTTCGCCGCCCACGGTGTCGGTCTGCTTCTGGATGACACCGGAGAATTCGATCTGGGCGCGCCGCGGCAGGTCCAGGTTGTGCTCGTTCTTCAGCAGGTAGGCGACGCCACCCTTGCCCGACTGGGAATTGACCCGGATGACGGCCTCGTAGCTGCGGCCGAGGTCCTTCGGGTCGACCGGCAGGTACGGGACCTGCCAGGGGTAGTCGGCAACGTCCTTGCCGGCGGCGGCTGCGTCCTTCTCGAGCGCCTCCAGGCCCTTCTTGATGGCGTCCTGGTGCGAGCCGGAGAAGGCGGTGAAGACGAGGTCCCCGCCGTACGGTGCACGCTCGGCCACGGGCAGCTGGTTGCAGTATTCAACGGTGCGCCGGACTTCATCGATGTCGGAGAAATCGATCATCGGGTCGATGCCCTGGACAAACATGTTCAGGCCCAGGGTCACCAGGTCCACGTTGCCGGTCCGCTCGCCGTTGCCGAACAGGCAGCCTTCGATCCGGTCCGCGCCGGCCAGGTAGCCCAGCTCCGCAGCCGCGACACCGGTGCCGCGGTCATTGTGCGGGTGCAGGGACAGGATGATGCCCTCCCGCGGGTGCAGGTTGCGGCTCATCCACTCAATGGAGTCCGCGTAAACGTTGGGGGTGGCCATTTCCACGGTCGCCGGGAGGTTGATGATGACCTGGCTGTCGGCGGAGGCCTCGAACACGTCGGCGATGGCGTTGCAGACCCGCACGGCGTACTCCAGCTCGGTCCCGGTGAAGGATTCCGGCGAGTACTCGTAGGTGATGTGGGTGTCCTGCAGGGTTTCTTCGTATTTCTTGCACAGCCGTGCGCCCTGCAAGGCGATGTCCAGGATGCCGTCCTCGTCCTGGTTGAAGACGACCCGGCGCTGCAGGACCGACGTCGAGTTGTACAGGTGCACGATGGCCTGCTTGGCGCCGACCAGCGACTCATAGGTGCGCTCGATCAGGTGCTCGCGGGCCTGGGTCAGGACCTGGATGGTGACGTCGTCGGGAATGTGGTTGCCCTCGATCAGCTGGCGGACGAAGTCGAAGTCCGTCTGCGAGGCGGAGGGGAACCCGACCTCAATTTCCTTGTAGCCCATCCGGACCAGCAGCTGGAACATCTTCAGCTTGCGGGCGGGGCTCATGGGGTCGATCAGGGCCTGGTTGCCGTCGCGCAGGTCCACGGCGCACCAGCGCGGGGCTTTGGTGATGACCTTGTCCGGCCAGGTGCGGTCCGGCAGTTCGACCGTGATCAGGTCCTGGAACGGGACGTAGCGGTGGACGGGCATTCCTGAGGTCTTCTGTGCGTTTCGCATTACAATCGGGGCCTTTTCTGTGATTCCTGATGAAAGGGTGGCCGGGCAACACAAACTCCGCAGCGAGGGTGGGCCTTGCGCTAGATCGCGTCTGAGGCCTCGCCGCGGCAGCTAAGAAGAAGCAGTTCTGCGCGCACCTTTTCACGATAACACGGGTGCGTAAGATGAAGGAGCCACACCTCCGTAACGTCCACCATGCAGACCGGCGACCCGTAACAAGGCGGTGCCGCGCTGCCTCTCAAAGGAGCATCCGTGCCACTTTCGGGAATCGCCCTGTCCAATATCGACTCCAGTGTCCGGCCCCAGGATGACCTGTACGAGCATGTCAACGGCACCTGGCTCAAGAGCACCGAGATCCCGGACGACCGGCCCCTGGAGGGGACGTTCACGGCGCTGCGGGACGGCTCGGAGCTTGCGGTGAAGGAGATCATCGAGGACGCGGCGGCCCGCGGCGCGGAGTCCACCGGGATCGAGCAGAAAATCGGGGACCTCTACAACAGCTTCATGGACGAGGCCGCGGTGGAGGCCAAGGGGCTGGACCCGATCAGGCAGCGACTCGCCGAGGTATTCGCCACGCAGACGGCCGCCGAACTCGTGGCTCTCTCCGGCCGGTTGTTCCGCGCCGACGTGGGCGGCCTCTTTTATATCTATCCCGCCCCCGACGCCGGCAACCCGGACCGGATCCTGCTGTACACCGGCCAGGGCGGACTGGGCCTGCCGGATGAGTCGTATTACCGCGAGGAGAAGTTCGCCGCGGTGGTCCAGGCCTACCAGGACCATGTGGCGACCGTTTTCACCCTGGCCGGCGTTGCCGACCCGGCGGCTGCGGCCGGCCGCGTCGTGGCGTTGGAGACGGCGCTGGCCTCGCATCACTGGGACAAAGTCACGCTGCGGGATCCGCAGAAGACCTACAACCTGAAATCCGCCGATGAGGCCACACAGCTCTTCCCGCTGCTTACGACCTGGTTCGACGCCGCCGCCATCACGCCGGAGAAGCGCGCCGAGCTGGTCGTCAGCACCCCGGATTTCTTCTCCGGGGCGGCCTCCCTGCTCGACTCCGAGCCGCTGTCCGTCTGGCAGGAATGGCTTGCCCTGCGCGTCGTCAGTGCGGCCGCACCGTACCTCTCCTCCGCGTTGGTGGACGCCAACTTCGCCTTCTACGGCACGACGCTCAGCGGCACGCCGCGCAACAAGGACCGGTGGAAGCGCGGGGTCGCCGTCGTCGAGGCTGCCCTCGGCGAGGCCGTGGGACAGATCTACGTGGCCCGGCATTTCCCGGAGACGCACAAGGCCCGGATGGAGTCGCTGGTTGCAAACCTGATCGAGGCGTACCGAGATTCCATCACCGGCCTGGCCTGGATGGGCGAGGACACGAAACACGAGGCGCTCAAGAAGCTCGATTCCTTTCGGGCCAAGATCGGCTACCCGGACAAATGGATCGACTACTCCGCGGTGGACATCGACCCGTCGGACCTGCTCGGCAACGTGGAGCGCGCGCACAACGCCGACGTCGACCGGCACCTTGATGAGGTGGGCAAGCCCGTGGACCGGGAGAAGTGGCTGATGACGCCGCAGACGGTGAATGCCTACTACCACCCGCTGCTCAACGAGATCGTTTTCCCCGCGGCGATCCTGCAGCCGCCGTTCTTCACCGCCGACGCCAACGATGCCGTCAACTATGGCGGCATCGGCGCCGTCATCGGGCACGAAATCGGCCACGGCTT
Organism: Pseudarthrobacter sp. MDT1-56; assembly: GCF_059383555.1. NCBI lineage: Bacteria > Bacillati > Actinomycetota > Actinomycetes > Micrococcales > Micrococcaceae > Pseudarthrobacter > Pseudarthrobacter sp. MDT1-56. Next base: position 293,459 of record NZ_JBWZCK010000002.1, read on the forward strand.
CGACGACCAGGGCTCCCAGTACGATGGCAGCGGACTGCTCCGCAACTGGTGGACGGAGGACGACCGCAGCGCCTTCGAATCGCTGGCCGCCAGACTGGTGGCCCAGTTCGATGCGCTCTCCCCCGCCGCGGCGCCCGGGCACACCGTCAACGGCAAACTGACCCTGGGCGAGAACATAGGCGACCTCGGCGGCCTGACGATTGCGTACAAGGCCTACCTGATCAGCCTCGACGGCCAGGAGCCGTCGGTGCTGGACGGCCTGACCGGCGTGCAACGCTTCTTTGCGTCCTGGGCTGCCAGCTGGCGGCAGGTCATCCGGACCGAGGAAGCGATCCGCAGAATCGCCACGGATCCGCACTCCCCCAACGAGTTCCGCACCAACCAGATCGCCAAAAACCTTGATGCCTTCCACGAGGCCTTCGGCACGGAGGAGCAGGACGGCATGTGGATGCCGGCGGACGAGCGCGTCAGCATCTGGTAGGCAGCGCTCCCCGGCAGCACCGGCCGCCTGGCCACAACAAAGGGCCGGCCCCGGGAACAGTTCAGTTCCCGGTGCCGGCCCTCGTGGGCTTAACGCACGCCGCTACGGGGTGATCAGCGCCGGATTGGCCTGCTGGCAGACGACGTCCCCCGCGGTCTGGTTGACGATGTCCGAGGGCAGCTGCACCGCGGCGTCCCCGCCCGGGGTGCCGCCCACCAGGTCGCTGCCCAGGTAGACCTGGACGCCCACGACACTGGCGGACGGCAGCACCTGGGTTGCCGGAATGCCGAGCAGGGCGGCGATATCAGCGGCCACAGCCTCGTAGCCCGCACCGTAGTACACAGCGGTCGCTGCGACCGGCTGGGCGGCCAGCTCGCCAAGTTGGGTGAATCCGCCGGCGGTGAGGGCCTGGATGATCTCCTGGGCCCGCGCCGGGACCCCGGAGCCGTTCGCCACGGTAACGGGCTGCAGCGCCTTGTCGTAGGCGGCGGCGGTCTCGCTGGGAGTCGGCTCGGGGCTTGGACTGCCGCTGGCACTGGGCTCCGGGGACGCGGACGGGCTCGGCGGTGCCGTCGGGTCGGTGAGGTCAATGTCCTTGCGCATCGCGGCGAAGAGCTGGGAAGCAGCGGGCTCCGCGACCTGCAGCCGGTTCGGGTCGGTCTCCGCGGGGACCGTCGGGACCGCCACGAACGCGACCTTTCCGACGTCGATGTTCTTCAGCCGGTTCCCCACCGTCAGCAGCGTCGGGATGGAGGCGAGCCCCTCGTCGATGGTCAGGTTCTTGGTGACAACGTCGGCGATCTCCAGCATCTTGCCGGGGTTGGACATCGTGCCGTCATCCTTCATCTTCCGCGTGAGGGATGACAGGAAGCCCTGCTGTGCCTTAATCCGGCCGAGGTCGCCGCCGTCGGCGAACGCGTGCCGGGTGCGCAGGAACGCCAGCGCCTGCTCGCCCTGGACCGTGGAGGTTCCCTTGGGGAGCCTCAGCTTCGAATCCGGGTCATACACGGCGTCGCTGATGCAGACCTCCACACCGCCCACGGTGTTCGAGAGCTCCTTGACGGCGTTGAAGTCGGCCATCATAAAGTGGTCGATCTCCAGGCCGGTCAGTTTGTTGACCGTGTCCACGGCGCAGCCGATGCCGGCCTCCGACATGGCCTCGTTGATCATCACGTTTTCCTGCGCCGGGAATTCCTTCTTGGATTCCTGGTCGGTGCATTCGGGGGTGTCCACCAGCAGGTCGCGGGGGAAACTGACCACACTGACCCGCTTGTTGTCCGCGGAGATGTCCATCAGCATCATGACGTCGGAGTGCCCGTAGCCGGTGGCGTCGTCGGACGTGCCGTACTTCGCGTTCTTGCCGTCCCGCGTGTCCGAGCCCAGAATCAGGATCTGCATCCTGTCCCGCGAGTCGTCCAGTGCGCCCTCGGTCTTGTCACTGCCGGCTCCGAGTGATGCCTTGCTGATATTGCCCTGCAGCCGGATGACCCAGTAGGCGCCGAACGCGAGGACACCAACCAGCAGGATGGACACAACGGCCGTGCCGATTTTCAGCCAGCCGGGCATGCGGCGGAGGGGTCCCAGATGCCGTGCCGGTCCCGCGGCGGGGTCATCCGTGTGCCGGGCAGCAGAACCTGACCGAACCGGGGATCCGGTTCCGTCAGCACGGTCTTCACTGGGTCGAGACACAGGTGAGCCTTCTTTCACGACAGGGGTCAGGCCATTTTAGAGTCCGAATCTGGGAATTCCCCGGTGGCGGGCTCCATGGGAGCGGCGCGGGCCTCGCCGGCGCCGGGTTGTGCCTAGAAGCCGAGCTTGACCAGCTGCTTCGGGTCGCGCTGCCAGTCCTTGGCGACCTTCACGTGCAGGTCGAGGTAGATGCGCGCGCCGAGCAGGGCCTCGATCGACTTGCGGGCGTTGGTGCCGACGTCGCGGAGCCGGGCACCGCCCTTACCGATGATGATGGCCTTCTGCGAAGGACGCTCCACGTAGAGATTGACCCGGACGTCGAGGAAAGGCTTGTCATCGGGCCGGCCTTCCCGTGGAACGATCTCGTCGACGACGACGGCCAGGGAGTGCGGCAGTTCGTCGCGGACGCCCTCGAGGGCGGCCTCCCGGATGAGTTCGGCGATCATCACGGCTTCCGGTTCGTCCGTCAGGTGGCCGTCCGGGTAGAGGGGCGGCGACGGCGGCATGTGGGTGATCAGCACGTCGGCGAGGGTGCCGACCTGGAATCCGTCGGTGGCGGAGACCGGAACAATGTCCTTCCAGCCGTCGTCGCCGAGGACCTCGCGGCCCAGGGCGGCAACGGCGAGCAGCTGCTCGGTGAGGGCCTGGCGGTCCACGGTATCGGACTTCGTCACGATGGCAATGACCGGCTTGTTGCCGATGGCGGCGAGCTGGGCGGCGATGAACTTGTCGCCCGGGCCGATCTTCTCATTGGCCGGCAGGCAGAAGCCGATCGCGTCGACCTCAGCAAGGGTGTCGGCTACGAGCTCGTTGAGCCGCTTCCCCAGCAGGGTGCGCGGGCGGTGCAGTCCCGGGGTGTCAACCAGGATCAGCTGCGCGTCGTCCCGGTGCACGATGCCACGGATGGTGTGCCGCGTGGTCTGCGGCTTGGCCGAGGTGATCGCCACCTTCTGGCCGACCAAGGCGTTGGTGAGGGTCGACTTGCCCGCGTTGGGGCGTCCAACCAGCACCGCGAAACCGGCGCGGTAGCCGCCGTGGGCTGCTTCGCCGTCGGACTTATTCTGCTTGCTCACGTGAGACTCCCTGTTGGATTGGTGCGGCCTCGTCGAGAAGGTCTTCAAGGTCAGTTTCTACTCTTGGTGCGGCCGCCGCAATGATGTGGCTGACGCGGTTCCGCCGGCCCTCGAGCCGGTCGGCACGGAGGGACAGCCCGTGGACCTCGACGGTGCTGCCGACAATCGGCACCCGCCCGAGGGCCTTGGCCAGCAGGCCGCCCACGGTGTCCACTTCGTCGTCGTCGAGCTCGAGGTCGAAAAGCTCGCCGAGGTCATCGATGCTCATCCGGGCGCTGACCCGGTAGCTTCCGTCGCCGAGTTCCACCGCTTCCGCGCTCTCGGTGTCGTATTCGTCGACGATCTCGCCGACGATCTCCTCGATGAGGTCCTCGAGGGTGACGAGCCCGGCGGTGCCGCCGTATTCGTCGATCACGATCGCGACGTGCGTTGATTCCTTTTGCAGTTCGCGCAGCAGTTCACTCACCGGCTTGGAGTCGGGGACATAGCGCACCTCGCGGGCGAGCTCGTCAACAACCGGCGGCTCCTCATCGGGGCCGAGGTTGTGGATGACTGCCGCCACATCCTTGAGGTACACGATGCCCAGGACCTGGTCCGTGTTCTCGCCGATGACGGGGATCCGGGAGTAGCCCGAGCGCAGGAACAGCGACATGGCCCGGTGCAGGCTGGACCCGGAGTCGATGCTGAGGATGTCGGTCCGGGGCACCATGACGGAGCGGACCAGGGTGTCGCCGAAATCGAACACCGACTGGATCAGCTCGGCCTCGTTGTCCTCGATCACGTCGGACTCCGTGGCCCGGTCCACGAGTTCCCGGAATTCCTCTTCGCTGAAGAAGGCCTCGTTGTCCGCGGGCGCCCCGGGGGCCACGGCACTGCCCAGGGTGACGAGCCAGCCGGGAATCGGACCCAGCACCCAGCAGAGCCAGCGGATCACCGGGGCGCTGAAGCGGACCAGGCCGGCCGAGTGCACCCGGCCGAGTTGCCGCGGGGACACACCGACAATCACGAAGCCCAGCAGGGCCATAACGCCGGTGGCGATCAGCCCGGAGAGCCAGACGTTGTCGAGCAAGCTGTTCAGCAGCACCGTCACGGCGACGGCGGAGGCCATGTCGAACCAGATGCGCCAGAACCGCAGGGCCCGCATGTGCGCCACGGGCTGCGCCATGATGCGCTTGAGCGCGGTACCGCGGCTGTGCAGGATCGCGGCCCCGGCATCATGCCGGGAAAGGTAGTTGAAAGCAGACTCAGCTGCGGTCAGGAACGCGGCAAAACTGAGGAACACCAGCGCCATGCCGGCAACGATCAGTGGGGTCACTGAATCGTCTCGGAGGGGGCGTCTTTACCGGTGAAGGCGGCGAGCAGTTCGCGCTGGAGGCCGAACATCTCCTCCTTCTCCTCAGGCTCCGCGTGATCAAAGCCAAGCAGGTGCAGGATGCCGTGGGTGGTGAGGAGCAGCATTTCGTCCTGGGTGGAGTGGCCGGCGTTCATCGCCTGGACCTCCGCGACCTGCGGGCAGATGGCGATGTCGCCCAGCATGCCCTGCGGCGTGGGCTTGTCCGGGGTGCCCGGCGTCAGCTCGTCCATAGGCACCGAGAGCACATCCGTGGAGCCCGGTTCGTCCATCAGTTCGATGTGCAGCTTCTCCATGGCGGGCTCGTCCACGAGCAGGACTGACAGCTCGGCCTGCGGGTGGATAAAGAGGCGTTCGAAGATGAAGCGGGACAGCTGGACCAGCTCGGCCTCATCGACGGTGATACCGGATTCGTTGTTGACCTCGATGCTCACGCGTGTTCCCCCCGCTTGTCGCGGGCCACGGAATGTTTGACCCGGTTCCGCTGGATCTCGTCCCAGACGCTGTAGGCGTTGACGATGTCGCCCACCAGGCGGTGCCGGACGACGTCGGAGGCGTCCAGGACGGTGAAGTTGACGTCATCGATGCCCGTCAGGATTTCCTCCACGATCCGGAGGCCGGACCGGGTCCCGAACGGCAGGTCAACCTGCGTGACGTCTCCGGTGACCACCATCTTGGAGCCGAAGCCCAGCCGGGTGAGGAACATCTTCATCTGCTCCGGCGTGGTGTTCTGTGCCTCGTCCAGGATGATGAAGGCGTCATTGAGCGTGCGTCCGCGCATGTAGGCCAGCGGGGCGACCTCGATGGTGCCGGCCGCTATCAGCCGCGGGATGGATTCTGGGTCCATCATTTCGTGCAGGGCGTCATAGAGCGGCCGCAGGTAGGGGTCGATCTTGTCGCTGAGCGTGCCGGGAAGGAACCCCAGCCGCTCCCCCGCCTCGACGGCGGGACGGGTCAGGATGATCCGGGAGACTTCCTTTTGCTGCAGTGCCTGCACGGCCTTGGCCATCGCCAGGTACGTTTTGCCGGTACCGGCCGGGCCGATCCCGAAGATCACGGTGTTGGCGTCAATCGCGTCCACGTAGTTCTTCTGGTTCAGCGTCTTCGGCCGGATCGTTTTGCCGCGGCTGGAGAGGATGTTGTGGGTGAGAACGTCGACCGGGTTCTGCAGGGACTGGCTCCGGAGCATCGACACAAGCTGCTGCAGGACAGCGGGAGTGATCACCGTGCCCCGGGCGACGAGTCCCCGGACTTCGTTGAGCAGGCGCATAATCCTGGGCACGTCGGCGGCCGGCCCGCTGATGGCGAGCTCGTTTCCGCGGGCATGGAAGTCGACGGCGGGGAACTGGGCCTCAATGAAGCGCAGGGCTTCATCATGACTGCCGAGGGACTGGACCATCTGATCGGAATTGTCGAACAGGACTACCTCCGTCCGCAGCCCTGGTAGGGAGTGGGGGAATTCACCTGCGGCGCGCTCTCCGGCGCTGATCCGGGCCTTGCCGTTCGCTGCTTCAGTCATGGTGTTGGCCCGCGGGCCTCTGGTCCCCTCCAGTTCGGAAATGGTCTGTCCGCTGATCCGGACCGAGGGCGGTGCTCGCCTTCTGGTTCCGGGTGTCAACGGGTCCTTTTATCTTACGCCAGTGAGGGGCTGCGCACTGCGCCGGGCGGGACCACCTGGCGCGCCGCCACCTGGCGTCATCTGGAGCCGTTCCCGGTTTTTGGTATCAACTTCGTATCGGCCTCATATCGTTCCCGTTGCAATCCCCGCCCGCCGGCCGAATCCACGCTTCCGTGCCGGACCCGTATGCCATGCTGGAAACCGGCCTCCGCCAGGCTTTTAAGCCGGGCCGGCGGGCCGGCACGGACGGCACTACCGAGCAGCGAAGGGCAACGGCCATCAGGGAACGCGGGACTGGACAGACAACGGCAGGCAGGCGGATACGTCCGGGTATGCCGCTGCTGGCGCTGCCCGCGGCGCTCGCCCTGGCCCTTTCCGGCTGTGTGGCCACACCCCAGTCCGGCATCACGGACTCCAGTGCCCCCTCGCAGGTCCTGTCCGCCCAGGCGACGGCGCCGACCACGAGCGCGCCGCTGGAAACCACGCAGGCGTCCAACAAAGCACCGGTGTACTGGATCGGCCGGAGCAACGACAGTATGTTCCTTTACCGGGAGTTCCGTGACGTTCCGGAGCAGGACAATCCGGTCACGCGGGCGCTCCGGGTCATGATGTCCGAGAAGCCGCTCGATCCGGACTTCTTCACTCCGTGGCAGAACCCGAAGAAACTGGCAAGCTCCATCTCGGGCAAGAACGTCATCACGGTGGACATGTCAGCGGACGCCTTCAACAGCAACGTGGATCCCGTCATGGCCGAGCGTGCGGTCCAGCAGCTTGTCTACACCGCGACGGCGGCCGCGGCCAGCGCTGGGCTGATCGATGCCGGCCAGCAGATCCAGGTGGTGGTCCTCGTCGACGGGCATACCGACTACGTCGCTTTCAACCACGTTCGCCTCGGCGCCCCGACCGCACGCAGCGTCGGGATGGTCGCCCCGGTGTGGATCATTGATCCCCAGGAGGGGACGTCCCTGGACGACGGCGCCGTCAAGATCTCCGGCCGCAGTACCGCTCCTGGCGGGAAACTCCGGTGGGAGATTCTGCGCATCGACGGCAGCGTTGAGACGAGATACCTGGACGGGACGGTCACGGCATCGGCTGAGGCCGGCCAATCGGGAGCGTTCGGCCTGTCGGTCAATCTTGGGCCCGGCAAATATGAGGTCCGGGTGTCGCAGCTCGAGGACGGCAACCCGGCCGAGGACCTCAACGTCGACACCCGCGGGTTCACGGTCAAATAGCGGACCCGCCGGATTTCAGGATCGACTGCTCCGTAACGGCCCTCTTGAACCCTCAGAACGGCGGTTACGGAGCAGTCGATCGCTTGGTAGGCGCGAACGGACCGCAGGATGCTACCAGCGGCCCAGGATGTCGCTGGCGAGGACCGTGGCGGCGGGACCAGCCGTGGAGGAACGCAGCACATGGTGTCCCAGCAGGGCTGTCACCGCGCCGGCATCGCAGAGCCTGGTCACTTCGCGCGGGCTGATTCCGCCCTCGGGCCCGACGATCAGCAGCACCTCGCGGCCCCTGCCTGGCCCGTCGCGAGCGGAGCCCGCGTCCTGCCAGGCCTCCAGCACCCGGCGCAGCGGCCGGACGGCGTCCTCGTGCAGGATGATGGCGAGGTCGGCAGCCGCCACTGCCGCCTGCAGCCCGGCGCCGTCGACGGCGGGGCGGACCTCCGGGATCCAGGCGCGGCGGGCCTGCTTGGCCGCCGCCGTGACGACGGACTGCCACTTGGCGTGCGCCTTGGCGGCACGTTCCGCCTTCCAGCGGACAATCGAACGTTCCGCCTGCCAGGGGACGACGGCGTCGATGCCCAGTTCCGTGGCGGTTTCGGCGGCGAGTTCGTCCCGGTCGCCCTTCGCGAGGGCCTGGACCAGGACGAGCCGGATCCCGGGCCGGGGTTCGTCGGAGAGCTCGGAGCACGCCACCGTCAATTCGCTGGGCGCGGCGGCGGCCACGGTGCCGGTAAGGCGCTTGCCGGCGCCGTCGGCGATGTCCACGGTCTCCCCCACGGAAAGCCGCTTCACCGTGACCGCATGGCGGGCCTCGGGTCCGTCAAGGACGAAGACGGAACCGGCGGCCAGCCCGTCCAGGGTGCCGGGGGCAGTGAAGAAGACCGGGTTGCTCACCGCTACAGGTTACCGAGCCGGTCCCGGAGCTTCGCGAAGACTCCGCCGCTCGCTGCAAGCTTTCCTTCGGTGAACTGTTCCCCGCGGAGTTTCGCGAGCTGGCGGAGCAGATCCTCCTGGGCGGGATCGAGTTTGGCGGGGGTGTCCACCTGGAGGTGGACCTTGAGGTCGCCGCGGCCGTAGCCGCGCAGGTGGGTGACGCCGAGCCCGCGGAGCGTGATGACCTCACCGGACTGGGTGCCGGCCTTGACGTCGATCTCCTGCTGGCCGTCGAAGGTGTCGAGGGTCAGCTCGGTTCCCAGCGCGGCGGCCGTCATGGGGATGTTGAGGCTGGCGTGCAGGTCGTCGCCGTCGCGCACGTATGTGGCGTCGTTGGCGACCCGGATCTCGACGTAGAGATCGCCCGCGGGACCGCCGGCGGGTCCGGCCTCGCCCTGCCCGGAGAGCTGGATGCGGGTGCCGGTGGCGACGCCGGCGGGAACCTTGACGGTCAGGGAGCGCCGGCTGCGGATCCGGCCCTGGCCGGCGCATTCGTTGCAGGGGTCCTTGATGACGGTGCCGAAGCCCTCGCACGACCCGCAGGGGGCCGTGGTCATGACCTGGCCGAGAATGGAACGCACGGCGCGCTGCACCTGGCCGCTGCCGCCGCAGATGTCGCAGCGTTCCGGGTTGCTGCCTTCCCGGCAGCACGAGCCCTCGCAGGTGGGGCAGGTGACGGCCGTGTCCACTTCGAGTTTCTTGTTGACGCCGAACACCGCGTCGCGCAGCTCGATCCGGACGCTGATCAGGGCGTCCTGGCCGCGGCGGACCCGGGAGGCCGGTCCAGCCTGGCCGCCGGCGCCGAAGAAGGTCTCGAAAATGTCCTGGAACGCGAAGCCCTGGCCGGCGTAGCTGCCGCCGCCGAAGCCGTTGTCGGTGCCGTTCTCGTTGCCGGTGGTGTCGTAGATCCGGCGTTTCTGCGGATCGGACAGCACTTCGTAGGCGTGGGTGACGGCCTTGAACCGGTCCGAGGCGTCGTCCCCGGGGTTTACGTCCGGGTGGAGGGTCCGCGCCAGCTTGCGGTAGGCCTTCTTGATCTCTTCTCCGGTAGCTTCGCGGGAGACTCCCAGAACGTCGTAATGGCTGCTCAAAGTTTGTATCTCTTCCTTTTTGTACTGCCGGTGGGGCACTGCCTGTTAGGGGCAAGAAGTCTGGTGCCGGCCCGTCGGGCCGGTCGGTTGGACGCGGTTCGTCAGGGGCCGAGAATCCGAGAAAGGTAGCGGGCCACGGCCCGGACGGCGGCCATGGTGGTCGGGTAGTCCATCCGGGTGGGGCCCAGCACGCCGACCTTCGCCGTGGCGTCGGGGCCGTAGCCCGTCGCCACCACTGAGGCCTCCGCGAGGCCGTCGTAAGGGTTTTCCCGGCCGATGCTGACTGTCACGCCCCGCGGGTCCTCGGCCATGTCACTCAGCAGGCGGAGCATGACCACCTGCTCCTCGAGGGCCTCCAGCACCGGACCGATGCTGAGCGGGAAGTCCACGTTGGAGCGGGCCAGGTTGGCGGTCCCGGCCATGACCATTCGCTCTTCTCGGCTGCTGGCAGCCAGCGCCTCAAGGCCGCGGGCCAGCGCCTGGGCTGCGCTGCGCCGAGCGGGCGGGCAGCTGACAATCACCGACTGCAGCGTCTGCGGCAGCAGGTTCAGCGGGGTGCCCGAGAGGCTGCCGAGGAACCGTGTGCGCAGTTCGGACAGGGCCTCGTCGGAAAGATCCTGCCCCGCGTCAATGACCCGCTGTTCGACCTTTCCGGTGTCCGCGATCAGCACGGCGAGCACCTTGCGGGGAGCCAGCAGGACGAATTCGATATGCCGCACCTTGGCCCGGCTGAGGTGGGGGTACTGCACAACGGCAACCTGGTTGGTCAGCTGCGAGAGCAGCCGGACGGTCCGGTCCAGAACGTCGTCGAGGTCCTCGGAGCCCTCCAGCAGCGCCTGGATGGCGCGGCGTTCCGCCGGTGAGAGCGGCTTGACCGCCGAAATCTGGTCCACGAAGAGCCGGTAGCCCTTGTCCGTGGGGATGCGCCCGGCGCTGGTGTGCGGCGCCGTGATGAGGCCATCGTCTTCCAGGGCCGCCATGTCATTGCGGATCGTGGCACTGGACACCCCGAGGTGGTGCCGCTCTACGAGGGCTTTGGAGCCGACGGGTTCCCGTGAGTGGACGTAGTCCTCCACGATGGCGCGCAGCACTTCGAGCTTGCGTGGTTCGCTCATCCTCCACCTCCAATCGACTGTCCCGCATCCGGTGCCGCCGTTCGCCGGCCGCGCCGGACACTGTCCTGGCACAAAGACATGTTGATTAGCACTCGACATGCCTAAGTGCTAACCAGTCTAATATGAGTCGCCGCATTGTTAGCATTGAATTCGCTCCGGGCGTTCCTCCTGGGGCGGGTGTTTTCGGGCACAGCCCGCCGCAGCAAACCGAGCGCAAAGCAGTGTGTAACCAATGTCCTACCAGAACTGGGGCCCCCAGGACCTGTCCGCCCCCGCCAAAACCCAACTGCCGGAAGTGCCGGTGGAGCGCGGAATGGTGCTCGAAGATGTGCAGTCCGGCTGGGTAGGCGCTGTCACCAGGGTGGAGAAGTCCGGCGGCATGTACGTCGTGGCCCTTGAAGACCGCCGCGGCAAGTCCCGGTCCTTCCGCCTCGGCTTCGGTTTCCTGCTGGAGGGCCAGCCGATCCGGCTGATGCCGCCGGCGCCCCGGGCAGCCGCCGCAGCCGCCGCGGGCACCAGAACCGCCTCCGGCTCCGTCCGGGTGGCCGGCCAGCGCGCCCAGGTGGCGAAAGCGAGCCGGATCTGGGTGGAGGGAAAGCACGACGCCGAACTCGTGGAAAAGGTCTGGGGTGACGATCTCCGGGTGGAGGGCATCGTCGTCGAGCCGCTGCACGGCATCGACGACCTTGCCGGTGCCGTGGCGGCCTTCGGGCCCGGGCCCGGGCGCCGGCTCGGGGTGCTGGTGGACCACCTGGTTCCCGATTCTAAGGAATCCCGGATCGCCGCGGCTGTGATGGCGTCCCCCGGCGCGGCCGGCAACGTCCTGATCGTGGGCCACCCCTACGTCGACGTCTGGCAGGCAATCCGGCCTGCCGTGCTGGGAATCGAGCAGTGGCCGGTGATCCCCCGCGGCGTGGATTGGAAGACGGGGATCCTGATGGCCTTCGGCTGGCCGCACAGCACCAAGGAGGACGTCGGCCTGGGCTGGCAGAAGCTCCTGGGCGCGGTCCGGAGCTACGCCGATCTGGAACCCTCCCTGCTGGGCCGGGTGGAGGAGGTCATCGACTTCCTCACTGTTCCCTGAGGAGTCCCGCCGCGCTCCCCCGCCAGCGGGCCGATCCGTGAATCGGCGCCCGAGCAAGTATTCTTGGTAAGGCGGCTACGCTCCCGGCGCAGCCTTGGCACCTCCAGGCACCAACGCACCACCGCAATCCGAAGGACGACACCGTGGCAGATGACGCACGCGAACACACTGGCAACCAGGCCGGCCATGGCCAGCCCCCGTACCACGGCGTTCCCGCGAATGCGCTGCCGCTCACGGCCGATGAGGACCGGCAGTGGGCCACCCTGGCCCACTTTGGCGGCATCCTGGGCTGCGTTCCCTCGCTGCTGATCTACCTGATCTTCAAGGACCGCGGCCCGTTCACGGCCCAGGAGTCCAAGGAAGCCCTCAACTTCACGCTGCCCCCCACAATTGCTGCCGTTCTGTGCAACCTGCTGGTTTTCGTCCCGGTGGTGGGCAACATCTTCGCGGTCCTGGCGACGGTTATCTGGATTGCCGTGACATGCTTCTCGGTCGCGGCCGGTATCCACGTCAACCGCGGCCAGCCGCACCGCTACGAGTACAACCTCCGCTGGATCAAGTAGGCCCGCAGCCGCGACGGCCGTGCGCAGCGTCGGGAACGCGCATTGCCTGACATCGGCTACCCCTTGCCTGGCCCCTACGTCCCAGGTCGCCCGCGCCGCCTGCAGCCTCGCCTTGGTCCCGCCGTTCCGGGCGTGGGAGAGGTTCAACGGCCCGGACAGCCGTCTTTTGGAGGCTGACCCCTCTCCGGTTGTCGGTCAGCTCCGGTGTCGGGCCGCAACGCAGGAGATCTTCCAATTTTGTCGGTGGCTCCTGAGATCCTGAAAGTGTGGATAGCAGGACAGCGTGGAGTCCGGAGAGCAGGCAGGCCTGGGAGGCCGTCGCCGCGTCCGTTGCTGCGCTTGGTGCCTTCACGGGCGCCGGCGCGGATTGTCTTGATGCCACCGGCAGCGGTGGGCTGCGGGACGCTGATCCTTCGGGCAGTGGTTCAGTCCGGGATGCCGAGTCTGATCCGCTGTGGGCTGATCCGTTGCGGGATCTGGCGGATGCGTCCCTGGAGGGGATGGCCGGGGTGGCCCGCCGGGAGGCACGGACGGCGGCGTTGAAGGTCAGGTTCGCCGCGGACTACATGCAGGCGACCCGGGCGCTGGCGCCGCCGGCGGCGTCCCCGCAGGAGCGCGCCGTCCAGGAGATGGCTTTGGTCGCTGAGGTCGCGTGCGCATTGACGGTCAGTGAACACGCCGCCGGAGCCCTGCTGGGTGAGAGTCAGGCCCTGACCACGCGGCTGCCGCTCACCCTGGCGGCCCTGCAGGCCGGGACAATCTCCTGGGCCCATGCCCGGATCATGGTGGACGAGACCAGCAATCTGGATCCGGCCGGGGCGGCGGCATTGGAGGAGCACTTCCTGGACCCCGACGCCCCGAACCCGGCCCGCGGGTGCCCGGCCGGGGACCTCGTCCCGGGACGGCTCCGCACCAAGGCCCGTGTTTGGCGGGAACGCCACCACCCGGTCAGCATCGAGAAACGCCACACCAAGAGTGCCGCGGACCGGCGGGTCGAGTACTGCCCGGACCGGGACGGGATGGCCTGGCTCTCCGCGTACCTCCCGGCCGACACGGCCGCGGGGATCTGGGAGCGGACCACCGCCGCCGCCCGGGCCCGGCAGGGCCCGGAGGAGGCCAGGACCCTGACCCGGCTCCGCGCCGACGTCGCCGCCACCTGGCTCCTCAGCACTGGACTGGCCGAAGGCGGCACCGGGACCATCGGCGGCACAAGCGAGGGAGGACACGGTCTGGCTGGCGGCACCGGCACCGGCACGGATGTCAGCGGCCTGGGTGGGGGTGTGCCGGTCCCGCGGGCGCAGGTCCTGGTCACCGTCCCGGTCCTGTCGCTCCTGGGTGCCACTGAGGAACCGGCGATGCTGGACGGGTACGGGCCGATCCCGCCGTCCATGGCCCGCCGACTGATCGCCGAGGGCGCGGGTTCCTTCTACCGGGTCCTGACGGACCCGCGGGACGGGGCCCCGCTGGAAATCGGCCGGACCAGCTACCGCCTCACGAAAGCTATGCGCCACTGGCTGCACCTCCGCGACGGCAGATGTCCCTTCCCTGGCTGCAACAACCACTCCCTGGACAATGAGGCGGACCATCTCCTGGCCTGGGCCGACGGAGGCACCACCGGGATCACCAACCTCGGACAGCCCTGCCCGAAACACCACCGCCTCAAACACACCTCGGCCTGGACACCAGCCGGGGCCAACAAAGACAAACCGCCCGGCTGGACCTCCCCGACAGGACGCAACTATCCCAGCGAACAGCAGGACTGGGAACCACCCGACTGGCCCCACGATATTTCGGAATCAGAATCGGAAACGGCCTTGGACCAAGGCTTGCCCGCGGATTCCGGCCCTGACCCCGGTTTGGACCCGCCCGCGGATCCGGGCCCTGACCCCGGTTTGGACCCGCCCGCGGATCCCGGCCCTGACCCCGGTTTGGGCCTGCCCGTGGATCCCTTCCCGGACTGGTATCTATTCGCGGCCGGGCACCAATTCCCCGCCGCAGAAACGGACTGGCGAGAGTCTGACGAGGGCTCCTGCCTGGAAGCCTTCCTGATCCACTACGCCTGAACGACTCGCTGCACGCCGTTTTAGTGCGGCTCGACAAGGAGAGCGGGGTTCCCTAGTCCGGCAGGATCCTGCGGACCACGGCGTCGGCGAGCAGCCGGCCCTTGAGCGTCAGGACGAGGCTGCCATGGAAGGCCGCCACGGGATCCACAAGTCCGTCGGCTATGAGTCCGGCGACGGCGTGCCGCCCGGTGTCGCCCAGTCCGCCCAGGCTGGCGATCTCCAGTCCCGAGTTCAGCCGCGCTTCCAGCATGACGCGCTCAACGTTGCGGGTCTGTGAATCGAGGGTTTCCCGGCCGGCGGCCGGCGAGAGGCCGGACCCCAGGCGGTTTGCATAGGCGGTGGGGTGCTTGACGTTCCACCAGCGCACGCCGCCGACGTGTGAATGCGCGCCCGGGCCGATTCCCCACCAGTCATCCCCCCGCCAGTAGGCGAGGTTATGGCGGCAGGCCTGCTCCGGGGTGCGGGACCAGTTGCTGACCTCGTACCAGGCGAGCCCGGCGGCCGAAATCAGTTCGTCGGCGAGTTCGTATTTGGCCGCGTGGTCGTCGTCGTCGATTCCCGGCACTTCGCCGCGGCGGATCTGCGCGGCGAGTTTCGTGCCCTCCTCGACGATCAGCGCGTAGGCGCTGATGTGGTCCGGACCGTAGGACAGTGCGGTCTCCAGCGAGTAGCGCCAGTCGGCCAGCGACTCCCCCGGTGTTCCGTAGATCAGGTCGAGGCTGACGGCGAGGCCGGCCTCCCTGGCCCACTGGACCGCCTGCGGCACCCGGCTGGGAGTATGGGTGCGGTCCAGCACCTTCAGGACGTGCGGCACTGCCGACTGCATTCCAAAGGACACCCGGGTAAAACCGGCGTCGGCCAGCAGCCGCAGGGAAGCGGGGGTGACGGAGTCCGGGTTCGCTTCGGTGGTGACCTCGGCAACGGGCTCCAGGCCCCAGGCCCCGATGGCGGCGGTGAGGATGCTGGCCAGGTCTGCGGCGGGGAGCAGCGTGGGTGTCCCGCCGCCGAAAAAGACCGTGCTGAGCGGGCGTGCCGGCAGGCCGCTGCTCTGCAGGACAGCTGCGGCGAAGTCGACTTCGGCGATGGCGGTGCCGGCGTAGGCGTCCTGGGAGGCCCCGCCGCCGAGTTCCGTGGCGGTGTAGGTGTTGAAGTCGCAATACCCGCAGCGCACGGCACAGAACGGGATGTGCACATACAGCCCGAAGGCCCGGTCCGGGGCGCCTTCCAGCGCCTGGGCGGGCAGCAGCCCGTCCGGTGGCGCCGGGTCGCCCAGCGGCAGGGCGCTAGGCACGGTCCGGGCCCGCCTGCGTGGGGTCAGTCATCACTGGCACTGCTACTTCTTGGCCTTGTCCTTGGACTCGTCCGTGGTGAGGGCGGCGATGAAGGCTTCCTGCGGGACCTCGACGCGGCCCACCATCTTCATGCGCTTCTTGCCTTCCTTCTGCTTTTCCAGCAGTTTGCGCTTTCGGGTTATGTCACCGCCGTAGCACTTGGCGAGCACGTCCTTGCGGATGGCCCGGATGCTTTCCCGGGCGATGATCCTGGAACCGATGGCGGCCTGGATGGGCACCTCGAACTGCTGCCGCGGAATGAGTTCGCGCAGCTTGCCGGTCATCATCACACCGTAGGCATAGGCCTTGTCGCGGTGTGTGATGGCAGAGAAGGCATCAACTTGTTCGCCCTGGAGCATGATGTCGACCTTGACCAGGTCGGCCACCTGGTCGCCGTCGGCCTTCCAGTCCAGCGAGCCGTAGCCGCGGGTCTTGGACTTGAGGATGTCGAAGAAGTCGAAGACGATTTCTGCCAGCGGCAGGCGGTAGCGGATTTCCACCCGGTCCTCGGAGAGGTAGTCCATGCCGCCCATGACGCCGCGGCGGCTCTGGCAGAGCTCCATGATGGCGCCGACGAACTCGTTGGGCGCCAGGATGGTGGCGGCGACCATCGGTTCGCGGACTTCCGCGATCTTGCCGGTGGGGTATTCGCTGGGGTTCGTCACGTGGACGACCTTCTTGTCCTCCAGCGTGACCTCGTACTCCACGTTGGGGGCGGTGGAGATCAGGTCCAGGTTGTATTCGCGTTCGAGCCGCTCACGGGTGATTTCCAGGTGCAGCAGGCCGAGGAACCCCACGCGGAAGCCGAAGCCCAGCGCAGCAGACGTCTCCGGCTCGTACACCAGGGCGGCGTCGTTAAGCATCAGCTTCTCCAGCGCATCGCGGAGCACCGGGTAGTCCGTGCCGTCCAGCGGATACAGGCCGGAGAAAACCATCGGCTTGGCATCCGCGTAGCCGGGAAGGGACTCGGTGGCCGGCTTGGCAAGGTTGGTGACGGTGTCGCCCACCTTGGACAGGCGGACGTCCTTCACACCGGTGATCAGGTAGCCCACCTCGCCAACGCCGAGGCCCTTGGAGGGGGTGGGCTCCGGGGAGCTGACGCCGATCTCGAGGAGTTCGTGGGTGGCGCGGGTGGACATCATCTGGATGCGTTCGCGGGGGTGCAACATGCCGTCAACGACACGCACGTAGGTGACCACACCGCGGTAGGTGTCGTAGACCGAGTCGAAGATCATGGCGCGGGCCGGGGCGTTCGGGTCACCCATGGGGGCGGGAAGGTCGCGGACGATCTTGTCGAGCAGGACCTCGACGCCCATGCCGGTCTTGCCAGAAACCCGGAGCACGTCGTCGGGGTCGCCGCCGATCAGGTTGGCGAGTTCCGCTGCGTACTTCTCGGGCTGCGCTGCCGGGAGGTCGATCTTGTTCAGGACCGGGATGATGGTGAGGTTGTTTTCCATCGCCAGGTAGAGGTTGGCGAGGGTCTGGGCCTCGATGCCCTGGGCCGCGTCCACCAGCAGCACGGCGCCTTCGCAGGCCGCGAGCGAGCGGGAGACCTCGTAGGTGAAGTCAACGTGTCCGGGAGTGTCGATCATGTTCAGCGCGTAGCTGACGCCGTCGAGCTCCCAGGGCATACGGACTGCCTGGGACTTGATGGTGATGCCGCGTTCGCGCTCAATGTCCATGCGGTCCAGGTACTGGGCCTTCATGTCACGGGACTGGACCACGCCGGTGTACTGAAGCATCCGGTCGGCCAGTGTGGATTTGCCGTGGTCAATGTGCGCAATGATGCAGAAGTTCCGGATGATGTCCGGATCTGTTGCCGCGGGCACCGGGGCGGTGCGGGCCATGGGAGACACGCAGGGTCCTTACTGTTGGCAATACTGTTGGTTTTTCCACAGATCGGCGCGGGGGCTGGTGTCCCAGCCCGCGACGTGCCGCATCTCTGAACCTATAGTCTCCCACGTCCCGGCCCGACGGAGTGCATCCCGCCGTCGGCCTGCCGCCTGGCTGCTTACGCTGCCGGTATTGTGTCCCCATGGCTTGGAATCTACGCTCAATCGGCAACGCAATCCGCAGTACCTTGCGCTTCCTGGAGGGGCGCCCGGGCTCCGCGCCCGGCAGCTCCGGCACAGCCCGGCCGGCCGGCACCAAGGCCAAGCCCGGAACAAGGGCCCGACCCGGAACGAAGGCCCAGCCGGGTCGGCCGGGCACGAAGTCCGGCGGACGCCCGGGGACCGGGCGTGGCGCCGCCGTCGGCCTGACCCACGCCTATCCCGGCGATTTCCGCGGAACGGCTAAGATCAACTACGCGCCCTCCCCCAACGGCCGCCCCGAACCGGGCGAAGTCGTCTGGACGTGGGTGCCGTATGAAGAGGACCACTCCCGGGGCAAGGACCGCCCGGTGCTGCTGGTGGGCACCAGCGGCCGCTATCTGCTCGGCCTGATGCTGACCAGCAAGGACCACGACGGCGACGCGCGCCGGGCGGACGACTACGTTGACATCGGCACCGGCCCTTGGGACCGGCAGTGGCGTCCCAGCGAAGCGAAACTGGACCGTATCCTGCAGATCAACCCGCAGGACGTCCGGCGCGAGGGCGCCATCCTCGACGCCGGAAGCTTCAGCGTCATCGCCGCCGCCCTGCAGAGCCGCCACGGCTGGCGCTGAGCGCCGCTAAATCGCCAGTCCGACGGTCACTCTGCTACTATTGACAGCTGTGTGTCCGTGCAGGTCGACGGCCACAGATGGTTGGTCGCCATAGGTATCCCCACGCCGCTCAGTCAATGGCCAATCTGAAAGCCCTCTAGACCATTTTCCGCATTGAAAAAGAGAGTTCACACGTGGCTAATATCAAGTCCCAGAAGAAGCGCATCCTCACCAACGAGAAGGCCCGCCTGCGTAACAACGCAGTCAAGTCCGAGCTGAAGACGGCCATCCGCGCCGTCAACACCGCCGTTGAGTCCACCGACAAGGATGCTGCGGCTACCGCGCTGCTTTCCGCCAGCCGCAAGCTGGACAAGGCTGTCAGCAAGGGCGTTCTCCACAAGAACAACGCTGCAAACCGCAAGTCGGCCATCTCCAAGAAGGTCAACGCGCTCTAAAGGTTTCCAGTTCACTTGAACTGATGGAAGTGGCCGGCACCCTCGGGTGCCGGCCACTTCCAGTTAAAAAGGCACATTAGGGCCCGGCACATCATGTGGTAGCCCGAATCCTGGCCCGGGCGGCGCCCGCCAATAGCGGGCAAGCGCACACGACGCCCCGCGTCAGCGGCGCACGGACGTCGCAATCACCGTCACGGCGTGTTCGACGGCGTAGACCGGGTCCCGGGACAGGCCCTTGACCTGGGCATCGGCCTCGGCGGTCACCTGGATGGAGCGGACGAGCCCCTCCGGAGTCCAGCGCCGCACCTCACGTTGCGCCTGCTCGACAAGCCAGGGCTGCATGCCCAGTTGCTTGGCGATCTGCGACGAGGAGCCTTGGGCACCGGCAACCTTGGCGAGGGTGCGCAGCTTGGAGGCCACCGCGGCCACCAGCGGCACCGGGTCCGCGCCCGTGTCGAGGGCGTGGCGCAGCGTGGAGAGCGCCAGCGGCGCGTTGCCGGCCATCGCGGCGTCGGCGACCTTGAAAGCGGTGGCTTCCACGCGGCCCCCGTAATACCGGTCCACCATGGCGGAGTCCACCCCGGTGGCGGCATCGGCGATCAATTGGCTGCAGGCAGCGGCCAGCTCAGCAAGATGGGCGCCGACGGCGTTGACCAGGGCATGCACGGCGTCGGGATCGATGCGCCGGGACGCGGCCTTAAACTCAGACGTCACGAAGGCGATCTTGTCGGCGTCTTTCTTCAGTGGCTGGCAGTCCACCACCGGCCACCCGCCGGCCTTGATGGCGTCCAGTAGCTTCTTGCCGCGCACGCCGCCGCTGTGGCGGAGAACCAGCACGGCGTCGGGTTCGGGCCGGGCGAGGTACTTCAGCCCGTCGGCCAGGAAAGCGTCGTTCATGCCCTCCAGGCCTTCCACCTCGATCAGCTTCTGCTCCCCAAAAAGGGACGGGCTAACGTTCATCGCGAGGGAACCGGGCTCGTAGGTGCCGGCATTGAGCCGGGTGACTTCGACATCGGGGGCTGCGGCGCGCACCTGCGCCCGGATGCGGTCCATGGCACGGGACCCCAGATAGTCTTCCGGTCCGCCGACCAGGACGACGGCGGCCGGGGTCACGTCGCGCCAGGTGGCAGTGTTCGACGCGGCGGACCGGGCGCGTGGGGTCTGGGCAGCAGCCACTGAGGTTTCCTCCCGGAAGATTGTTTGCAGACTCTAAGCCTGCCACGGCCCGGGCGGTGCACCAAGCCGGGCCGGGCACCTCCCGGCAGCGGCCGCAGGCCTTCGCCGCGGGGCGGGATCCGGTGGAGCAGCGCCACCGTCCGTTCATGCGCCGCGCGGGCCAGCGCGACGGTGCGGGCGGGGTGGAAGGGCAACCACCAGGCGGCGAGGGTGCAGGCGGAGAAGAGTGTCATCGTGGCGGCGCCGAACCCTCCCTCCGGCCACGGGAGGACCGCGCCGGGCAGCCCCGCGAAGAAGCGGGCGATTGCTCCCACCCCGGTGGCGAAGGCCGCAGCGATGCCCAGCGGCGCGGCGGCGAGGGCCGGGGCCAGCGGCACCAGCGGCACGGCCGCGGTCCCCAGCAGCGTGACCGGGGCGACGAGGACGGCGGCGGCCATGTTGGCGGCCAGCGCGTAGGTGGAGAACTGCGGCTGCAGGAGGACGATCGCCGGTCCGCAGAACGCTTGCGCGGACAGCGGAACAGCTACTCCTGCGGCGAGCCAACGCGGCACCGCTGGCGGGAACCAGCCCATGATCGGCCGGCCCGTCACCACGATGCCGAGGGTCGCAAGCACGGACAGCAGGAAGCCGAAGCTGGTGGACAGCCCCGGCTCTGCCAGCACCAGGGCGATCACGGCGAGGCACAGGAAGCTCAAGCCCCGCCCGGGCCTGCCGCCGGCCAGGGAGACGAGCCCGATGGCGCCCATTACGGCGGCCCGCAGGACACTGGACTCCGGGCCGACCATCAGGACAAACAGGGCCAGCCCCGCCAGGCAGAGGACCGCCGCGAACGCCCGGTTGAACCGCAGGGTGCGCGCGGCCAGCAGGAGGGCGCCCAGGATGAGGCTGCAGTTGGCGCCGCTGACGGCGGTCAGGTGGGTCATTCCGACGGACTTCATGGCTGCGTCCAGCTCCGCGTCCAGGGAGCTGGTGTCACCGGTAACCATGCCTGGCAGGAGGCCACGGGCGTCACCGTCGAAGTGCCCGGCGGCAGCGGAGAAACGGTCGCGGAGTTCGGCCGGGCCCCGCTGCCAGGTCGCAGCCGCCGCCAGCGTGAGCGGCGCGGAACTGGCCGAGAGGACCGCCGCTTCCGGCTGGCCAGGCCCGGGCGGCTGGAGTTTGCCGGTCGTGCGGATCCGCTGACCGGTGGCTGCATGTTCCCAGCCGGCGCCTCCCAGGACCAGCAGCTTTGCCTGCGCGTGCACCCGGTGCGAGTCGAAGGTCATGTCGATCAGGGTGACCGGGACCGCCCACCGGTCCGTGAGTCCGGAACGCCCCGGCGTCCTGAGCCGCCGGGGCGCACCCGCTATTTCCACTTCCACGGCGACGGCTGTGTTCGCAGCCGCGGCGGCGGCCACGGCCCCTTCGTGCCGCCGGGAGGAGTCGGCTGCGCCGTGGCCGCCCGCGGCAGCGGCGAGAAGCAGGGCCGCGGCCATCGTCGCGGGGAAACTTCGGCGCGCTGGCGCGCCGGGCCGCCGTGCCCGGGCGGTGGATGCCGCCCTGAGCAGCAGCACGCCCGAGCCCGCCACGAGGGTCAGGTAGAGGGCGGCCAGCGCCGCGGGTTGCAGCTGGTGGCCCGCGGCGGCCGTTGCCCACACGAGAACTGCCGCGGGGACCAGACGCACATCGGTCCGGCGGAGGTTGTCCTCACGCACGAGGACGTCGTGCCCGGGGACTGCGAACGACGGGAGCCGGCCACGGAGCCCCAGTCCTCGGCGCCCCAGTCCTCGGCGCCGTTGCCGCATGGCTTGCGGGAGTCCCGCCGGGGCCAGCAAGGGTCCGGGCGTTTGGGAGTTACCGGGCGTGTGATTGTTTCCTGCAGTCCTGCCGACCGCGGCATCAACGTACCATTGCCAGCGACTCGTCCGTCCCACGTCCTGCCCCGCCCTCACACCCGCACCAGGGGCAGCAGGCCCTCGAGCAGCTTGGGCCCGAACCCGTCCACAGCATCCAGCTCCTCAACCCGCTGGAAGTCGCCGTGTTGCTGGCGCCAGTCCACAATCCGCTGCGCCAGCACCGGGCCCACCCTCGGCAGGGTGGCCAGTTCCTCGGCGCCGGCCGTGTTCAAGTTGATCTTTCCCGCTGCGGGAGCGGAGCCGCTGCCCGGGCTTCCCCGGGCGCCCACCTCCCCCGTCGGGGCGGCCGCGGCAGGGACGGTTTCACCCTCCCTCGGCACCAGGACTTTCTGCCCGTCCTCCAGGACGGCCGCGAGATTGAGCTGGTCCGGGTCCGCGCCCGGGGCACCGCCGCCTGCCGCGGCGATGGCCTCGTGCAGGCGGCTGCCCCGCGGCAACTCCACAATTCCGGCACGGACCACGGCGCCGGCAACGTGGACAATGATGTTTTCGCGGGTGTTGGCTTCGCCTTCGCCGGTGGCACTGTCCGGGGTGCTTGACGGTCCGGTGGAGGGTCCTGTTTCAGGTTCCGGGTCCTGCACCCCGCTGGTTTCCGTTGGGTGGATGGAGCTGAGCGGACTGACCTCCGTTCTGGCGTTCGCCGCCTGCCACCAGAACCAGCCAAGGACTCCCGTGGCCAGCAGGCACAGCAACACGGCAGCATGGCGGCCGGTGCGCCACCTGATGCGGGGGCTGCGGACCGGCGACCCGTCCGGGCCGGGGTCGCGCTGTCCCGGGGACGGGGAAACGAAGGGCGGCTCGTCGAGCAGGCCCGTCCCGGCGCCAGGACCAACAACGCCCGGAGCAACGGCGGCCGCCAGCCTGCGGCCGGCATGGCCCGGTTCGGTGCTGGGCGGGTCTCCCGGATTGTGGCGCGGCATGCGCCCATCGTACGAAGCCCTGGCCGCTCGGCTCAGGGTCAGCGCGTCTTATGTGGATACCGGGAAACCGCCGGGCACGCGGCCCAGCGCCGGCGGGTCTTTTGTCGACGCCGGTACCGCGCCGGACTACGGCGAGGCGGGGGCGTCCTGGCCTGCGGGGGTGCTGCTCTCCCCCACGATCACGGCCAGCACACCGAGTCCGGCGTGGGCCGCCAGCACGGCTGGAAGGGCACTGATCTGGACGGGAGCGCAGCCGGGAACGGCTTCGCCCAGCTGCGACGCGAGCAGTTCCGCCTCGGCCGGGTTGCCGAAGTGGTGGACGGCAAGCCGGGCCCGCCCCGCGGGCCGGCCGGCGGCGTCCGCCACCACGATCTCCTGGAGCCGCGCGATGGCTTTCGCCGCCGACCGGACTTTCTCCAGCGGAACGACTTTGCCGTCTTCCACCGCGAGGATGGGCTTGATCGAGAACATGGTCCCCCAGAGCGATGCCGCGGCGCCGATCCGTCCGCCGCGTCGCAGCTGCTCCAAGCTCGGCACGTAGAAGTACACCTTGGTGCGGGCCAGTTCGTGCTCAGCGACCCCCCGCACGTCCGCCGCGGCCGCACCCTCCGCCGCCGCGGCAACGGAGCTCTGGACCGCCATCCCCTGCGCCATACCGACGGTGCGCGAGTCCAGGACTTCCACCGGGATATCCACGCGGGCGGCGGCGAGCCGGGCGGAGTCCACCGTTCCGGACAGCTCCCCGGAAATGTGGAGCGACACGACGGACTCAAATCCGCCGTGCTGGGCTGCCAGGTACGCCTGTTCGAACTGTCCGGGTGAAGGGCGCGAGGTCTTGACGGGCCTGCCGCTGGCAAGGGCCAGGGCGATCGTCTCGGCGATGTCGTCCTCGCCCTCACCGTAGATTTCCGCCCCCACCATCACCGGCATCGGGACGACCGTCAGCCGCCCGTCGGCGGAGACGGCATGGACCCAGTCCGCCGGCAGCGCAGCGGCGGAGTCCGTGACGACGGCTGTCCGCACGACGGCTGCGGGGCCTTCGGCGGACGGTTTGGCGTGCCGGAGCCCGCTGAGGCGCTCCTTCAGCCACCCTGCGGGATCGCGGTGGGGCACGAAGGACCTCCTGCTGTCTGCACGTGCTGACGGACTTGCGGTATCGGCCGGCCGCCGGTGTGTACCGGCGGCCGGTTCCCGGTTAGGCCGGGACGATGTTGACCAGTTTAGGGGCCCGGACGATCACCGTGCGGATCCCGCGGCCGTCGAGGGCGCGCTGGACGTTTTCCGACGCCAACGCCAGTTCCCGCAGCTCGTCCTCGTTGATCTCCGGCGAGACTTCCAGCCGGTCCCGGACCTTGCCCTGGACCTGGACGACGGCGGTCACCGTGTCCTGCACGAGGAGGGCAGCGTCGTGCGTCGGCCAGCCGGCGTTGGCCACCGAGGCGGGATGCCCCAGCACGTCCCAGAGGTCCTCGGCCGTGTACGGCGCGAAGAGGCTCAGGATGACCGCAACGGTCTCAACGGCTTCACGGACCGCCGGATCGGCGCCGCCCGCGCCGCCGGCTGCGTCAATAGTTTTACGCGTCGCGTTGACCAGTTCCATCAGCTTGGCCACGACCACGTTGAACTTGTTGTTATCCAGCAGGGCTCCCGCGTCGGCGATCGTGCGGTGTGTCACGGCGCGCAGGGCACGGTCGCCGGTGGCGTAGTCGACGCCGGGTGCGCTCGTGACGTCCCGGCCCAGGCGCCAGGCGCGGGCCAGGAACTTCGCGGAGCCCGACGGCGAGACGTCGGCCCAGTCGACGTCGTCCTCCGGCGGGGAGGCGAAGATCATGGTCAGCCGGACGGCGTCGACGCCGTACTTGTCCAGCTGTTCGCTCAGGTCAACGCCGTTGCCCAGGGATTTGCTCATGGCCTTGCCGCCGTTGAGCACCTGGCCCTGGTTCAGCAGCGCGCTGAACGGCTCGTCGGCGTCGATCATGCCCAGGTCGTGGATGACCTTGGTGAAGAACCGCGCGTAGAGCAGGTGCAGGATGGCGTGCTCCACGCCGCCCACGTACTGGCCGACCGGCATCCAATCGTTGATCTTCTCCGGATCGAACGGGCCGTCCGTGTACTGCGGCGAGACGAAGCGCAGGAAGTACCAGGAGGAATCCACGAACGTGTCCATGGTGTCTGTGTCCCGCTTGGCCGGGCCGTGGCAGCTGGGGCACTCGACGTTGACCCAGCTTTCGACGGCGGCCAGCGGCGACGTGCCCTTCGGGGACAGGTCCTCGCCGCGCAGGTCGGCCGGCAGGGTGACAGGCAGCTGGTCGTCCGGGACCGGGACTTCGCCGCAGGCGGGGCAGTGGATGATCGGGATCGGCGTACCCCAGAAGCGCTGCCGGCTGAGCAGCCAGTCGCGCAGGCGGAAGTTCACGAATTTCTCGCCCGTGCCCTGCTGCTGCAGGATCCCGATGGCGGCCGGGATTGCCTCTGCCTTCGGCAGGCCGTCCAGGGCGCCGGAGTTGATCAAGGTCCCCTCGCCGGAGGTAGCGGTGCCGCTGACCGCGGGATCCTCCTCGCCGGTGTCCAGCACTGCCCGCACGGGCAGGTCGAAAGTCCGGGCGAAGTCGAGGTCGCGCTGGTCGTGGGCCGGGACGGCCATGATGGCGCCGGTGCCGTAGTCCGCCAGCACGTAGTCGGCCGCCCAGACGGGCAGCTTCTCACCGTTGAGCGGGTTGACGGCGTAGCGGCCGGTGAAGACTCCGGTCTTTTCCCGCTCGGTGGACTGGCGTTCGATTTCCGTGAGCGCCTTGACCTGTTCGCGGTACGCGTCCAGGGCCGCGGCGTGTTCTTCGGTGACCAGTTCGACGGCGATCGGCGCATCCGCGGCGACGACGAAAAAGGTCGCGCCGTACAGGGTGTCAGGGCGGGTGGTGAAGACCGTGACGTCCTTGGCGGGCAAGCCGGCGTCGGCTTCGATCACGAAGTTGACGTGCGCACCCTCGGAGCGTCCGATCCAGTTCTTCTGCATGGCCAGGACGCGTTCGGGCCAGTGACCGCGCAGTTCGTCCATGTCATCGAGCAGCCGGTCGGCGTAGTCGGTGATCTTGAAGTACCACTGGTTCAGTGACTTCTTGGTGACCGGGGTGCCGCAGCGCTCACAGGCGCCGTTGACCACCTGTTCGTTGGCCAGCACGGTCTGGTCCTTGGGGCACCAGTTGACCGGGGAATTCTTGCGGTAGGCCAGTCCGCGCTCGTGGAAGCGCTTGAAGAGCCACTGCGTCCAGCGGTAATACTCCGGGTCGGAGGTGTGGATCCGGCGGGACCAGTCGGCGGAAATGGCGTAGCGCTTGAACGACGCCGCCTGGGTGTCGATGTTGGCGTAGGTCCACTCGCTGGGGTGGGCATTGCGCTTGATGGCCGCGTTCTCGGCGGGCAGCCCGAAGGAATCCCAGCCGATCGGGTGCAGCACGTCGTAGCCCTGCTGGCGCAGGTACCGCGCGACGACGTCGCCCATAGCGAACGCCTCGGCGTGGCCCATGTGGAGATCTCCGGAGGGGTACGGGAACATGTCCAGCACGTACCGCCGCTCCTTCGAACCGTCGTCGACGGGCGTGAAGACCTTGAGGTCTTCCCAGACCTGCGGCCACTTGGCTTCCATGGCCGCGAAGCTGTAGGCACCCTCTTCGGGGGTCTCCGCTGCGACTGCTGGTGTTCCGGTCTCTGTCTCCGGCTGAACGCTCACTGCTGGCCTCTTCTGTTCTGTCAAGCCTTATGTTCCGTCAAGTCTTGTACCGTCGAGTCTTCTCCGGTCAATCGCGGGCGAGGGCAAATTCCGGCCCCGCCCGCTCCTCTGCTGCCCGCCCAAACGGGTCCAGACACACAAAAGCCCCTCGACACGGAGGGGCTGCCGCTCGGCAATCCGAGTTCTCGTCGGGATGCCGGGCGGCTAGCTAAGCAGGAGGATCGCACGCATAGCTCTACTTTAGCGCCTCCGGCCGGTCCGCGGGGAAACGGCGGCGGCGTTGCGGACGGGCAGAGCCCCGGCCAGCGTGGCTGGCCGGGGCTCTGTTGTGCCCCTCAGAGGCCCTGGAACCGGCTACTTGACGTCGTCGTCGACCCAGTCCATGGACTTGGTGACGGCTTTCTTCCAGAGCCGCATCTGGCGCTCGCGCTCGGACTGTTCCATCTTCGGTTCCCAGCGCTTGTCCTCGGACCAGTTGGCGGAACATTCGCCGAGGTCCTTCCAGAAGCCGACGGCCAGACCGGCGGCGTAGGCGGCGCCCAGCGAGGTCGTCTCCACGACCTTCGGCCGGATCACCGGAACGCCGAGGATGTCCGCCTGGAACTGCATCAGCGCATCGTTGGCGACCATGCCGCCGTCGACCTTCAGCTCCGTCAGCGGCACACCCGAGTCCGCGTTGACGGCGTCCAGCACCTCGCGGGTCTGGAAGGCCGTGGCCTCCAGCGCCGCCCGGGCGATGTGGTTCTTGTTCACGAACCGGGTCAGCCCGACAATCGCGCCGCGGGCGTCGGAACGCCAGTACGGGGCGAACAGTCCGGAGAAAGCGGGAACGATGTACACGCCGCCGTTGTCCTCCACCGAGGCCGCCAGCGTCTCCACTTCCGGGGCGCTGCTGATCATGCCCAGGTTGTCGCGCAGCCACTGCACCAGCGAGCCGGTGACGGCGATGGAGCCTTCCAGCGCGTAGTGCGGGGCGGCGTCGCCGAGCTTGTAGCCGACCGTCGTGAGCAGCCCGTTCTTGGAGTGGACGATTTCCTCACCGGTGTTGAAGATGAGGAAGCAGCCGGTGCCGTAGGTGTTCTTGGCTTCGCCGGCGTCGAAGGCGGCCTGGCCGAACGTCGCGGCCTGCTGGTCGCCCAGGATGCCGGCGACCGGAACCTCGCGCAGCAGCTGGGAGGTGTGCACCGTGCCGTAGACCTCGGAGGAGGACTTGATGGCCGGCATCATGGAGGCCGGAACGCCGAAGGCGTCCAGGATCTCCTGGTCCCAGGAGAGCGTCTCGAGGTCCATGAACATGGTCCTCGAGGCGTTGGTGACATCCGTGACGTGGACGCCACCGTCGGTTCCGCCGGTGAGGTTCCAAAGCACCCAGCAGTCGGTGTTGCCGAAGACCAGGTCCCCGGCCTCAGCTTTGGCGCGGGCACCCTCGACGTTGTCCAGGATCCACTTGATCTTGGTGCCGGAGAAGTAGGTGGCCAGCGGCAGGCCGACCTTCTGCTTGAAACGCTCCGGTCCCCCGTCCTTGGCCAGCTCGTCCACGATTGACTGGGTCCGGGTGTCCTGCCAGACGATCGCGTTGTAGATGGCCTTGCCGGTGGTCTTGTCCCAGACGACCGCGGTTTCACGCTGGTTGGTGATGCCGACGGCGGCGATGTCGTGCCGGGTCAGGTTCGCCTTGGACAACGCGGAGGCGATGACCTCGCGGGTGTTGTTCCAGATCTCGGCGGGATCGTGCTCCACCCAGCCTGCCTGCGGGAAGATCTGTTCGTGCTCCATCTGCCCCGAGGAGACGATGTTGCCGCTGTGGTCGAACACGATGGCGCGGGTGCTGGTGGTGCCCTGGTCGATGGCGATTACGTACTGGTTCATGTTGACGTCCTTGTCTTGGGCTGGCAGTTGAATGAGTGCGTAGCGGGTGGGTTAGGCGGCTGCGGTGGCGATGATCGGCACGACTGCCGCGACGAGACCGGCGAGGCCTCCGCCGACCATCGGCCCGACGATCGGAACCCACGAGTAGCTCCAGTCGGAGGAACCCTTGCCCTTCATGGGCAGCAGGGCATGGGCGATGCGGGGGCCAAGGTCACGGGCCGGGTTGATGGCGTAGCCGGTGGGGCCACCGAGGGAGACGCCGATACCGACAACGAGCAGTGCCACCGCGAGCGGGCCGAGACCCGAAGGCGTCCCGCCGAAGGTAAGGATGACGAAGACGAGGACAAAGGTGCCGATGATCTCCGTGATCAGGTTCCACGGGGCGGAGCGGATGGCCGGACCGGTGGAGAACACAGCCAGCTGGCTTGCGGGCTCCGGCTCGGCGTCGAAGTGCTGCTTGTAGGCCAGCCACATCACCACGGCACCGAGGAAGGCACCGAGCAGTTCACCGCCGAAGTAGGTGAGGGTGGAGGCGAAGTCGACCGGGACACCCGGTGCGTACTCCGTCTTGCCGTTGAGCAGCAGGCCGAAGGTCACGGCGGGGTTCAGGTGGGCACCGGACTGGGCTGCGACGTAGACGCCGGAGAAGACGGCGATGCCCCATCCCCAGGTGACCATCAGGAACCCGCCGTTGTTGCCCTTGGTGCCTTTGAGTGCAACGTTTGCCACAACGCCGCAACCCAGCAGGGTCAGCATTGCGGTACCGAATACTTCGGACAGGAAAACTATTCCAAGAGACATCTTTGACTCCTCTATTTTTCTGTTGTCAGCCCCTCGCGAGTTTGAGGGGCTGTTTGGCCGGCAACGCGTTGACGCCGCCGGCCGGCCACTGCGCCGGTCCCCGGGGGAACCACGCAGTCCTTGCGCCCGGACGTCCCCCGTCCGGGCGCCGAGGTCTATCAGGAGACCAGGCTGTGGACCTGGACACCGTGGAACCGCTTGAGCACCTCCTGAGCGTGGGAGATCTCGGACGACCGCGTTGCCGCGTCCCAGCCCAGCGGGCCGGAGAGGATGTCGGCAACCTCGTTCAGCAGCTCGCCGGTCACCAGCCCGCGGAAGGCGAGGGAGGTGCGGCGGATCAGTACGTCGATCAGGTGCCCGACCTGTTCGTTGCGGGCCATGAATTCCAGTTCGCGGACGCTCAGTTCCCGGGTCGAGTGCAGGAGCCGGTCCGGGGTGGATCCCGGGGCGCCGTCGAGGAAGCCTATGACTTCCTCGGCGCGGGTGCCGTAGCGGGTCAGCAGACCGGCGGTGCGGTCGGCGTCGCGTCCGGCGGTCATGTGCGCCTTGATCCAGCGCTGCACGCCGTCCTCGCTGTCCGGGAAGCCGGCGCCGCCGCCGATGGCGAGTTTCGCCGTCGAGACCTTCCGTTCCATCCCGAGCTCGGCGAGAACGTCGTTGCTCAGGTGTTCGGCGAGGGCCCGGAAGGTGGTCCACTTTCCGCCGACGAGGCTGAGCACGACGGCGCCGCCGTGCGGTCCTGCTCCAGCGCCTGGTGTGGCGCCGGCGCGGCGTTCGATCCGGTAATCGCGGCTGACGAAGCCGGGCTGGGTGGCGTCGTGCTTGGGCAGCGGGCGGACGCCGGAGAAGGTGTAGACGATCTGTCCCCGGCCCACGGTGATGTCCGGGAAGACGTGGCCGATCAGGTCGAAGAAGTAGTCGATCTCCGCCTCGGTGCACACGGCGTCCTCAGCCATGTCGGCGTCGACGTCGGTGGTGCCCACCAGGACCCGGTCCCCCATCGGGTAGATCAGCACGATCCGGCCGTCGGTGTGTTCGAAGAAGATCTCGCGTCCGTTGCAGGCCGCCAGCAGTTCCGGGTGGTCCAGCACGATGTGCGAGCCCTTGGTGCCGCCCATGAACGCCGACGCCGCGCCCATCGCCTGGTTGGTCTGGTCGACCCAGGCGCCGGTGGTGTTGACGATGACGTCCGCGGTGAAGTTGAACAGCTCGCCGGTGAGCTCGTCGCGGAACTCCACGGTGCTTCCGCTACGACCGGCTCCTGCACTGTCCCGGACGGAGACGAGCGAGAGGTAGTTGCTGGCGCGGGCGTCGCTGGCACCCGCGGCGCCGGCCTTCTCACCGTCCTGCAGCACGTCCAGGGTCAGGCGCTCCGGGTTGTGGACGGAGGCATCAAAATACGTGGCGGCGTACTTGATGCCCGGGTGCAGGCGCGGCAGTTCCGCCAGGGCCCGCTTGCGGCCGCGGAACTGGTGGCGGGGTACGGTGCCGCCGTCACGGGAGAAGAAGTCGTACAGGCTCAGGCCGAGCTTGATCAGGAAGGCCCCGCGTTCCTTTGGGGCGCCCTGCTGCTTGTGGGTCAGGAAGCGCAGCGGAGCGGAGAGGATGCCGGAGAACGTGCTGAAGATGGGGATGGTGGTCTGCAGCGGCTTCACGTAGTGGGGTGCGATGCGCAACAGCCGGTTCCGTTCCACCACCGATTCCTGGACCAGGCGGAACTCGCCGTTCTCGAGGTAGCGGATGCCGCCGTGGATCATGTGTGAGGAGGCTCCGCTGGCCCCCTGGCAGTAGTCACCGCGCTCCACGAGGGCGACGTCCACACCCTGCAGGGCCAGGTCCCGGAACGTGCCCACTCCGTTGATGCCACCGCCGATGATCAGTACCTGCGCGTGGGGCCGCGTCCGCAGCTTGTGCACCGATGCTCGCTCGCCGGCCGATGCCGGGTGGCGGGCTGAATCCTTCTGTCCCAAGAACTGCTCCTTTGGGTTTCGTCCTGTGCGGCGCGCCACGCGGCGCGCCGCCGTTCAACACTATTCTTTGGAGTAATGGAAAATGGAGTCAAGCACTATGCACAAACGTGCAGAACGGAAATGGGATGATGCCCTCACGCAGCTCTGAAGCCCTCCGCGCGGCCCAGTTGTATTACCTGCAGGACCTGACCATGGACGCGATTGCCCGGGAGCTCCGCACGTCGCGGTCCACCGTGTCCCGCCTGCTCTCCTCGGCCCGGGAATCGGGGCTGGTGCAGATCCAGATCCGCAGTCCGCTGGACACGGGCCCCGAGCTGGCCAGCATGATCCGCGCGGAATACAAGGTCGATGTGCACGTCGTCCCGGTGGTCGACACCCTGAATGAGGCGGAAACACTGGACCGCGTGGCCATGCAGGCCGCGCGGACCATTGGCCCGCTGGTCGATTCCAATGCCATCATCGGCGTCGCGTGGGGCTCCACCCTGAGCGCCGTCAGCCGGCACCTGACCCGGAAGATCACCCACGACAGCGTGATCGTCCAGCTCAACGGGGCCGGCAACATGCAAACCACGGGCATCACCTACGCCTCCGACATCATGCGGCGCTTTGGCAGTGCCTACGGGGCGCGGGTGGAACAGTTCCCGGTGCCGGCGTTCTTCGACCACGCCGCGACGAAACGGGCCATGTGGAATGAGCGCAGTGTGCAACGGATCCTTGAACTGCAGGCCCGCATGAGCATCGCCATTTTCGGCGTCGGATCGGTCGACGCCGATTACCCCAGCCACGTCTACGCGGGCGGCTACCTCGATGAAGACGACCTGACGGTGCTGGCCTCCTCCGACGTCGTAGGCGATGTGGCCACGGTGTTCTTCCGCGCCGATGGTTCCTCGGACGGCATCACCCTTAACGAGCGCTCCACCGGCCCGGACCTTGCGCAGCTGCGCCAAGTGCGCCGGAGGATCTGTGTGGTGTCGGGCGCCTCCAAGATCAACGGCCTGCGCGGCGCCCTTGCCGCCGGGCTGGCCACCGATCTGATCCTCGACGAGGCCAGCGCCCGGCGGCTGGTCAGCTTTGACGGCTTGTCCTGAACCGGCCCGCCGTGAAGGGTACCGGCGGCGGAGTCGGTAAAGTCGAGGCTATGAAACCCTCGCCCCGGCTTAGCCTTAACAACGGTGTCCTGATCGACCAGTTGGGGTTCGGACTCTACAAAGTGCCCCCCGCAGATGCCGCCGGACTCGTGACCATGGCGCTGGAGGCCGGCTACCGGCACTTCGACACCGCCGCCATGTACGGCAATGAGACAGGCGTCGCCCGGGGCATCGGCTCGTTGTCGAGTTTCATGAGCCCCGACGACGCCCGCGGCGGTTCCGGCGAATCCTCCCCCTCGCTCTCGCGCGAGGATCTGTTCGTCACGACCAAGCTCTGGAACGATGACCAGGGCTACGACGCCACGCTGCGCGCCTTCGACACGTCCATGTCGAACCTCGGGCTGGAATATGTGGATCTGTACCTGATCCACTGGCCCTGTCCGCAGCGCGGGCTGTATCCCGAGAGCTACCGCGCCATGGAGACGCTGTACCGCGAAGGCAGGGCGCGGGCCATCGGGGTCTCGAATTTCCAGCCGGCCCACCTGGACCGCCTGCTGCAGACCGCGGAAGTCGTCCCGGCCGTCAACCAGATCGAGCTGCACCCCTGGCTGCAGCAGGAGGAGCTGCGCACCCTGCACCGCGAACTCGGAATCACCACCGAGGCGTGGAGCCCGCTGGGCCGCGGCCAGGTCCTGCAGGATCCGGTGGTGCTGGACCTCGCCGCCGCGCACAGCAGGACCGCCGCGCAAATCATCCTCCGCTGGCATGTCCAGCTCGGCAATGTCACCATCCCCAAAGCAAGCTCCTTCGCCCGGATCAAAGAAAATTTGAACGTCTTTAGCTTCAGCCTCGACGACGACGCCATGGACGCCCTGGCCGGCCTGGAGCGTGGCTTCCGCACCGGCTCCAACCCGGACTCAGTCAATTAGGACTCATCGAATGGACCACGTGGCCACCGAGCCTTCCCCCACCGCCCCCCTGTTCAGCGCCGGACTCGAGACCCGCACCCACGCCTCCGAGGTGATCCTCGACGGCACCAAGGTCGCGTACTGGACTTACGAGCCGGTCGGGGTGACGCCGGAGACCCGGACCATCCTGGTCATCCACGGCTTCCGCGGCGACCACCACGGCCTGCTCCGGGTAGCCGACCAGCTGCCCGAGATGCGGCTGATTATGCCCGACCTGCCCGGTTTCGGCAGCTCCGCCGCTTTCGTCGGTGCCGAACACAGCGTTGAGCGCTACGGCCGGTTCATCTCCGACTTTATGGAAGCCCTGGGTCTGGGACCGGACACGGTCCTGCTGGGCCACTCCTTTGGCTCCATAGTCGCGGGCCACTACGTGGCGGCCCACCCCGGCACGGTCTCGGAGCTGATCCTGGTCAACCCCATCGCCGCTCCCGCCCTGGAGGGATCCAAGGGGCTCATGACCAAACTCGCGGTCCTGTACTACGAAGCTGCCGCGCGCCTTCCCCGCCGGCTGGGACAGGGCCTGCTGCGCAGCCAGCTGATCGTCAGGGTCATGAGCGAGACGATGGCGAAGACCCGGGACAAACAGCTCCGTCGATTTGTGCATGCCCAGCACAGCGCCTATTTCTCCGCGTTCGCGGACCGGGAGAGCCTGCTGGAGGCGTTTAAGGCCTCGGTCGGCAGCAACGTGGCGGAAGTCGCCAGCAGCCTTGCCCTTCCTGTGCTGCTGATCGCCGGGGAAAAGGACGAGATCGCCGCGCTGCCGGACCAGCACAGGCTGCTGGCCGTGCTGCCGGACGCGTACCTTGAGGTCATCCCGGACGTCGGCCACCTGATCCACTATGAAACCCCGGAACCTGCCGCCGAGTTCATCCGCTGCTTCCTGAAGGACCATTCCGCGTGAAAATCCTCATCGATGCCCGCTTCACCCGGCTGGACCACCATGACGGCATCAGCCGCTACGGCTCCAGCCTGATCCAGGCGACGGCCAAAGTCGCTGATGTCTCCATGCTGATCAGCGACGTCCGCCAGCTGGCCCTGCTCCCTGACGTGCCCTACACCCTGATCAACAGTCCGCTGTCCCCCGCCGAGCTGTTCGTCGCGGGCAAGGTCAACAAGCTCGGCGCCGACGTGGTGGTGTGTCCGATGCAGACCATGGGCAGCTGGGGCCGGAAGTACGCCCTGGTGCTGACCCTGCATGACCTGATCTACTACGAACACCCGGCACCTCCCGGCTTCCTGCCCGCCCCGGTCCGGGTCCTCTGGCGGCTGTACCACAAGGCGTTCTGGCCGCAGCGGCTGCTGCTGAACCGGGCCGACGTCGTCGCGACCATCAGTTCCACCACCGCCGCGCTGATCTCGAAATACCGGCTCACCCGGCGTCCCGTCCGGATCGTCGGCAACGCCCCGCAGCACGGGCACACGCCGCGGGATCCCGGGGCGGGAGCGGACAAGACGCTGCTGTACATGGGTTCCTTCATGCCGTACAAGAATGTGGAGACCATGATCCGGGGCATGGCCGAACTCCCGGACATGACCCTGCACCTGCTCAGCCGGATCACCCCGGAACGACGGGCCGAACTCGAAGCCCTGGCACCGGCGGGCGCCGGCATTGTCTTCCACAACGGCGTGACCGACGCCGAGTATGAGGCCATGCTGGGACGCACCACTGCCCTGATCAGCCTGTCCAGAGCGGAGGGCTACGGACTGCCTCTCGTTGAAGCGATGTCGCACGGCACGCCCGTGATCGCCAGCGACATCCCGATCTTCCGCGAAGTGGGCGGCGACGCCGTCAGCTACCTCCATCCGGATTCCCCGGCGGAGTTCGCCGCTGCGGTGCGGAAGCTTGAGGAACCGGACCTGTGGAAGACCCGTTCCCGCCGCTCGGTGGAACGGGCCGCGGAGTTCAGCTGGGACGAGTCCGCCCGCAGGCTGCTGGAGGTCGCCGAAGAGGCCGTGGCGCTGCGGGCACGCCGCTAGGGTCTCGTCCGGTCAGCCGGTAACGGGGCGGGCGGCGCCGTCTGAGTCCGCCGGAAATTCCCGCCACGTCCGCATGGGCGAAAAGACGATTGGGAGAACAGAGGCGCCGGCGAGCAGGGACCAGATCCAGAGCACGGGTTGGACACCTATCCATGCGGCCAGCGCGCCCCCGGTGAGGCTGGCGAGCGGCATGATTCCGAGGACAAAGAGTCGGCTGCTCGCCATGACGATTCCTAACCTGTGGGCCGGAGCGATGCGGGGCACGATGCCGGCTCCTGCCACCGAGATGACCACAACGAGGAAGGCCCACCCGAACGTGGACGCGCCGAGCCAGAGGGCCGGGAACCACGGCAGGACCGCAGCGAGGGGCGTCAGCGCGACGACCGGAACGCAGGCGACGCCGGCGAGAATCCTAGGCTCAGGGCGGACAGTACGTAGGAGATCCCTGCCTTCACCAGGGCGAACGGTGCGGCGATGACGCTGAGCAGCGCCGCCGTCAGGGACGGGGAGCCGACGGCGACTATGCTGGCGGCCGATTGCAGCCGGGCGTGGGCGTCGCTGACCTGCTCCCGGTCCACCACGGAAGGGACGAAGGCTCCATGAGCGGTGGTGAACACGACATCGGCGACGCTGATCAGCGTCAAGCAGACCAGCAGATGCCCGATCGTCATTGCACCCGTCACGAAGGCCGCCGGAACGCTCAGGGCGACCAGTGCCCGGAACACGTCCGCGGCGATCATCAGTCGACGCCGGCGAAGCCTGTCCACCCAGACACCGATCGGGACGCCCAGGACAAGGAAGGCACTCAGGCCCAGGGCGTTGATGATTCCCACCTCCAGGGCGCCAGCACCAAGCATCGAGACAGCAATGATCGGGATCAGGACGCGGCTTGCTTCGTCGCCCACACCCTCGAACGCGCTGGACATCCACAGCTTTCGGAACACAACCAGCCGCATCAGAGGTGTCTTGTCGGGCGGCCGGCGCCCGGCGTCTACAACTGGCTGTAAGGTCACACCTGACAATCTGTCAGGTTATTCCTGACACGTCAACCACACTGAACATGTTTACACACTTACTCAAGGAGAGCGCCGTGGAAGTCGAACTGCCACTTGAAGGCCCGACGATGTGCAGTTTCTGTGCAAAATTAGCCAGCCGCAGGCGTCGCCTCGTGGCAGGTCCAGGTGTCGCCATCTGCGAGGACTGCGCCAGGTCATCCATAAAGCTTTTGAGCGGCACGGACAGCTCACCGGCAGAGGCTCCTTGGGTGAGCATGACCGATGAAGCCCTGCTTGCCCACCTGCCGGAAATTTCCGCAGTCGCCGCGCAAGTCGAAGACCGGCTGTGTGCCTGGGTGGGGACCGCCCGGCAAAGAAATATCAGCTGGGCACGCATTGGCGCTGCTTTGGGCATGACCCGCCAGTCGGCTTGGGAACGCTTTCGATCCCCGGCTGCTGCCCCCTCGCCCGACACACCCTGAGCCTGCTGCGCGCATCGTCCACGGCCGCCTCTGCACAATCAACCGGCACTGTGGTCGATCAAGGTTCAGCCAGCACCATGGAAATGAGACAGCAGCAGTCTTATGGCCGCTCAGTCACGTTGGACTAGAAGGCATTCCG
Source organism: Pseudarthrobacter sp. MDT1-56 (assembly GCF_059383555.1). Lineage (NCBI taxonomy): Bacteria > Bacillati > Actinomycetota > Actinomycetes > Micrococcales > Micrococcaceae > Pseudarthrobacter > Pseudarthrobacter sp. MDT1-56. Next base: position 330,186 of record NZ_JBWZCK010000002.1, read on the forward strand.
GGAAAGGGTCCTCCAGGGGCTCTGGCCAGGGTGGATCCTCCGGGATCGCTGCAGGAAATTCGTGCCCGGCCGTGAAGTGGTGACAGTCCGGGAAGGGGTCGGGGGGCGGGTCCAGATCGGAATTCCAGCCTGGATCCGGGGGCAGGTCCAGGTCCAGTTCTTCGTCCGCGGGCAGGCCTCCGTCCGTGCACAGGAGATGGCCCGGCCAGTCTGGTGGTTCCCAGTCCTGCTGTTCGCTGGGATAGTGCCGCCCCGACGGTGAGGTCCACCCCGGCGGGCTGTGTTCGCTTGCCCCGGATGGTGTCCAGGCCGAGCTGTGCTTCAGGCGGTGATGCTTGGGGCAGGGCTGGCCCAGGTTGGTGATCCCGGTGGTGCCTCCGTCGGCCCAGGCCAGGAGATGGTCCGCCTCATTGTCCAGGGACGGGTTGTTACATCCCGGGAACGGGCACCTGCCGTCGCGGAGCCGGAGCCACTGGCGCTGAGCTTTCGTGAGGCGGTAGCTGGTCCGGCCGATTTCCAGCGGGGCACCGTCCCGCGGGTCCGTCAGGACCCGGTAAAAGGAACCCGCACCGTCGGCGACCAGGCGGCGGGCCATCGACGGCGGGATCGGCCCGTACCCGTCCAGCATCGCCGGTTCCTCAGTGGCACCCAGGAGGGACAGGACCGGGACGGTGACCAGGACCTGCGCCCGCGGGACCGGCACACCCCCACCCAGGCCGCTGACATCCGTGCCGGTGCCGGTGCCGCCAGCCAGACCGTGTCCTCCCTCGCTTGTGCCGCCGATGGTCCCGGTGCCGCCTTCGGCCAGTCCAGTGCTGAGGAGCCAGGTGGCGGCGACGTCGGCGCGGAGCCGGGTCAGGGTCCTGGCCTCCTCCGGGCCCTGGAGGGCGCGGGCGGCGGCGGTGGTCCGCTCCCAGATCCCCGCGGCGGTGTCGGCCGGGAGGTACGCGGAGAGCCAGGCCATCCCGTCCCGGTCCGGGCAGTACTCGACCCGCCGGTCCGCAGCACACTTGGTGTGGCGTTGTTCGATGCTGACCGGGTGGTGGCGTTCCCGCCAAACACGGGCCTTGGCGCGGAACCGGCCCGGGACGAGGTCCCCGGCCGGGCACCCGCGGGCCGGGTTCGGCGCGTCCGGGTCCAGGAAGTGCGCCTCCAATGCCGCCGCCCCGGCCGGATCCAGATTGCTGGTCTCGTCCACCATGATCCGGGCATAGGCCCAGGAGATTGTCCCGGCCTGCAGGGCCGCCAGGGTCAGCGGCAGCGAAGTCGTCAGGGCCTGACTCTCACCCAGCAGGGCTCCGGCGGCGTGTTCACTGACCGTCAATGCGCACGCGACCTCAGCGACCAAAGCCATCTCCTGGACGGCGCGGTCCTGCGGGGACGCCGCCGGGGAGGCCAGGGCCCGGGTCGCCTCCGCGTAGTCCGCGGTCAGCCAAACCTTCAGCGCGGCCATCCCGGCCTCCACCCGCGCCACGCCGGTCATACTGTCCAGGCAGCCATCCGCCAGCTCCCGCAACGGATCAGCCCACAACGGATCAGACTCGGCACCCCGGAGCGGATCGGCGCCGGACCGATCAGCGCGGTCCCCGCCCGAGGCGAAAACAGCCAGCGCAGCAACGGACGCCGCGACAGCCGCCAGCGCCTCCCTGGACTCCGCACTCCACGCCGTGCTTTCCATACCTCCATAAAATCACGAGTCACCGACATTAAATGGTGGAGCCGGACGCAGTGCAGCCCGACGCCGGTACGGGCCAGGTCCGGGTGAAAGTCGTTCACGGAGGACAGGTTTTGGAGGACAGGTTTTGCGGAACGAATTTGGGAGTCCGGGAACGACGAGAGGATGTCCGCGCAGGGCTTATGCCGTCGAGCCCAGCCGCGGCTTCGAAGCTGTGGTCGAAGCCGCGCATGCCGTCATCGACGAGGCCAAGGCGGCGGGCGTGTACGTCTTCGGCGGCGGGATCGATGAGGACGTAGACCCGGTGCGCGTGGCCGGTGACGGCACCGTCACCGAGGGCACGTACCTCGTTCAGAGTCGATCTAGAGCACGTCCACGCCGTCGAGCCGCAGCTGGACCGGGTCGTCGGTGCGTTTGGCGGCGGCCGCTACCTTGACCGCCCGCAGCGCCCGGGTTACCTGCGCGGCCTGGCCGTAAGGGATGAACAGCAGCGTCCGGACGTCCTCATCGGCGGCACCGTCGGCTTTGCCCTGGGTCCCTGCCTGGCCGGGGGCGCCGGCCATCACGAGGGGGGCCGGGCCGGCGGTCCGCAGTACAATCCCCTGCGGGCCCAGCTGCTGCTCGACGGCCTGGCCGAAGTGCCCGACGGCGGTCCGGCCGCCGGTGATGGAAGCGACCCGGACGGCCGGCGGCAGCTGCAGCTCCTGGCGGAGGGATAATTCCCGCTGGGCGTAGCCGGCAGGGTCCCAGCGCAGCAGGGCCCCGACGCCGGCTGCGTCGTCCGCGGTGATGACCACAAGACCGCCCTCACCCGCGGGCCGGACCAAGGCTGCGGCGTTGAACCAGCGCCGGACGGCGTCCTCCCCCGCCCTCAGGTTTTCGCGCCGCAGCAGCGAGTCACCGTCAAGCAGCAGTGCCGCCGCGTAACCGCCGGCAGCGACGGGTTCCGCGCCGACCGTCGCCACGACCAGGGCTTTCGAATCCGGAACCGTGGCCAGCACCCGGTCCCCCGACGAGGTGATGACCGGCTTGCCCGGGAAGGCGCGGCCCAGTTCCTCTGCCGTGCGCAGCGCCCCGGTAGCGCCCCGCCGGAGCCGGGTCCCGTTGCAGGTGCCGCAGCGCCAGGCCGGCGCCGGCGTAGAACACCAGCGGCACTGCGGCACGGCGGAGCTCCCGCTCGCCCCGGCGATGGCCAGCGGCCCGCTGCAGGCGGTACAGCGCGCCGGTTCGCGGCAGTTGTCGCAGGCGAGCGACGGCGCGTAGCCGGCCCGCGCCACCTGGACCAGGACCGGGCCACGTTCGAGCCCGTCCTTGGCGGCACGCCAGGCGGCGCCCGGCAACCGCGCGATCCTGGCCAGCGGATCATGTTCGAGTTCGTAGCTGTCCGCGGTGTTCAGCACCCGCGGAACGGTCCGGCGGACGACGGTGCGATCCGCTTCCACGGGCCAGGCCCACCCCGCTTCGACGAGGCGCTGCGTCTCGGTGCTCCGGGTATGCGCGGCGAGCAGGCACGCGGCGCCCTCCTGCCCGGCGCGCAGCAGCAGGACTTCGCGGGAGTGCGCATAGGGTGAGCGCTGCTCGATGTGCAGGTCGTCCCCGTCGTCCCAGCAGACCACCAGGCCGAGATTGTGGACGGGAGCGTAGGCGGCGGAACGGGTGCCGACGGCAACGCCGGCAGCGCCGCTGAGGATGCGCAGGAAGCTGCGGTAGCGCGGGGTCTGGCCGTCGTCCGCGGTGAGCCTTGCGACGTCTCCGGCGGGCAGGAGCTGCAGGAGAGCGGACTCCACCCGGTCCAGGTCCCGGTAGTCGGGCACCACGACGACGGCGCCGCGGCCGGACAGGCGTACGGCGGCCACCGCCTCGGCAATCAGGCGCGGCCAGCCTCCGGGCCCGAAGCCCTGGAGCGCGCTGAGCACGGCCCGCGGCGACTCCCCGGCATTGAGGTGCTGCAGGAAGGCCGGGCCGTTGCGGTAGGAGGTCCAGCTGGACGCTTCCAGTCCGGCAGGTAGTGCCGGTCCCGACCCGTCGTCGTCCCCGTCAGTGAAGAGCGACGGATCCTGGATTCCATCGGGAGCGAGGTCCTTCTCCAGTTTCGCCATCCGCGGCGGCACGGCGACACGGAGCACGTCGCTGACGTTGCCGGCGTAACGCGCCGCGACCCGGTAGGCCAGGTCCGCGACGGAGGTCGTCAGCACCGGGACGGGCGAGACCACTTTGAACAGCGGGACGAGGGGGTGGCCGGCGTCGGATTCTGCCATCCGTTCGATCAGGTAGCCGGCGAGTTCCTGGCCGTTGAACTTCACCTTCACCCGGACACCGGGCTGCGCCGCTGCGTCGAGCGCGGCGGGCACGCTGTAGTCGAAGGGCCGGTCAAGGTGCGGCAGGGACGACTCGAGCCGTACCCGGGCCACCGGAAGCGCGGCGGCGAGGGGTGGGCCGGTGGAGGCGGCGGCCGAGCCCGGAAACCCCTGGAGCAGCGACAGCTGGAGGGGCTCGTCCGGCGCGGCGGCGCCGTGGATCGGGCTCATCGCGCGGGTCCTCCCTTCAGCAAAGGGTCAGTGCCGGCCCAGGAAGCGCCGGTCCAACAAAGAATAGCCAGGCCGCCGGGATCGGCGGCCTGGCTACAGCACATCACAGGGCAGTGACATTATTTCAAGTCAGCATTCCGAGACTGCATTTCAAGACAGGATCTGAACGTCTCAGGCGTTGAAGAACGACTTCAACGCATCCACCCGGTCCAGCCGCTCCCAGGTGAAGTCGGGATCCTCGCGGCCGAAGTGGCCGTGCGCTGCGGTCTTGGCGTAGATGGGTCGCTTGAGGTCGAGGGCATCGATGATGGCCCGGGGGCGCAGGTCGAAGATCTCGGCGATCGCGGCACTGATCCGGGCGGGATCCACGGTCTCGGTGCCGAAGGTTTCGACGTAGGTTCCCACCGGGCGGGCCTGGCCGATAGCGTAGGCGATCTGGATTTCAGCGCGCTTCGCGAGACCGGCAGCCACCACGTTCTTGGCCACCCAGCGCATCGCGTAGGCCGCCGAGCGGTCCACCTTGGACGGGTCCTTGCCGGAGAAGGCGCCGCCGCCGTGGCGGGCCATGCCGCCATAGGTGTCAACGATGATCTTGCGGCCGGTGAGGCCGGCGTCGCCGACCGGGCCGCCAATGACGAAGGCACCGGCCGGGTTGAGGATGTTCTTGGCCCGGGAGATGTCCAGGTTGGACAGCGCCATGACCGGGTCCACGACGTGGGCGGCGAGGTCGGCGCGGAGCTGGTCCAGGCTGGCGCCTTCGGCGTGCTGGCTGGAAATCACCACGGTCTCGACGGAGACGGGCCGGTCGCCGTCGTAGCCGACGGTGACCTGGGTCTTGCCGTCGGGGCGCAGGTAGGCGAGTTCGCCGTTCTTGCGGACCTCGGTGAGCCGCTCTGAAAGGCGGTGCGCGAGCCAGATCGGAACCGGCATGTAGGAGGGGGTCTCGTCGCTGGCGTAGCCGAACATCAGGCCCTGGTCCCCCGCACCCTGGAGGTCGTAGTCATCCTCCTGGCGTCCCTCGCGGGCTTCGAGCGAATTGAAGACGCCGCCGGCGATGTCGTTGGACTGCTGGCCGATCGAGACGGACACACCGCAGCGGGCGCCGTCGAAACCGTTGGCCGAAGAGTCGTAGCCGATGCCCAGAATGGTTTCCCGGACGATCTGCGGGATTTCGACGTAGGCGTCGGTGGTGACCTCACCGGCGACGTGGACCAGCCCGGTGGTGGCAAGCGTCTCCACGGCAACCCGGGACTCGGGGTCCTTGGTCAGCAGGGCATCGAGGATCGCATCGCTGATCTGGTCGCAGATCTTATCGGGATGTCCTTCGGTCACCGACTCGGACGTGAAGAGCCGGAGCGAGGCGGGCGTGGACCCGTGGAAGTCAGGGATGTGCAGCGGTAAAGTCACTCAACTACCTTACTGGTTGGAAAACGGACGGCCGGCGGCGGGTGTCCCCGTGCTAAGGAGACGTTGCTTACGCCGGATCAGGCGGGCGGGACAACCCGGCTCAGCTCGGCGCTGATGCGGTCAATCACGGCAGCCGCAACGTCGGATTTGGAACCCGACGCCTCCTGTGGTTCGGAGCCGGAACGGGAAAGGATGACTACGGAGTTGGTGTCCTCACCGAAGACCTTGTCCTGTCCTACGTGGTTGACCACCAGCAGGTCGCAGGCCTTGCGGCGCAGCTTGGCCGCGGCGTAGTCGAGGACGTCACCATCCGCGTCCCCGGTCTCGGCGGCGAAGCCGACGATCAGCTGGTCGCGGGAGGCCGCATCCCGGACCTCGACGAGTTCGCGCAGGATGTCCGGGTTCCGGACCAGGGAGATGACAGGATCGGCGACGTCGTCGCGCTTTTTAATTTTCGTCCCGGAGACGTCCGCCGGCCGGAAGTCCGCGACGGCGGCGGCCATGATGATGACGTCGGAGTCAGCGGCGGCGTGCAGGGCGGCCTTGCGGAGCTCCAGGGCGGTCTCGACCTTGACCACGCTCACACCGGCCGGCGGCGGGACGTCCATGTGGGCGGCCAGCAGCCGGACCTTGGCTCCGGCGTCGCGGGCGGCGACGGCCAGCGCCGCCCCCTGCTTGCCGGAGGACCGGTTCCCGAGGAACCGCACGGGGTCCAGCGGCTCGCGGGTGCCGCCGGCGCTGATCGTGACGGTAAGCCCGGCCAGCGGCAAAGACAGCACGGCCTCCGACGCCGGCAGCGGCGCGGTCGCGGGCACCGCCGGCGCACCGGCGAGGGCAAGAGCCGCTTCGAAGATGGCCTCGGGTTCCGGCAGCCGGCCCGGTCCGGAGTCCGAGCCGGTCAGCCTGCCGGAGGCGGGCTCCAGCACGGTGACGCCCCGGCTGCGGAGCGTTTCGACGTTAGCCTGGGTCGCCGGATGCTGCCACATCTCGGTGTGCATGGCGGGGGCCATCAGCACCGGGCAGCCGCCGGCCATCAGCAGGGTGTTGCTCAGGAGGTCGTTGGCCTGGCCGGTGGCAGCGCGTGCCAGCAGGTCGGCGGTGGCGGGGGCCACGACGATCAGCTCGGCTTCGTGGCCAAGGCGGACATGGTTGACCGTGTGCACCTCGTCGAAGACGCTGTTGCTGACCGGATGCCCGGACAGCGCTTCCCACGTGGCGACGCCGACGAAGCGGGTCGCGGCCTCCGTGGGGATGACGGTGACGTCATGGCCGGCTTCAGTAAAAAGCCGGAGGAGCGACGCCACCTTGTAGGCAGCTATCCCTCCCCCGACTCCGAGGACTATACGCACGTGACCTCCGCCTGCGGCTGCGTGATTACTCTGCAGGTTCGATCGGCGTGGAAACGAGCTTGCCTTCGTTGATCTCGCGCAGCGCGATGGAGAGCGACTTCTCGTTCAGCTTGGTGTCGACCAGCGGGCCGACGTACTCGAACAGGCCCTCGTGCAGCTGGGCGTAGTAGGCGTTGATCTGGCGTGCGCGCTTGGCGCCGAAAATCACCAGTCCGTACTTCGAATCGGCGGCCTTCAGCAGCTCGTCGATCGGCGGGTTGATGATGCCTTCAAGGTTCGTGGACACGAATTCTCCAAATTCTAACGGGCCGATACGTCCCGGCGCCTAGCGTGGGTTCGGGGTCAGCCCCATGAGTGAAACAAGCTCGTCCGCTGCCCGTCGAACGTCATCATTGATGACGGTGTGGTCAAACTCCGGTTCAGCGGCAAGTTCTAGTTTAGCGGTTTCCAGCCTCTGCTGCTGTTCTTCCGCTGTTTCCGTGCCGCGACCCACCAGGCGGCGGACCATTTCGTCCCAGCTCGGCGGCGCCAGGAAGACAAACTGGGCCTCGGGCACGGCCTCCTTGACCTGCCGCGCGCCCTGCAGGTCGATCTCCAGGAGGACCGAACGGCCGTCGGCAATTGCGGCGTCCACCGTGCTGCGCAGAGTGCCGTAGCGGTTGCGTCCATGGACCACGGCCCACTCCAGGAGCTCGCCGTTCGCGACCAGGGAATCGAATTCCTCGGCGGACTTGAAAAAGTAATGCACGCCGTCGACTTCGCCGGGCCGCGGGGGCCGGGTGGTCGCCGAGACGGAAAGCCAGACGCCGGGATAGTTGTCCCGGATGTAGGTGGACACGGTGCCTTTGCCAACAGCCGTCGGGCCGGCGAGGACTGTCAGTCCCGGTTTGTTGCTCACATATTCCTTCGTGCGGGGTTGAGTCAGCGCGGCGGACCGGGCTGTTTGTCGTCTATAAAATCTACCAGCGCCCGGCGCTGGTGGATTCCCAGGCCACGGACCCGGCGCGACGCCGCGATGCCGAGCTGTTCCATGATGGCCGCGGCACGTACCCGCCCGATGCCGGGAAGCGCCTCCAGCAGTTCCACGATCCGCATCCGGGCGATCGCGTCGTCAGTTTCTCCGGCGCTGAGCAGTTCCGCGATGCTCAGCTCCCCGGTCTTGAGCCTGTCCTTGGCGGTGGCCCGGGTGGTCCTTGCGGCGGCGGCCTTGCCCAAGGCATCGGCACGCTCCTGCGGAGTGAGGGGTCGCAAACTCACTGAATGCCTCCCTGCATTGTCGGACGGACCGCGCAAACGGCCCGGCCGGACGGGCCGAACTGCACCCCGGCCGGTACCGCGGACTTGTCCTGAACCTACCGTCTTGGCCAGGCAGAAATCAATGGACTTCTCCGCCGGCCCGGCACGGCGTCGGGAGCACCTACGCCGCGCGCAGCTCCTCAAGGGTCCGCTGGGCGGCGTTCCGCAGATCCTGGATCCGCGGACCGGCGCCGAGGATGTCACGGCTGGACGTGCCGAGCACCTGGCCATAGGCGCTGCCAAAGGTGCGCCGCAAGTCCCCGGCCGTGGCGCCCTGCGCGCCGAGGCCCGGGGCCAGGATGGGCCCCCGTACCGCGGCGAGGTCCAGGTCCAGGTCCGTCAGCGCGGAGCCGACAGTGGCGCCGACGACGAGTCCGGTTGAACCCAGCTCCCCCGCGTACCGCCGGTTCTCCTCGGCTGCGGCCCGGACGATCCGGCGGGCCACGGAGTCCGCGCCGCCGACGTGCTGGACGGACGCGCCCTCCGGGTTGGACGTCAGGGCCAGGACGAAGACGCCACGGCCGGTCTGCGCCGCGAGGTCCAGGGCCGGCCGGAGCGATTCGAAGCCCAGGTACGGGCTCAGCGTCACCGAGTCGGCTGCCAGGGCGGAACCGTCCCGCAGCCAGGCGTCGGCGTAGGCAGCCATCGTGGAGCCGATGTCGCCGCGTTTGGCGTCGGCGATGGACAGCACCGAGGCCTCCGCCGCCGCGGCGAGGATGCGCTCCAGCACGGCCATGCCCGCGGAGCCGTGCCGCTCATACAGCGCCACCTGCGGCTTGACCGCGGCAGCGAGCGAGGCCACCGCGTCCAGGACGGTGAGCGAGAAGCGCTCCAGCCCGGCGACGTCGTCATTCAGTCCCCAGCTTCGGAGCAACGCCGCGTGCGGGTCGATCCCGACGCACAACGGACCGCGGTCCGCCATGGCCCGGCCCAGCCGGGAGCCGAAGGACTCCCGGCCGGCCGGATCAACGGTGACCTCCGGCATGCCGTCAGCCGGCATTCTGCGCGACCCGTTCCTGCGCGACCCGTTCGTGCGAGGCGAACAGCGCGGCGGCGTGCTCCTGCAGGCTCGTGACCGACCATTCGTAGGTGCGCAGCGCCTCGATGGCCTGGACGGCGGCGTTGAACTCAGCCACCGTCGTGATGCACGGGATGCCGATCGACGTCGCTGCGGCGCGCAGTTCGTAGCCGTCGCTGCGTGCCTCGCCGCCCGAGGGGGTGTTGAAGACCATGTCGATCTCCCCGGCGATGATGAGGTCGGCGATGGTGCCCTCGCCTTCGGCGCTGGAGCCCTCGGCGACCTTCCGGACCGGGGTGGCCTGGATGCCGTTGCGGCGCAGCACATCGGCGGTGCCGCCGGTGGAGACGATCTCGAAGCCGAGATCGGAGAGCCGCTTCACGCCCATGATGACCGAGCGCTTGTCCCGGTTGGCCACGGAAACGAAGATCTTGCCCTCGGTGGGCAGCGCGTTGTTGGCGGCGGCCTGGCTCTTGGCGAAGGCGGTGTCGAAGTGCTTGTCGATGCCCATAACCTCGCCGGTGGACCGCATTTCCGGCCCGAGCAGCGAATCCACGACCTTGCCCTCCGGGGTGCGGAAGCGGCTGAACGGCAGCACGGCCTCCTTGACCGAAACGGGGGCGTCCAGCGGCAGCGTGGAGCCGTCGCCGGTTTCCGGCAGCATCTTGTACGCCGTGCGGAGCTGGTTGATGGTGACGCCGGTCCCGATCAGGGCAGCCGCCTTCGCCATCTGCACGCCGGTCGCCTTGGAGACGAACGGAACCGTGCGGGACGCCCGCGGGTTGGCTTCCAGGACGTAGAGCACGTCGGAGGCCAGGGCGAACTGGATGTTGATCAGGCCGCGGACTCCCACGCCCTCGGCGATCGCCAGCGTCGCGGCGCGGACCCGCTCCAGGACGTTGTTGCCCAGAGTAATGGGCGGCAGCACGCAGGCCGAGTCGCCGGAGTGGATGCCGGCTTCCTCGATGTGCTCCATGATGCCGCCGAGGTACATCTCGGTGCCGTCGTAGAGGGCGTCGACGTCGATTTCGACGGCGTCCTCGAGGAACCGGTCGATCAGCACCGGGTGCTCGGTGGTGATCTCGGTGGCGTTGGCGATGTAGCGCGAGAGGTTGGGCTCGTCGTAGACGATCTCCATGCCGCGGCCGCCGAGCACGTAGGACGGCCGTACCAAGACCGGGTAGCCGATCTCGTCGGCGATCTTCTTGGCGTCCTCGAACGACACCGCGGTGCCGTTCTTCGGCGAGATGAGACCGGCCTTGTCGAGTACCCGGGAGAAAGCGCCGCGGTGCTCCGCGAGGTCGATGGCCTCCGGGGAGGTGCCGAGGATCGGCACGCCGGCATCGGCGAGCTGCTGCGCCAGCTTGAGCGGGGTCTGGCCGCCGAGCTGGACGAACACGCCCATCACGCCGCCGGTGCGTTCCTCGGCCGCGATGACCTCCAGCACGTCTTCCAGGGTGAGCGGCTCAAAGTACAGCCGGGTGGAGATGTCGTAGTCGGTCGAGACGGTCTCCGGGTTGCAGTTGACCATCACGGTCTCGTAGCCGGCCTTGCGCAGCGCCATCGAGGCGTGCACGCAGGAGTAGTCGAACTCGATGCCCTGGCCGATCCGGTTCGGGCCGGACCCGAGGATGATGATGGACGGCTTGGAGTGCAGCGCCACCTCGTCCTCCTCGTCGTAGGAGGAGTAGTGGTACGGCGTGTACGCGGCGAACTCGGCGGCGCAGGTGTCCACGGTCTTGTAGACCGGGCGGATGCCGAGGGCCTGCCGGACGCCGCGGACGACGTCCTCGGAGTTGTGCGTCAGGGCGCCGATCTGCTCGTCGGAGAAACCGTGGCGCTTGGCGCGGGTCAGCATCTCCGGGGTCAGGGCGGCGGCCTTGCGGATCTCGACGGAGATCTCGTTCAGCAGCTGGAGCTGGTCCAGGTACCAGGGGTCAATCTTCGTGGCTTCGAAAAGCTGCTCCACCGTGGCGCCGCCGAGCAGGGCACGCTGGACCTGGTGCAGGCGGTCCGTCGTGGGCCGCTTGGACTTCGCGATCAGCTCCGCGACTTCCCATTCCGGGACGTGGCTGAAGTCCAGCTGGGAGCCCTTCTGTTCGAGGGAGCGCAGCGCCTTCTGCAGCGCCTCGGTGAAGTTCCGGCCCATGGCCATGGCCTCGCCCACCGACTTCATGGTGGTGGTGAGGGTGGGGTCCGCCGCCGGGAACTTCTCGAAGGCGAAGCGCGGGACCTTCACGACGACGTAGTCCAGGGTCGGCTCGAAGGACGCCGGGGTCTTCTGGGTGATGTCGTTCGGGATCTCGTCGAGGGTGTAGCCGAGGGAGAGCTTGGTGGCGATCTTGGCGATCGCGAAGCCGGTGGCCTTGGAAGCCAGCGCGGAGGAGCGGGAGACGCGGGGGTTCATCTCGATCACGACGACGCGGCCGGTGTCGGGCTCGACGGCGAACTGGATGTTGCAGCCGCCAGTGTCGACGCCGACTTCGCGGATGACGGCGATGGAGATGTCGCGCAGGCGCTGGTACTCACGGTCCGTCAGGGTCAGGGCCGGGGCAACGGTGATCGAGTCGCCGGTGTGCACGCCGACCGGGTCGAAGTTCTCGATGGAGCATACGACCACGACGTTGTCGTTCTTGTCGCGCATCATCTCGAGCTCGTATTCCTTCCAGCCCAGGATGCTCTCCTCGAGCAGCACCTCGGACGTGGGGCTGTACTGCAGCCCCTGGCCGACGATCCGGCGGAGGTCGTTCTCGTCGTAGGCGAGGCCGGAGCCCAGGCCGCCCATGGTGAAGGAGGGCCGGACCACCATCGGGTAGCCGAGGTCCTCAGCGGCGGCAAGGGCCTCGCCGATGGTGTGGATGATGTGGCTGCGGGCGGATTCCGCGCCGCAGCGTTCCACGACGCCCTTGAACTTTTCGCGGTCCTCGCCCAGCTCGATCGCGGCGATGTTGGCGCCGATCAGTTCGACGTTGTACTTCTCCAGCACACCGTTCTTGTCCAACGCGATGGCGGTGTTGAGTGCGGTCTGGCCGCCCAGGGTAGGCAGGAGCGCGTCCGGGCGTTCCTTGGCGATGATCTTCTCGACCACCTCGGGGGTGATCGGTTCGATGTAGGTGGCGTCGGCGAACTCCGGGTCGGTCATGATGGTGGCCGGGTTGGAGTTGACGAGGATGACGCGGAGGCCTTCCTCCTTGAGGACGCGCAGTGCCTGGGTCCCGGAGTAGTCGAATTCGGCGGCCTGGCCGATCACGATCGGACCGGAACCGATGACCAGGACGCTCTTAAGGTCAGTTCTCTTGGGCATTACTTCTTGTCCTCAGTCTTGGAATCGGTGGCAGTCTTTGTCTTTGAAGAAGCAGTGTCCGCCATCAGCTCGATGAAGCGGTCGAAGAGGTACGCGGCGTCGTGCGGTCCGGAGGCGGCCTCGGGGTGGTACTGGACCGAGAAGGCCGGGATGTCCAGGCACGACAAGCCCTCGACGACGTCGTCGTTGAGGCTCACGTGGCTGACCTCGACGCGGCCGAAGCGTTCCTCGGGGGCCTGCGTGGCGCCGTCCAGCGGGGCGTCGACGGCGAAGCCGTGGTTCTGCGAGGTGATCTCGACCTTGCCGGTGCGGCGGTCCATGACGGGCTGGTTGATGCCGCGGTGGCCGTAGCGCAGTTTGTAGGTGCCGAAGCCCAGGGCGCGGCCCAGGATCTGGTTGCCGAAGCAGATGCCGAAGTACGGGATCTTTTCGTCCAGGACCGAGCGGAGCAGCTTGACCTGGTTGTCGGCGGTGGCGGGATCGCCCGGGCCGTTGGACATAAAGAAGCCGTCGGGGTTGACCGCCTGGACATCGGCCAGGGTGGCGGTGGCCGGCAGCACGTGGACCCGGACGCCGCGCTCGGCGAACCGGATCGGGGTCATCCGCTTGATGCCGAGGTCGATCGCGGCAATGCTGAAGCGCGGCTCGCCGTCCCAGCCCCAGTCCTTGGGCTCCACGATGTAGGCCTCGTCCACGCTGACTTCCTCGGCCAGGCGTGCGCCTTCCATCGGGGCACTCGCCAGGACGGCGTCCACGAGTTCCTTGTCCGAGGCGCGGACGGCGTCCCCGGAGAAGATCCCGGCGCGCATGGTCTTGTGTTCGCGCAGGTGGCGGGTGATGGCGCGGGTATCCACACCCTGGATCCCGACGATCCCCTGGTCGACCAGCTCATCGTCCAGCGAGCGTTCGGAGCGCCAGTTGGAGGGCCGGCGGGCGGCGTCACGGACGATGTAGCCGGCCACCCAGATCCGCCGGGACTCGGCGTCGTCCTTGTTCACACCGGTGTTGCCGATGTGCGGGGCGGTCTGGACCACCAGCTGGCGGGCGTAGGAGGGGTCCGTGATGGTCTCCTGGTAGCCGGTCATGCCGGTCGCGAACACGGCCTCGCCGAGGGCTGTTCCGGTGGCCCCGTAGCTGGTCCCGCGGAAGATCCGGCCGTCCTCGAGCACAAGGGCTGCCGGGGTGGATGCTGCCGCGTTTGATGACGCTGGTTTCTCTGACATTGCTGTTGCTGACACTGTTTCTTCTGACATTGCGTTGGGGTCCGTCACGTCGTTACTTTCCACTATCGGCATTGGCCTGAGGGGCCGCGGGGATCAAATCTTGCAGGGCGTTGAGGAGGGGGGTTTTGTCGTCGGCGTGCCGGGTGCGGAAACCGGAATCCAGTTCCTGGCTGCCGAGCATCCAGCTGATCACCAGCAATCCGTCCTTTTCGACGAACTTTCCGGCCATGCCGCTTTCCTGCCGCACCCCGGTGAGGCTGGGGGCGGGGATGAAGACGGGGCCGGCGCCGGAGCGGTCGAACAGCACTCCCTCCGGGTGGACGCTGAGTTCGGCGTTCGTGCGGATGCCCAGATTGTGCACGGCGATGCGGTCCAGCCAGTCGCCGGCGGTGGTGGAGGCCACGTACTGGCCGTCGGCGACGGCCAGCGCCGCGCCCAGGTGAGCCGGGATCTCCGGCAGCGGGTCGACGTCGGCCTGGCGTCGCAGCCGGTTCCGCCAGCCGAGCCAGATCAGCGCCAGCGCGACGCCGATCAGGACCAGCGTGAGGAGCAGTGAGAGTTCCTTGACCATCAGTTGCTGCCTGCCGCTGCGGTGCCGGGCAACTCTTCCGGGTAGCGGTACGGGGTGTTGAGTTTGCCGTCGAGGACGGTGGGGTGGCCCTTGAAGAACGTCGCCACCACTTTGCCGGGCAGTTCCCGGCCGGCAAACGGAGAGTTACGGCCCATGGTTGCCATCTTAGAAGGGTCCACGGTCCAGCGTGCAGCCGGGTCCACGAGTGTGACGTTGGCGGGCTCGCCGGCGTCGAGCGGGCGGCCCTGGTCCTCCAGCCGGCCGATCGCGGCGGGCGCGGTGGAGGTGACCCGGGCGAAGTCCGCCCAGCCCATCAGCCCGGTTTCGATCATGGTGTGCTGCACCACGGACAGCGCGGTCTCCAGCCCGGTCATGCCCATGGCGGCCTGCGCCCACTCGCACTCTTTGTGCTCGCTCGGGTGCGGGGCGTGGTCGGTGCCCACGACGTCGATCGTGCCGTCGGCCAGTGCGGCGCGCAGGGCCTGGACATCGGCGTCGGTGCGCAGCGGCGGGTTGACCTTGTAGACCGGGTCGTAGCTGCGGGCGAGCTCGTCCGTGAGCCAGAGGTGGTGCGGGGTGACCTCGGCCGTGACGTTGACGCCGCGGGACTTGGCCCAGCGGATGATCTCCACGGATCCGGCCGTGGACACATGGCAGACGTGCAGCCGGGAGCCCACGTGCTGGGCCAGCAGCACGTCGCGGGCGATGATGCTTTCCTCGGCGACGGCGGGCCAGCCGGTGAGGCCCAGGACGGCGGAGACCTCGCCCTCGTTCATCTGCGCGCCGGCGGTCAACCGGGGTTCCTGCGCGTGCTGGGCGACGACGCCGTCGAACGCCTTGACGTATTCCAGCGCGCGGCGCATCAGCACGGGATCGTGGACGCAGATCCCGTCGTCGGAGAAGACCCGGACGCGGGCGCGGGAGTCGGCCATCGCGCCGAGTTCGGCAAGCTGCTCCCCCGCGAGGCCGACGGTGACTGCGCCCACCGGGCGGACGTCCACCCAGCCGGCGGTGCGGCCCAGGGTGAGGACCTGCTCGACGACGCCGGCGGTGTCGGCCACCGGGGTGCTGTTCGCCATCGCGTGCACGGCCGTGTAGCCGCCAAGGGCAGCGGCGCGGGTGCCGGTCTCGACCGTTTCGGCGTCTTCGCGGCCGGGTTCGCGCAGATGGGTGTGGATGTCCACCATGCCGGGCAGGGCGACCAGCCCGGCGGCCTCGATGACGGTCGCACCGTCGGCCGACAGGTTCTGGCCGCGTTCGGCGATGACCCCTCCGCGGATCAGGAGGTCTTCAGGGGCTCCGCCGAGGATGGCGGCGCCGCGGATAAGGTAGGCGCCGGTGCCTGCATCCTGTTGCTGTGATGCCATTAGTGGCTCTCCTTGGTGACGTGGGCTGAGGTGTTCTCTGCGGGGGTGGAAAGGGTGGAGTTTGTGTGGTGCGCCGGTTCGCGGCTGTCCCCGGAGAGCAACAGGTAAAGGGCTGCCATGCGGATGGACACACCGTTGCGGACCTGGGCCAGCACCGTGGAGCGGGGCGAGTCGGCCGCGGCGGAGGAGATTTCCAGGCCGCGGTTCATCGGACCGGGGTGCATGATGATGGTGTCCTTGAGGCCCAGCCGGTCCAGGGCGCGGAGCCGGTTGTCGTCGAAGCCCCAGCGGCGCGAGTATTCGCGGGTGGTCGGGAAGAACGAGGCGTTCATCCGTTCGCCCTGCACGCGCAGCATCATCATCGCGTCGGTGCCCCGGGCGAGGGTCTCGTCGAGGTCGTAGCTGACGCTGCACGGCCACTTTTCGACGCCGATCGGCAGCAGCGTCGGCGGGGCGACCAGGGTGACCTCGGCGCCGAGGGTGCGCAGCAGCCAGACGTTGGAGCGCGCCACCCGGGAGTGGAGCACGTCGCCGGCGATTGCGACCCGCATGCCCGTGAGGTCCGCGCCTGCGGACGGGGTACCGGCCAGCTTGGACCAGTGCCGGCGCATCGTGAAGGCGTCCAGCAGGGCCTGGGTGGGGTGTTCGTGGGTTCCGTCCCCGGCGTTGATGACGGCGGCGTCGATCCAGTCCGTGGCGGCCAGCCGGTGCGGGGCGCCGGAGGCCCAGTGCCGGATGACGACGGCGTCGGCCCCCATCGCGGAGAGCGTCTGGGCCGTGTCCTTGAGGGATTCGCCCTTGGAGACGGAGGAGCCCTTCGCGGCGAAGTTGATGACGTCGGCGGAGAGCCGTTTGGCGGCGGCCTCGAAGGAGATCCGGGTGCGGGTGGAGTCCTCGAAGAAGAGGTTGACGACGGTGCGGCCGCGCAGGGTGGGGAGCTTCTTGACCTCGCGCTCCCCCACGGCTGCCATTTCCTCGGCGGTGTCGAGGATGCGGATGGCGTTGGCCCGGCTGAGGTCTTCGGTGGAGAGCAGGTGCTTCACGCGGTGGCCTCGATGACCACTTCGTTGACGGGAGCGCCGTCGACTGTGTCGGTTTCGGCGAGCCGGACCCGGACTTTCTCGGAGGAGGAGGTGGGGAGGTTCTTGCCGACGTGGTCCGCGCGGATGGGCAGTTCGCGGTGGCCGCGGTCAATCAGCACCGCGAGGCGGACGATGCGCGGGCGGCCGAGGTCGATGATCGCGTCGAGCGCGGCCCGGATGGTCCGGCCGGAATACAGGACGTCGTCAATGAGCACCACAACCTTGTTGTCGATGCCGGTGCGGGGAAGCTGGGTGGGATACGGCGGGCGCATGCCCTGGTGCGAGAGATCGTCGCGGAACATGGTCACGTCCAGCTGTCCCACGATCGCGGCGGGGTCCACAGTGGGATCGGCGGCGGCAATTTTGGCGGCAAGCCGGACGGCGAGGGGGTAGCCCCTGCGCGGGATGCCAAGCAGGACCAGGTCCTGGGAGCCCTTGTTGGACTCAAGGATCTCATGGGCGATACGAGTGAGTGCACGGTCGATATCCGCCTGGTTGAGTACCACTCGGGTGAGTACAACCTTGGCCGGAACCGGTGCTTCTGGAACAGAAGTCAACGCTCGTCTCCCCTTTCCCCGCCTCACGGGACGGAATTAAAAAAGGATTATTTGCGTTCCCAAATTACCATAGCGGGGTTGGCGCCCCGGCGCCGCCGGCATGCGTTTAAGCTCACACGGACATAGGCTCAAGTCCATGACGATGAGTGATCCGCGGCCGGGCCCTGACCACCCCGGCTACTCCCCCGGCGGCCAGCGGCCGCTTCCCCAGCAGGCCAATCCGACGTGGCTGGGCCATGTCCAGCCGGAGTACTACCGGCAGCCACCGGCCAACAACCGCGGCCGGGTCCAGCCGGTCCTCCCGCCCGCCCTGCCGCCGGTCCGGGGTGGCCGCCGCTCCCCCGGCGTGGTGGGGCTCGTGATGGCCGGCGGGTTCCTGGCGTTCATCAGCCTGTTCCTGGTCCTGCCGTTCCTGCTGGGCAGCACTGGGATTTCCGGATTTGTCATCGGCTTTATCGCCTCGCTGATTCCGCTGGGGACCGTGCTGCTGACGGTGCGTTTCATCGACCGCTGGGAGCCGGAACCCAGGCCGTTGCTGGTGTTTGCCTTTGTCTGGGGAGCCGTGGTCTCGATTGCGGTAACGATGCTGATCCAGCCCTATTTCTCGCTGGTGGCGGGGCCGGCCACGGGCCTGGACTACACAACGTTCGCGGTGACGGTCCAGGCGCCCGTGGTGGAGGAATTCGCCAAGTCCCTGGGGCTGCTGTTGCTGTTGCTCTTCGCCCGGAAACACTTCGACGGCCCGGTGGACGGGGTGGTATTCGCGTTTACGATCGCGGCCGGCTTCGCGTTCACCGAGAACATTCTGTACTTCGGCCGCGCGATCGCCGAATCCAGCGACCCCGGCACGGACCTCGCGGTGGTGTTCTTCCTCCGCGGGGTTATGTCACCGTTCGCCCACGCCATTTTCACGGGCACCACCGGGCTCATTATGGGCTTCGCCGCACGCCGCTGGCACAACGGGCTGTCCGTGCTCGCGTTCGCCGTCGGCCTCATTCCCGCGATGCTGCTGCACAGCGGCTGGAACAGCATGGGCCAGAACTTTTTGGCGCAGTATGTGTTTGTGCAGGTGCCGATATTCCTGCTGGCAGTCCTGGTCATCGTGCTGCTGCGGGTTGCGGAGCGACGGCTCACCCGCCAGCGGCTCAAGGAGTACGCGGCGGCGGGCTGGTTCACCGGGGCCGAGGTGGACATGCTGGCCACCTCAAGCGGGCGGCGTTCCGCCCTGCGCTGGGCCAAGTCCATCGGCCGGAGTCCGCAGATGAAGGCGCTCCTGCATGCCGCCACCCAACTCGCCTTCACCCGGCAGCGGATCCTCAGCGGCCGGGACGTGCCGGCGCACCAACTTGATGAGCGGCACCAGCTCGCCGAAATCGCCGCCCTCCGGGCTGCCGTCATTCACTAGGCGCGTGCCAGCGTACTGCCAGTTCACGCAGCAGCTCGAATCCCTGGCGGTCGACAGGTGCAGCCGTCGCCGAGAGCAGGACAACTGCAGCATTTGCCTCAGGGTCCAGCCCGATCCAACTGCTGAACCCGCCCGTGCCACCGTTATGCCAGGTGACCCGGCGGCCCCTGGCGTCGACGGTCAGCCAGGCGGCGCCGATGCGGGCTGCCGGTCCGGCGAAGTCCGCCACCGGGTCGAGGGCCGACCGGCCCGGGGCGGAGCCGTCCAGCAGCGCCCCGGCCAGCCTGGCGAGGTCCTGGATGGGCGACCGGATGCCACCGGCCGGGGCCAGGGCCTCGCCGGTCCAAGGTTGCCGGGGACGGCCCCGGCGGTTGGTGCCGATCAGGGCTGCCGGTCCGAGCTCGCCGGGGGCTGCGGGCATGTACACCGAGCCGAGGGCCAGCGGCCTGCAGAGCCGTTCCGTGACAAGTTCCCGGTAGCTCATCCCGGCGCCGGCCGCGATCGCGTGGCCAAGGAGCTCGAACCCGAAACTGGAATACCGCGGCCGTGGCGCCTTCAGCCGGACCGCACGTGCCTGTTCCAGCAATTCCGCCACGGTCTCCCCGTACGGGTTCCGCCCGTGCATCAAGAGTGCCGCCGTTCGCCGCAGAAGGGACGCAGATCCGGGCATTCCCGGCGGGAGGCGCGGCAGCCCCGAGGCATGCCGGCTCAGGGCGCCGAGGCTGGCGCGGGCCGCCTCGCACTTTCCCAGCGGGAGCAGCTCCCCGAGCGGGGTGGCCGGGGATATTTCGCCCCGCCGGCAGGCGTCCGCGAAGAGCAGGCCGGTGATCCCCTTGGAGATTGAGCCAATTTCGAAATCGGCGTCCTGGGCGACTTGGCTGAACGCCAGGGTTGTCTTTCCGCCGGCGATGGCGGCCGCGGCGAACCTCGGATTCCTGGATCCCAGCCGGGCCCGGAGCGTCGCCTCGAGCAGGGCTTCAGTGTCCACCCGGCCACGATATCCGGCCCTGAAGCGCTGGGAAAGACCTGCCGGGGACAGCAAGAACCCCGCCCGGGGTGACCCGGGCGGGGTTCTGTGAGGAGCGTGGTCGGGTCAGGCGAGCAGCGAAGGCTTCAGCTGCTGCAGCCGGCCGAGCAGGCCGTTGATGAATGAGGGCGACTCATCCGTGGAGAGGGTCTTGGCCAGAGCCACGGCCTCGCTGACGGCAACGCCGTCGGGAACGTCGTCGTTGTAGAGCAGCTCCCAGGTGCCGATCCGCAGGATGATGCGGTCCACCGAGGGCATCCGCTCCAGGGTCCAGCCCTGCGAATAGGTCTCCAGGAACTCGTCGATCGCGCTCTGGTGGGAGACAACGCCCTCAACGATTTCGAGGGTGTACGGGTTGACGATCTGGTCCGTCTGTTCCCGGCGGGATTTCAGTACATCGAACGCCGAAACGGAACGCTGTTCCGCCTCGAAGAGCACATCCAGGGCCCGGTTACGGGCCTTACCGCGTGCACTCACTAGTCGTTGACCCGGCCGAGGTAGCTGCCATCGCGGGTGTCGACCTTGACCTTGGTGTTGTTCTCGACGAACAGCGGCACCTGGATCTCGTAGCCGGTTTCGAGGGTGGCGGGCTTGGTGCCGGCCGAGGAGCGGTCGCCCTGCAGGCCCGGCTCCGTGTAGGTGATCTCGAGCACGACGCTCGGGGGCAGCTCGATGTAGAGCGGGTTGCCCTCGTGGATGGCGATGTTCACCATCTGGTTCTCCAACATGAAGTTGGTGGCGTCACCGACCGTGGCGCCGGGAACCGTGAGCTGGTCGAAGTCGGAGGTGTCCATGAACACGAAGTCGGCACCGTCCTGGTACAGGTACTGGTAGTCGCGGCGGTCAACCGTGGCGGTCTCGATCTTGAGTCCGGCGTTGAAGGTCTTGTCGACGACCTTGCCGGACATCACGTTACGCATCTTGGTGCGTACGAACGCACCACCCTTGCCGGGCTTGACGTGCTGGAACTCAATGATGTTCCAGAGCTGGCCCTCAAGCTTCAGGACGGTTCCGTTCTTGATGTCGTTAGTGGTTGCCACTGTTTCCTCTGGTTTCGTTTTTGGCTGCTTCTAGCTGCCAGCCGGTTATGCCAGGCAAGCATGCCGAATGGCCCGCCAGCGCGTATTTATCAAAAATCCAAGATCCATTCTACCGGTTTTATGGGCCCGCTGCCGGACGCGCTCCTGCGGGACCTCCGTGGAGGTCCCGGTGGCCGCACGTCAGGAAGTGTGTTCCAGCACGTCCCGGGCACGCCGGACCGCCACGGTGGACGCGTAGATCAGGGCGGCGTCGGCTGACCCTGCAACGCGCAGGTCCAGCGCCTTGGTGAAGGATTCGACGGCGGCGGCAATGTTGCCGCTGGCAAAGTAGGACCGTCCGAGGTGCTGGCGGATGACCGCCTCGTCCGGCGTGCCATGGGTCTCCGCCAGGAGCTGGCGAAACAGTTCCACCGCCCGGTCCAGCCGGTTGGAGACCCGCAGGACGTCCGCTTCGAAGATGCGCAGGCGAAGCGAGGAGGGGTCGCTATACCGGGCCTCGGCGAGCAGTTCGGCGGCCTCCGCGGGATGCCCCTCGACGAGGAGCACGAAGATCCGGTCACCGGGGTCGGTCGAGGCCGCCAGCGCTTCGGCGACCGCGTCCTCGTTGACGATCTGCGGGACCAGGGTGTCCGGATTGATCTTGATCCCGGGAAACCCTGCATCCGGCCAATCGCTGGTGCCGCCGGGGAGGAATGCCATCAGGAGGCGATCTCCTGGTACGCGGCGAACAGCAGGGAGGTGTCCGGGACGTCAAGGATGCCGGGGCGGGCCACGCCGTCGAGCACCACGAAGCGCAACAGGTCGCCGCGGGACTTTTTGTCCCGCCGCATGCCGTCCAGCAGGGCCTGCCAGCGGTCGCGCCGGTAGGTGATGGGCAGCCCCAGGCTTTCCAGGATGCTGCGGTGCCGGTCGGCGTCGGCGTCACTGAGGCGCCCGACGCTGCGGGCCAGCTCGGCGGCGAACATCATGCCGACAGAGACGGCGGCGCCGTGGCGCCAGGAGTAGCGTTCGGCCAGTTCGATTGCGTGGCCCAGGGTGTGGCCATAGTTGAGGATTTCGCGCTGGCCGGTCTCTTTGAGGTCTTCGGAAACGACCCTGGCCTTCACCGTGATGGCGCGTTCGATGAGTTCCCGGACAGCGTCGGAGCGGGGATCGGAGACGGCGGCCGGATCTTTTTCGATCAGATCGAGGATGGCCGGGTCGGCGATGAAGCCGCATTTGATGACCTCGGCCATGCCGGAGATCATCTCGTTCTTGGGCAGGGTGTCCAGGGTGTCGAGGTCCGCGAGGACACCGGCGGGGGGGTGGAATGCCCCGACAAGGTTCTTGCCTTCGGCGGTGTTGATGCCGGTTTTGCCGCCAACGGAGGCGTCCACCATGCCGAGCAGGCTGGTGGGCATATGGATGACCTTGACGCCGCGCAGCCAGGTGGCGGCCACGAACCCGGCCAGGTCGGTCACGGCTCCGCCGCCGACGGCGACGACAGCATCGGAACGGGTGAAGTCGTTCTGGCCCAGCACCTGCCAGCAGAAGGAGGCGACCTCGATGTGCTTGCCTTCTTCCGCGTCGGGGATCTCGGCGGTCAGCGCCGTGAATCCTGCCGAGGCGAGTTCTTCCCTGACGGTGTCGCCGGTGAGGCGCAGCGCCCGCGGGTGGATGACCAGGACACGCTTGACCCGCTCCCCCAACAGCCCGGGCAGGCCGGCCAGCAGGCCGCGGCCCACAACGACGTCGTAGTTCTCCCCGGGCGTCTGCCCGGTGACCTTGATGACGGTTGATTCGGTGATCACTTTTCAACTTCCTTTGTCGCCGCTGGCGTGGGTACGGCCGCGGTGCCCGCGGCTGCGTACCCACGCAGCGCATCTTCAAGCCGGCGTGCGATGTCCGGAACGGATCCGTTCCGCACGTCGATGACCAGGTCGGCCAGCCGCTCGTAGACCGGCCGCCGGGTGGCGAACAGCGTCTTCCATCGTTCCATGGCATCTCCGGCCAGCAACGGCCGGCCGGAATTCCTACTGATGCGTTCCGCCACTGTGTCCGCATCGCACTCGAGGTAGACCACGGTGCAGCGTCCCAGCAATTGCTGGGTGCCGGAGTCCAGGACGGCGCCGCCGCCCAGAGAGATGACCGTACTGGTGTCCCGCGCGTCCTCGATGGCCCTGGCGACAGCCCGGGCTTCAAGCTCACGGAAGGCGTGCTCCCCGCGGCTGGCGAAGATCTCCGCGATGGATCCATGATTGGCCACAACCACGACGTCGGTGTCCACGAACGGAACCCCCAGCTGCTGGGCGAGCTGGTGGCCGATCGCTGATTTTCCGACCGCCATGGGCCCAATCAACGCGATGGGCAGGGGAGCAGTCCGGGCCGGCACGGCCCGTGTTTCGGCCGGCACTAGTGGCCGATCGAGTCCAGGGACGCCGGAATATTGTCCAGGTAACCCTTGATGTTGCGGGCGGTTTCCTGCACGGAATCCCCGCCGAACTTCTCTGTGACCGCCTCGGCGAGGACGAGCGCCACCATGGCTTCGGCGACGACACCGGCCGCGGGGACCGCGCAGACGTCGGAGCGCTGGTGGTGGGCCTTGGCGGCCTCTCCGGTGCTGACGTCGACGGTTTTGAGGGCGCGCGGGACGGTGGCAATGGGCTTCATAGCGGCGCGGACCCGGAGCACGTCGCCGATGCTCATGCCGCCTTCAATGCCGCCGGCACGGTTGGACGTGCGGATGATCCTGCCGTCGGCATCCTTGACGATCTCGTCGTGGGCGGCCGAGCCGCGGCGCGATGCGGTGAGGAAGCCATCGCCCACCTCGACGCCCTTGATGGCCTGGATGCCCATCAGGGCAGCCGCCAGCCGCGAATCGAGGCGGCGGTCCCAGTGGACGTAGCTACCCAGTCCCGGCGGGAGTCCGTAGGCGAGGACCTCGACGACGCCGCCGAGGGTTTCGCCTTCCTTGTGCGCGATGTCGACCTCGGCGACCATGGCGTCAGAGGTTTCGCGGTCGAAGCAGCGCAGCGGGTCGGCGTCGAGGGCCAGGACGTTGTCCGGGACCGGCAGCGGCCGGCCTTCCGGGACCGCGGTGCTGGCGATCGACACCGTGTGGGAAACCAGCTCGATACCGAGCTGCTTGAGGAACGCGGAGGCGACGGTGCCGAGGGCCACGCGGGTGGCCGTTTCGCGGGCGCTGGCGCGCTCCAGCACGGGACGGGCCTCGTCGAAGCCGTATTTCTGCATCCCGGTGAAGTCCGCGTGGCCGGGCCGGGGACGGGTCAGCGGGGCATTGCGGGCCTGGTCAGCGAGGACTTCCGGGGCCACGGGATCGGCAGACATGATCTGCTCCCACTTGGGCCATTCGGTGTTGCCGACCTGGATGGCGACCGGGCCACCCTGGGTGATGCCGTGGCGGACGCCGCCGAGAATGGTGACCACGTCCTGCTCAAATTTCATCCGCGCGCCGCGGCCATAGCCGAGCCGGCGGCGGGCCAGCGAATCTGCGATCTGGGCGCTGGTGAGTTCCACACCGGCGGGCACGCCTTCGATAATTCCGACCAGTGCCGGGCCATGGGATTCACCGGCAGTCAACCAACGCAACATAAAATCCATCCTGCCATGTAAGGCGGTTAGAACACCCGTCGGGGCGCCCCGACTGCGTCACACATCACATCTATGACTTCAGCCGGCACGGCCTCACCGAGGCCGGTGAAGTGTCGGACCTGCTCCACGGCCTGGTAGATGAGCATCTCGAGTCCGGGGATCACGGTTCCGCCGGCCTCCTGCCAGGCGGCGGCGATCCGGCTGGGCCAGGGGTCGTAGGCGACGTCCAGCAGCACGCCGGGCCGGTGCCCTGCGGTGTCCCGGGACGGCCCGCCCGCGCCCTGCGCGAACAGCGTCGCGAGCTCCCCGGCGAGCGGGTCCGCGGCCCGGGGCGGCAGGGTGGAGATGACGACGTCGGCCGCGGCCACGGCGGCAGCCGCTCCGGCCAGCGGCAGGACCTGGAGCGGGAGGCCGACGGCGGCGGCGGCGGCCTGAGCCTCGGCGGCGCGGGTGACATCGCGGACAAAGATCCTGGCGTCCGGCGCGCCCAGTTCCTTCAGCGCCGCGATCGCAGCGGCCGAGGTGCCGCCGCCGCCCAGCACGGCGGCGGTGGGCGCGGTAGCGGCACCCGCGTGGCGGAGGGCGTTAACGATTCCGGCGACGTCGGTGTTGTAGCCGACCAGCCGGGCGGCGCCGGCGGTGCCTCCCGGAGCCGGCCGCTCGAAGGCGACCGTGTTGATGACCCCGAGGTCGCGGGCAACGCCGCGCACCTCATCCACTTCGCGGACCATGCCGGACTTCAGCGGCATGGTCACCGAGAGCCCGCGCCAGCCCTCCCCCTGCCGTAGGTCCTCCCGGACACGCGCCATGAAGGCCGGCAGCGCGTCCTCGGTCACATCAATGGCCGAATAGTCGATTTCAACGCCGAGGTAGGCGTAGGCGGCCTGGTGCAACGCCGGGGACTTCGAGTGGCTGATCGGATGCCCGAGCACGGCGGCCCGGAGCGTCATACGCAGCGTCCGGGGTTGTCCTCACACCAGGCGTTGTACTTGGCCACGTAGACGTTGTGCTCCGCCAGCGTCTTGGAGAACAGGGTTTCCTTGGTGTCCAGGTTGATCGTCACCCAGTAGAGGTATTCGTTCGTCTTGGGCTTGGCCGCCGCGTCAATCGCCGTCTTGCCCGGCGAGCCAATCGGCCCGACCGGCAGGCCCTGGTTGGCGTAGGTGTTGTAAGGGTTGGACTTGTCGGCCTTCTGGGCCTCGTCGATGTGGAAGCTCTTGATGCCGAGCCCGTACGTCACCGTGGCATCGGACTGGATCAGCCCGTTCGTCTCGATGTTGTCCGGCTTGAGGCGGTTGTAGATCGCGCCCGCCACATCGCCATACTCTGCCTGGCCGCCCTCGGCCTGCACAATGCTGGCGACTGTGACGACGTCGTACTGCCTCGCGGGATCGGTGACGCCCTGGGAGGTTAGCTCGTCCAGGGTGGTGGCCACCAGCTTTTGCAGCACGTCCTTGGCCGGGGTGCCGAGCGGGAAGCGGTACTCGCCCGGCGCGAGGAAGCCTTCGAGGTTCTTGGCCTGGGCAGGCACACCGAACTGGGCGGGCGAGTCGCTGAGCTCCTTGAGTTGGGCGACCGGCACACCGGTGCCCTCGGAGATGGCTCCGAGCGATTCCCCGATCCTGAGTCCGGCGCTCAGCGCAAAGTACATGACCTTGTCCTGGTCCTTGTTCAGCAGCACGGCCACCGCGTCGGAGTTCTTCATTTCGTTGCGCATGGTGAAGTCCCCGGGGGCCAACGCCCCACCGGAAGCCAGGAAATCCCGAAGGAACGTGTCGGCGTTCGCCACCACGTTCTTCTCCTGGAGTTCGGTCGCCACGGACCTCGGCCCGGCGCCCGGCGGCACGGTGATGAGCACCTCGCCGGTTCCGGGTCCCGGGTAGTCGGCCAGCGTGTCCCCGCCGAGCAGGGGCTTCAGGAACTGCGCGCCGACGGCGACGGCCACAACGAAGACCGACAGGGTCAGCAACAGCGCAAGGAAGCGACGCCGGCGGCGGACCTTCTTAGACGGGCCCTTGGACGTACGGATGGCGGCACCTCCGGCCAACACAACCCGGCCGTCTTCCTCATGGTATTCGGCAGGGCGTCCGTCAGCGTCGTCGTAAACGTAGCGGGCGTCGTCGTCGGGATGGACGGCGTGGCCGTCATGAGCGTCAGCGTCATAGCGCGCTTCGTGGTGGGGGTGAAGGTCGGCCGGGTAGTGCTCGGAGTCCTCACGGGCAACACCGCCTGCGTACTGGTGAACGGCTTCGTCGTGCATGGGCTCGTAGTGCGCTGGTTCTTCATGCACGGGCTCGTAGTGCACGGGCTCTTCATGCGCACCCTCGTGGTGCTCGGCTTCTTCGTGCACGGTGGGGGCTGCGGCGGGCCGGTCCGGCGCGCCGGCAGCCTGGACCGGCGCCGGCAGGACAGCATCGGCGTCAGGAACGGAACCCTGCCCGGCGCCGGGCGCGGCAGGCGGGACGTCCTCACCGGTCTCGAAGGCCTGCGGCGGGATATCGTCGTGACCCTCGGTCCCCTGGACCTTCTGTTGGGCCCTGATCTCCTTACGGGTCAGCGGTCGGCCGGCGCCGCCGAAAACCTCACCGGAGGAGTCGTCACTGTTGACCGGGCTCACTGTAGCCTTCCATTTCGGGCAGAATGCGTTGCGCAGAATGCTTGTCTAGTGCCGGACCGGCCTGAGCGCCATCCCCGGTTGGCCCCGGCGCGGACTCCGCGTAAACGCGGCTTCCGACTTCCGTCCCCCTGGCCTTTTGCATATCAATTGCCTGTTGCAGGATACCTGCCGCTGCAACCTGATCAACTACCTTACGGTGATTTCGGCTGCTCATGCCAGCTTCATGCAGGTTCCGGTGCGCCGACACTGTGCTCAGGCGCTCGTCCACCAGCCGGACCGGAACATCGGAACCGCACTCCCCCAGTTTACCCGCCAGTAGTATTGCGTAGTCCGTCGCCATCCGGGCCGAGGCATGTTCCTCGCCCTTCATGGTCCGCGGCAGACCAACAAATATCTCCACGGCCCCGAGCTCCACGGCCAGAGCTGCAAGGATCCGCACGTCGGTATTCTTCTTCGCATTCCGATCCAGGGTGCGCAAGGGTGTGGCCAGGATGCCATCGCGGTCGCAGACCGCCACGCCGACCCTGACAGTGCCGACGTCAACCCCAAGCTTCACGCCACGGGGATAGTCGCCGGCCACAGCAGCTTCGTTCACGGGTCGTCCGTTATCGCCGGGTAATGGCGTCCACGACGGCCGCGAGGGCGGCGCCGACCTTGGTGGCGTCCGTGCCGCCGCCCTGGGCAACGTCGTCCTTGCCGCCGCCGCCGCCGCCGAGGATTCCGGCGGCGAGGCGCACCAGGGCACCTGCCTTGACGCCGGCCGCCCGGGCAGCGTCGTTGGTGGCGATCAGGATCATGGGGCGGTCATTGCTGACGCCGGCGACGGCGACGGCGGCCGGCTCGGAACCGAGACGGGTCCGCAGGTCCAGTGCCAGGCCGCGGAGGTCATCCGCGCCGCTGACCTGGCCGGCGTCGTGCGCGATGACCTTGACGCCGGCGGCATCCGTGGCGGTGCCCACGAGCTGGGCTGCAGCTGCCGTGAGCTGGACCTTGCGCAGGCGCTCGAGTTCCTTCTCGGCAGTTTTGAGCTTGGTCAGTGTGGTGGCAATCCGGTCCGCGAGCAGACCGGACGGAACCTTGAGCATTTCGGTGAGCTCGGTGACAAGGGCGCGTTCGGCGGCGAGGTGCCGGAAGGCGTCCATGCCGACAAAGGCCTCGACGCGGCGGTTTCCCGATCCGACGGACTGTTCCCCGAGCAGGGAAAGGCTGCCGATCAGCGAGGTGTTCTCGACGTGGGTGCCGCCGCAGAGCTCACGGGACCAGGCGCCGTCGATCTCCACGACGCGGACTTCGTTGCCGTAGTTCTCGCCGAACAGTGCCATGGCGCCGAGGGCTTTGGCCTCGGCGAGGCCCATGACCTTGGTCTCCACCCGGTAGTTGTTGCGGATGGCGATGTTGGAGACTTCCTCGATTTCCGAGCGCGTGGCCGGGCTCAGGCCTTCACCCCACGCAAAGTCGAAGCGCAGGTAGCCGGCCTTGTTGAAGGAGCCGCGCTGCAGCGCTTCCGGGCCGAGGATCTGGTGCAGGGCCGCGTGCACGATGTGCGTGCCGGTGTGGGCCTGCTCGGCGGCGTGCCGGCGTTCCCGGTCCACGGCTGCCTGGACGAGGGAGTCGGCGCCGATTTCACCCTCCCGGACGATTGCCTTATGCACGCTGAGGCCCTTGACCGGACGCTGGACGTCCAGGACCTCGACGACGAAGCCGTCGCCGGTGATCAGGCCGGTGTCGGCGGCCTGGCCGCCGGCCTCGGCATAGAACGGGGTCTCGGCCAGGACGAGTTCGATTTCCTCGCCCGTGGAGGCCTGGGAAACCTTGCGTCCGCCGGCGAGGATGCCGCGGACCTTGGACTCGCCCGTGAGCTCGCTGTAGCCGGTGAAGACGGTCTCGCCGGCGGAGAGCAGCTCCTGGAACGCGCTGAGATCCGCGTGCGAGCCCTTCTTGCCCTTGGCGTCGGCCTGGGCGCGCTGGCGCTGTTCGAGCATGAGCTTGCGGAACTCGGGCTCGTCGACCTTCAGTCCGGCCTCTTCCGCCATTTCGAGGGTGAGGTCGATCGGGAAGCCGTAGGTGTCGTGCAGGGCGAAGGCGTCGGCACCGGAGAGCGGCCGGCCGGCGGCCTGGGACTCCTTAACGGCGTCCTCGAGGCGGGCCGTGCCGGAGGCAATGGTGCGCAGGAACGCCTTCTCCTCGGCGTAGGCGATCCGGCTGATCCGGTCGAAGTCGGTCTCCACGATCGGGTAGACGCCCTTCATGGCGTCGCGGGAGGCGGGCAGCAGTTCTGGCAGGCAGGCCTTCTCGACGCCGAGCAGGCGCATGGAGCGCACGGCGCGGCGGATCAGGCGGCGGAGCACGTAGCCGCGGCCTTCGTTGGAGGGGGTGACGCCGTCGGCGATCAGCATGAGGGAGGAACGGATGTGGTCGGCGACGACACGCATCCGGACGTCGTCGGT
Source organism: Pseudarthrobacter sp. MDT1-56 (assembly GCF_059383555.1). Classification (NCBI taxonomy): domain Bacteria; kingdom Bacillati; phylum Actinomycetota; class Actinomycetes; order Micrococcales; family Micrococcaceae; genus Pseudarthrobacter; species Pseudarthrobacter sp. MDT1-56. The sequence continues at coordinate 359,690 of NZ_JBWZCK010000002.1, forward strand.
GTGGTGCGGGTCCTCGGCGGACTCGGCGGAGGTGTATTCCCGGCCGGACAGAGCCGCGGCCCGGTCGATGACCGGGCGGACCTGGTCGGTCTCGTACATGTTCTCGACGTCCTGGAGGATCATCGCGAGACGTTCCATGCCGAGGCCGGTATCGATGTTCTTCTTGGGCAGTTCTCCCGTGATGTCGAAGTCCACCTTGGAGCGCACGTTGTCGATCTGGTACTGCATGAACACGAGGTTCCAGATTTCCACGTAACGGTTCTCGTCCGCGATCGGGCCGCCCTCGACGCCGTAGGCGGGGCCGCGGTCGTAGTAGATCTCGGAGCAGGGCCCGGCCGGGCCGGGCTGTCCGGTGGACCAGTAGTTGTCGGCCTTGCCCATCCGCTGGATCCGCTCGGCGGGCATCCCCGTGTTCTTGAGCCAGAGCTGCTCGGCCTCGTCGTCCTCTTCGTAAACGGTGACCCAGAGTCGCTCGGGCGGCAGTCCGTAGCCGCCGTCGTTAACGCTCGTGGTGAGCAGTTCCCAGGCGAACTTGATGGCGTCTTCCTTGAAGTAATCGCCGAAGGAGAAGTTGCCGCACATCTGGAAGAAGGTGCCGTGGCGTGCCGTCTTGCCGACTTCCTCGATGTCGCCGGTACGGATGCACTTCTGCACGCTGGTGGCGCGTTTGTAGGGAGCTTCCTCCCGGGCGGTCAGGTACGGGATGAACGGGACCATGCCGGCCACTGTGAACAGCAGGGAAGGGTCGCTGGAGACCAGGGACGCGGACGGCACCGCCGTGTGGCCCTTGCTGACGAAAAAGTCGATCCAGCGCTTAGTGATCTCCTGCGACTTCATGAGCTGATTACATACCCTTCAATATTCACTGCGTTCGTGGTTCGCGCGTGTGGTCCGCGGGAACGGTGTGGTCCCGGCCGGTGGCCGTGCCGGCGGCCCTGATCCAGGTGCCGCCCTCTATCAATTCTCTCCCGGCTAGCGCCGGACTGCATCCCGGCCGGCAGAGCCGTGGCCAATGGCCTTCTCGAGCCCGGCGTCGATGCCCAGGGCGCTGCGAAGTTCGGTCTCGCGCTCGGTCATTCCTTCGCGTACGGCGTCGGCGAAATCGTAAAGGCCGTCGGCGAGCCGACCCGCCGCCCGGTTGAGGCCCTCGGGGCCAAGGTTGGACTGAGCCTCGGTGATCTTGCGGAAGGCGATGACGCCAATGGCGACGCCAATTCCCATCCAGATAATTCTGTTCATGTCAGGTTCTCCAGCTGGGATTAGCGGCTGCGGCGGCCGGTGACGGGCTTTTTACGGGCGGTGAAGGCCGAACGGACGCCGTAGCTGAAGGAGGCGACCTTAATCAGGGGCGAACCCACGGTGGCGGCCACCAGCGAGGACAAAGCCGAGATGTTGGCCGACGCGTCCGAGACGTTGTTCGCGATCCCGTCGACCTTCTTCAGCTGCTCGTTGGTAGTGGAGACGGTCGCCGTGACTTCATCCATCAGCGGGGTCGCACCGTCGCTGATGGAACGGATCGAGGTCCGTACTTCGTCGAACACTCCCCCGAGCTTCAGAATCGGCACGGCGAGCAGCAGGACCAGCAGTGCAAACACCCCGGCCGCGATCAGGCCGGCAATATCGCCACCAGTCATAGTCGTTCATCTCCTTGTTGCGTCGTGTCCCTGCGGGCACCTCCGGCTGACACAGCCGGCAACCGCAGAACTCCCCCAAGTACCTTACATACAAAGAAGCCCGCGGCGCTTGCCACGGGCTTCTTTGTAAGGTGTCGCGTTGAATCTAGCGTGCGTAGAATTCCACGACGAGCTGCTCTTCGCAGGTCACGGGGACCTCGGAGCGCTTGGGGCGACGGACCAGGCGTGCCTGCAGGGCGTCAAGCTTGACGTCCAGGTAGGCCGGAACCATCGGCAGGACGTCGCGGTGGGCGCCGGCTGCTGCGACCTGGAACGGAGGCATGGACTCGCTGCGGCTGTGAACGTGGACCAGCTGGCCCTCAGAGACGCGGAAAGACGGGCGGTCAACGCGGATGCCGTCGACCAGGATGTGGCGGTGGACAACCAGCTGGCGGGCCTGGGCGATGGTGCGGGCGAAGCCGGCACGCAGCACGAGGGCGTCGAGACGCATTTCGAGCAGTTCGATCAGGTTTTCACCGGTCAGGCCCTTGGTGCGCCGTGCTTCTTCGAAGGCACGGGTCATCTGGGCCTCGCGGATGCCGTACTGGGCGCGCAGACGCTGCTTTTCGCGCAGACGTACGGCGTAGTCGGAGTCCTGCTTCTTGCGGGCACGGCCATGCTCACCGGGGCCGTACGGACGGCGCTCCATGTACTTGGCGGCCTTGGGGGTCAGAGCAATGCCGAGTGCACGCGAAAGGCGTGCGGTACGGCGAGCACGAGTGTTGTTAGCCACTTGTGTCCTTCCAATATCTGCGGTGTGTCAGTGTTACTGGCCTCCACGATGGAGAGCATCGGCCAACCGCTGCCTTTTGCTACTGGGCACAGGGCAAACCCAACTTGACAGCAAAAAACGCTGAAATTAGGTGGATTGTGCGTCCGTGCCTTGCCAGACAACGTACAACTTTACCATGCCGGGGGCGGCGGACCGTCAGGTCCGGGCATGCACACCCCGCCCGCCGCGCCGCCCGAAGGATGCCGCGCCCAGGAATTCGACCGCCCGGACCGAGGACGTTAGACCTCGCGGACCGGAAGTCAACGGGCCAGTTTCCGGATCCGCCGGTCACTTGCCCCGGATGATCCGGCGCAGCCGCTCCAGCCGGGTGGAGATGTCCCGTTCAGCGCCATTGGCGGTCGGTTCGTAGTAGTTTCGCCCCACGAGGTCGTCCGGCGGGTACTGCTGGGTGGCCACCGAATGGGGCGCGTCATGGGCGTATTTGTAGCCCTGCCCGTGGCCCAGTTGTTTGGATCCCGGGTAATGGGCATCGCGCAGGTGGGCGGGGATGCCGTTGCCAAGGCCGGCGCGGACGTCGGCGATCGCCTGGTTGATGCCCATGTAGGCGGCGTTCGATTTGGGTGCCGTGGCCAGGTGGACGACGGCCTCCGCCAGGATGATGCGGCCCTCGGGCATGCCGATCAACTGGACAGCCTGGGCGGCTGCGACGGCGGTCTGCAGCGCCGTGGGGTCTGCCATTCCGACGTCCTCGGCCGCGGAGATGACGATGCGGCGGGCCACGAACTTCGGGTCCTCCCCCGCCTCGAGCATCCGGGCCAGATAGTGCAGAGCGGCGTCGACGTCGGAACCCCGGATGGATTTGATGAAGGCGCTGGCGACGTCGTAGTGCTGGTCACCGGCGCGGTCATAGCGCACGGAGGCGACGTCGAGGGCACGCTCCGTGTGCTTGAGTTCGATCTTCACCGGGGCTTCCCCGTCCGCCCCGGTGGCTGTGCCGGTGATGACTGCGTCAGTGTCGTCCGCGTCCCCGAAGGCGACGCCGGCCGCCGCCTCGAGCGCCGTCAGCGCCCGGCGGGCATCCCCGCCGGAGAGCCGGACCAGGTGCGCCAGCGCCTCGTCGCTGAGTTCCACTTTGCCGCCCAGCCCGCGGGGGTCAGCGGCGGCCCGCAGCAGCAGGCCCTCGACGTCGGCGTCGGTGAGCGGTTTGAGCGTCAACAGCAGGGACCGGGAGAGCAGCGGGGAAACGACGGAGAAGGAGGGGTTTTCGGTGGTCGCGGCGACCAGGACCACCCAGCGGTTCTCGACGCCGGGCAGCAGCGCGTCCTGCTGAGCCTTGTTGAAGCGGTGGATCTCGTCCAGGAACAGCACGGTGGTGGTCTTGAAGAGGTCGCGGGCGGTGAGGGCTTCGTCCATGACGCGGCGGACGTCCTTGACGCCGGCGGTGATGGCGGAGAGCTCGACGAACTTCCGGCCGGGGCCCTTGGCGATGACGTGGGCAAGTGTGGTTTTGCCGGTGCCGGGAGGTCCCCAGAGAATCAGCGAACTGGGACCCGCCGGGCCGGTGGCGTCCGTGCCGGCGGCGAGCTGGCGCAGCGGGGAACCCTGCCCGAGGAGGTGCTGCTGGCCCACCACGTCGTCGAGCGTCCGCGGCCGCATCCGGACCGCGAGCGGGCTGCGCGGCGAGGGGGCGCGGCCCTCCCCCGATTCCTCGGCGTCGCCGTCATCCTCGATAGCGCCGCCGCTGTCCCGTCCTGCGCCAAAGAGATCATCCACATAGATAGGCTACTTCTAGTTCCCGCCCGCCCTGACACCTCACAACGGAGACCCGCGCCATGACAACCACCGAGACCCGTGTGGCGTTCGTCTCCGGCGCCCGGCTGCCGGGCTGGGTGGAGCGCTTCGCCGCAAGCCACGGCCCCCTCAGCGAAGAGGAGCTCGACGGCGGGCTGCAGCTGAGTGCCGGGGATGGGGCCGTGGCCCTGCTGCAGGCGCCGTGGCCGGTGGACGGCCGTCCCGGGCGCGGGGGCGACGCCGTCGCCCGCCTCGCCTCCCTGGCGTCCCAGCCGCGGAGCATCGGAGCCGTGCTGGTCCGCCGCGGCGGCTACTCCGTGGCGGTAGTGAGCGGCGGGGCGGTGCTCGCGTCCAAGACCGGGACGCGGCATGTCCAGTCCCGGACAGCTGCCGGAGGCTGGTCCCAGCAGCGCTTTGCCCGGCGGCGGGCGAACCAGGCCGATGCCCTGGTGGAGGCCGTGGCGGACCATGCCGCCCGGATCTTCGCGGACCACCGGATCGAGTACCTGGCTCCCGGCGGCGACCGGACCCTTGCCGAACAGGTCCTCGCCGAACCGGTGCTGAAAAAGTACGCCGCACGCCCGAGGCTGGCGTTCCTGGACGTCCCGGACCCCCGCGCCGCGGTCCTGAAGAAGGCCGCGGCGGACCTGTGCGCCGTACGGATCCTGGTGACGGATCCGCCGTCGTAGCTGCGGCCGCCGTTCCTTCCGCGAAGTCAGCTGACGGGCGACGGCGACGTCCGACCCGGGGCTGCCCTCCGGGCCTCATCGGTGCTGTTTGTCGAGCTGGTTCGGAATTACGACGTTGGCGCGTCGAAGGTGAGCCAACCGCCGGACTAGCGCTTAGAGGGCGTTGAACGAAGGCGCGATGCCAAAACGACTCCCGCAACGACCTGGAGCAGACTCACTGCCCGCGTCAGTTCGGGATGCTTGGCCCACATACGCATGCAGTTCCGCCACGGCTCTGGACCGAATTCCCACCGGGTCGAGTGCTGCACCGGAAACAACGCTCCGAGGACGCCGTCACCAATGGCCATCATCGCTACGGATTCCGCGATAAGAACTTTCATGAGAGCCTCCACGAATCGTGGCCGTCGACGGCTGGTCCGGCAATCTGGCCGAAAGGGCGAGTGCCCCTATTCACTCCGATTGTTCTCCGGCAGCGATCAGGGCCCCCAGTGCTGAAAGGCCCGGTCCCCGGGGTTCCCCTGGGGGAAAACGGCGGGAACAATGACCCGGTGCCGACGAGAGGCACTCCCGGCTTGATGACCTGATCCGGATTGGCTGTCCGGGCCGCTGGCCGGCGTGGTCGGCGCGGACACACCTGACTGACACAGGAGCCGTTAGCCTGGCCAGATGAATGCTGATAATCACTTTGACAGCGTCCGATCAACGTATGACACGGTGGCGGAAAGCTACGCGAGCTTGCTGCCCGACGCCAGCTTCGAAGCACCGACGGACCGCGGCATGATCGAAGCGTTCGTCCAACATTTGACCGAGGGGACTGCCCGTCCGGTGGTCGATGCCGGCTGCGGATCGGGCCGCATGACCCGATTGCTGGCGTCCCTGGGGGTGGCCGTTTCAGGGATTGATTTGTCCGCTGGAATGATTGCCGTGGCCCGGAAAACCTCACCGGAACTCGCCTTTGAGGTCGCCGAACTAGCGGAACTTCCGTACCCGGACATGCAGCTGGGCGGAGTATTTGCCTGGTATTCGATTATCCATTCGCTGCCGGGGGATCTTCCCCGGATTTTTGCCGAGTTTTTCCGCGTCCTGGCGCCCGGGGGCCATGCACTGCTTAGCTTCCAGGTCGGCGAGGGACACCGGCATCTCTCACACGCCTACGGGCACGATGTCTCAATAGAGGCCCATCTCTTCACACCAGAAGTGATCGCCGGACACCTGACCAGCGCCGGCTTCACCGTGATCGCTCAGATGACACGCCAAGCACGTGCGCACGAAACGAGGCCGCAGGCAGTCCTTCTCGCCCTCCGGCCAGCCAGGGAGGACTAGTCCCGGGAAGCATCAGGCGCCGAGGCAACCTGAAGCGCGCCGTTTCAGCAGCCGGTCAGGTGCCGCCTGGGCCGTTCCTGCCGGTACAGGTACCGGCCGGCTGCCTGGAAACCGGCGCGGGCGTAGAGTTCCCGGGCGCCGGCATTGGAGGCCATCACCAGCAGCCAGTAGCCGCTGAGGCCCCGGGCGTCCCCTTCGCGCAGCAGGCCGTGCAGGATCCGCGTGGCATGGCCATTCCGCCGGGCATCCGGCCGGGTCGCCATGCAGTACAGCCCGCCCGTCCCGCCCGGCGGCAGGGCAAGGCGTCCGACGGCGGCGGGCCGGCCGTCGTCGTCGCGCGCCAGGGCGTACAGCGACGGACAACGTTCGAGGATCCCGCGGGCGACGTCGAGGGCAGTGTCGTCGCCGCGGCCGTCCACGCTCCACCAAAGCCGCAGCCACTCCGGGGAGGGTTCGGCGTAAATTTCCACTCCGCTGTCAAGGGCCGGCGAGTCCGTCCCGCCGTCCCGGACCAGCACGAGAGTCTCGGACTGGCGGGTGAACCCTTCCTCGTCCAGTACGGCGTTGAGCGGCGCGTAGCGCGGGTCCTCGAAGACCTGGAAGATCAGCGGCAGCCTGCGGTTCCGGTACCAGAGGCGTGCTTCCCTGAGCCCGGCGAGCAGCCCATGGGGGTCCGCTCCGGGCTCGCGGGGCCAGACGGAGTTGGCGCGCTGCGTCACGCCGGAGGCAGCGCGGAGCACCCAGCCGCCGGATTCCTCCCGCTCGGCGGCGGGCCACGCGGCATCCATCAGCGCCTCAAGCCCGGTCATCGGCTTTGTTTCCATGGGGCCCCTTCCGACAGGCACAACGTCCGGCCTTCCCGCGGGAATTCCAGTACAGCAGATGCGACAGCAAAGGCTCCCCGGTTGCCCGGAGAGCCTTTGCTGCTGATCAGGTCAGCCTACTTGGTGCCGTCAGCCTTCTTGGCTTCCGGCTTGAAGTCCACGCCGGCTTCCTTGCGCTGCTGCGCCGTGATCGGAGCCGGAGCCTGGGTCAGCGGGTCGAAGCCGCCGCCGGACTTCGGGAAGGCGATGACGTCGCGGATGGACTCCACTCCGGCCAGCAGGGCGACCACACGGTCCCAGCCGAACGCGATGCCGCCGTGGGGAGGAGCGCCGAACTTGAAGCCCTCGAGCAGGAAGCCGAACTTGGTCTGCGCATCCGCCTTGTCCAGGCCCATCAGCTCGAAGACCCGTTCCTGCACCTCGCTCTGGTGGATACGGATGGAGCCGCCGCCGATTTCGTTGCCGTTGCAGACGATGTCGTAGGCATAGGACAGCGCGGATTCGGGATCCTTGTCGAAGCTGTCCATGAACTCGGGCTTGGGCGACGTGAACGCGTGGTGCACGGCGGTCCACTGCCCGGCGCCGACGGCGACGTCACCGGATGCGACGGCCGCTGCGGCCGGCTCGAACATCGGGGCGTCGACCACCCAGCAGAATGCCCAGTCGCTCGGGTTGATGAGCCCGGTGCGGTGGCCGATCTCCACGCGGGCGGCGCCCAGCAGGGCGCGGGACGGTGACTTGTCCCCGGCGGCGAAGAAGATGCAGTCGCCCGGCTTGGCGCCAACGGCCTCGGCCAGGCCGGCGCGCTCAGTGTCGGTCAGGTTCTTGGCCACGGGGCCGGCGAGCTCGCCGTCTTCCTTGTACAGGACGTAGGCCAGGCCCTTCGCGCCGCGCTGCTTGGCCCATTCCTGCCAGGCATCGAGCGCACGGCGGGCCTGGGAGGCCCCGCCCGGCATCACGACGGCACCGACGTAGGGCGCCTTGAAGACCCCGAAGTTGGTGTCCTTGAAGAACTCGGTCAGCTCGGTGAGTTCCAGGCCGAAGCGCAGGTCCGGCTTGTCCGAACCGTAGCGGGCCATCGCATCGTGGTAGGTGATGCGCTGGATCGGCGTCGGGATCTCGACGTCGATCAGCTTCCACAGTGCCTTGACGATGCTTTCGCCGAGCCGGATGATGTCGTCCTGCTCGACGAAGCTGGCTTCGATGTCGAGCTGGGTGAACTCCGGCTGGCGGTCCGCGCGGAAGTCCTCATCGCGGTAGCAGCGGGCGATCTGGTAGTACTTTTCGAAGCCGCCGACCTGCAGGAGCTGCTTGAACAGCTGCGGGGACTGCGGCAGCGCGTACCAGGAACCCGGCGCCAGGCGTGCGGGTACCACGAAGTCGCGGGCGCCTTCCGGCGTCGAACGCGTCAGCGTCGGGGTTTCGATCTCGACATAGCCGTCCTGGTGGAGCAGTTCGCGGGCCACGCGGTTGGCTTCGGAGCGCAGGCGCATGTTGCGGGCGGGGCCGGGGCGGCGCAGGTCCAGGTAGCGGTGCTTGAGGCGGGCTTCCTCGCCGACTTCGACGTGCTCGTCGATCTGGAACGGCAGCGGCTCGGAGGTGTTGAGGACGGTGACCTTCTCAGCCATGACCTCGATCTCGCCGGTGGCCAGCGCCGGGTTCTCGTTGCCCTCGGGGCGGCGGGAGACGGTACCGGTAACCTGCAGCACGTACTCGTTGCGCAGCCCGTGGAAGACTTCCTCTTCACGGACGACCACCTGGGACACCCCCGAAGCGTCGCGCAGGTCCACGAAGGCGACACCACCGTGGTCACGACGCCGGCCGACCCAGCCGGCGAGGGTTACGGTTTGTCCAATGTGCTCGGAGCGAAGGGATCCGAGGTCATGTGTGCGCAGCACAGCACGCCTTTCTGAAGAAGACAGAGGGAAATCAGAACTCATGTTCAATAGGATCGCTACTGGAACGATCCCGTTCGAGTTTACCCGCTGGAAAGGCCCCTCCCGCCATGGCAAGCCGCCATCAGAGCACCCCCTCCCCTGACCCGCGCACACCCGGGCAGCTGCAGCGCCGCCTCGGTGTTCTGGATTCGACGGCGATCGGGCTCGGCTCCATGCTCGGCGCCGGCGTGTTTGTGGTCTTCGCGCCCGCCGCAGCCCTGGCCGGTCCCCTGCTGGCCGCCGCGGTGGCCCTGGCCGGTGTGATCGCGTACTGCAATGCGGTGGCGTCGGCCCAGCTGGCCGCCCAGTACCCGTCCAGCGGCGGCACCTATGTTTACGGGCGGAAGCGGCTGGGCGAATGGCCGGGCTTCATCGCCGGCTGGGGCTTCGTGACCGGCAAGACCGCCTCCTGCGCGGCGATGGCCCTCACGTTCGGCCACTATGTGGCACCGGAATACGCGACGCCGCTGGCGGTGGCCGCCGTCGTGGTGCTGACCGGCGTGAACCTGCTCGGGATCACCCGGACGGCGCTGCTGACCCGGATCCTGCTGGGCGTGGTCCTCGCCACCCTTGCGTTCGTGGCGGCCGCAGCGATTCTGGGGCCGCATGCTGCACCTGGCGGTGACGGCGGCGCTGCCGGTGCAGCCGGCGCCGCGGCGGGCGGCTGGGGGGTGCTGCCCGCGGCCGGGCTGATGTTCTTTGCCTTCGCCGGGTATGCGCGGATCGCGACGCTGGGCGAAGAGGTCAAGGATCCCGCCCGCACCATTCCGCGGGCCATTCTCGCGGCGCTGGCCGCGGCCTTCGTCATCTATCTCGGGCTGGCGTTGCTGCTGCAGTGGTACCTGCCGGCGGAGCAGCTGGCCGGGTCGACGGCGCCGCTGCTCGACGCCGTCACCAGCTCGCAGCTCAGTGCAGGGGCCCCGTTCGTGCAGGCGGGCGCGGCAGCCGCGTGCCTCGGCGCGCTGCTGGCACTGATCACGGGAGTGGGCCGGACCGCGATGGCGATGGCGCGGGAACGTGACCTGCCGTCCCCGCTGGCCCGGGTGGGCGGCGCGCACTCGGTCCCGTTCCTCGCCGAGCTGACCGTCGCGGCCGCCGTCATCGCGCTGCTGCTGACCACCAATGTGCTGACCGTTGTGGGCTTCTCCAGCTTCGGCGTGCTGGTCTACTACTCGGTGACCAATGCCGCCGCCTTCACCTTGGCCGCGCGTCCCTGGCATGCGCCGCGCTGGCTCAACGCGCTGGGCTTCCTCGGCTGCCTGCTGCTGGCCGTGACCCTGCCGCCCGCCTCGGTGCTGGGCATGGCGGCAGTGCTGGCCGTCGGCGTGGCCGGGCGCTTCCTGGTGCTGCGGCGCCGGAAAGCGGCCGCCTAGGCTTTCAGGACCCGGACGTGCAGGTCCTCCGCGGCCGGAGCCCAGGTGGCCGGATCGGCGTCGACCTGTTCGCCGGAGCGGATGTCCTTGACCTGGTGCTTGCCGTCGTCGTCGGTGAACCAGACGAAGGGGATGCCGCGGCGGTCCGCGAATTTGATCTGCTTGCCGAACTTCTCGGCCTTGGCCGCAACCTCGGTGGCGATCCCGCGGCTGCGCAGCTCCGCGGCGACGTCCTGCGCCGCGCCCCAGCTGTCATCGCTGTTGAGCGCCACCAGCACGACGGTCGGCACGGACCGGGTTGCCTGGGCGAGTTCCTGGCTGAGGATCCGGGAGACCAGCCGGGTCACGCCGATGGAAAGGCCGACGCCGGGGAACTTGCGGTTCCCCTTGCTGGCGAGGGCGTCGTAGCGTCCGCCGGAGCAGATCGATCCGAGCTGTTCGTGGCCCACCAGGACAGTTTCCACCACGGTGCCGGTGTAGTAGTCCAGGCCGCGGGCGATGCTGAGATCGGCGACAACCTTGCCGGGCGCGCGCTGAACGGCAGCGGCGATGACCTGCTCCAGTTCGGCCAGGCCCTCCTCGAGCAGTTCGTTGCTGACGCCGAGAGCGCGGACCTGCTCCACGAAGGAGGTGTCCCCGGTGCGGATCGAGGCCAGTTTGAGGGCGGACTGGGCCTGCCCGTCGGTGGCTCCGAGCTCGGACTTCAGCAGGTCGGCCACCTTGGCCGGGCCGATCTTCTCGAGCTTGTCGATGCTGCGCAGCACACCGGCGGTGTCGGTGAGTCCAATGCCGTTGTAGAAGCCCTCGGCCAGCTTCCGGTTGTTGATCCGGAGCAGGAAAGCCGGGATCGGCAGGGCACTCAGGGCCTCTGCGATGACCAGTGCAATCTCGACGTCGTAACGGAACGGCAGTTCGCCGTCGCCCACAATGTCGATGTCGGCCTGGGTGAACTCGCGGGCACGGCCTTCCTGCGGACGCTCCCCGCGCCAGACTTTCTGAATCTGGTAGCGGCGGAACGGGAAGGCGAGGTAGCCGGCGTTCTCGACGACGTACCGGGCGAACGGCACGGTGAGGTCGTAGTGCAGGGCCAAGGCGTGCGGATCGCCCTTGGGTGACTTGGCGGCGCCTGTTGCAGTGCCTGTGGCGCTGTCGTCGTCGTCCTGGAGCCGGCTCAGTCCGTAGACCTCTTTGTCGATCTCGCCCTTGCGCAGGAGCTGCCCGACCGTCTCCACCGCGCGGGTTTCAATGGAGGAAAAACCGTGGAGTTCGAAGACCCTGCGCAGCGTGTCCAGCACATGCAGCTCCACCAGCCGCTCCTCGGGAAGCCACTCGGGGAATCCGGACAGGGAGGCGGTGCGTGCCATGGTGGATTTTCTCCTCAGGTAAAACCGGCCGGAGTCTCCTGCGCCGCGTTGCGGCCTAAACGGGCCGTCCGAAACGGGGATCAGATGGGCGGCAGACAGGCCGGTCATGCATAAACTGTGTGCGGCAGTCAGTTTATGCGTTCCGCGCCCGCAACTTCCAATGCGGCCGGATCCGCCCCGACTGCCGGCAGCTTTACCGCTGAACACGCGACGGCGCCACCGCGCTGCCCGGTTTCGGCCCGACACCCAGGAGGACTTTTGGCGTCCAGTTCACGGAGCGCCCGCGATGCCAAGCGGCGCGTCCAGCAAATGGAGGCGAAGCGCGAGCTGCGCAAGGAGCAGGACAAGCGCCGCAAGCGCGACAACGTCCTGGCCATTGGCGCAGGCACGGCCGCGGTCGCCGTTGCTCTGGTGCTGCAGCTGACCGTCTTCTCCTCCAATCCCACCGAGGACGAGTACGCCGCCGCCCAGGCCGGGCTGACCACTCCCACGGCCACACCGTCGGCCTCCCCCAGCAACGCCGACAACATCCCGAAGCCTGAAACGGCTGCAGGCCAGACCTTCACCGGGGAACTCAAGCTCAACAGCGGCACGCTCGGCGTGGAACTGGACGGCACCAACGCGCCCCAGGCAGCCGCCGTCTTCAAGTCCCTCGCGGACCAGAACTTCTACGCCGGGCTCAACTGCCACCGGCTGACCACGGCCGAGACGTTCGGCGTGCTGCAGTGCGGTTCCAAGGCCGGCGACGGCAGCAGCGATCCGAGCTTTACCTGGGGCCCGCTGGAGAACACCCCGCAGGACAACAGCTACCCGGCCGGAACCATCGCCGTCGCCAGGAGTGGCGGGAACGCCTACGGGAACGGCACGCAGTTCTTCATTGTGTACAAGGACACCGTCATCCCGGCCGACGCCGCGGGTGGCTACACCGTGGTGGGGAAGGTGACCTCGGGACTGGAGGTGGTGGCCAATATTGCGGCCGCCGGACTAAAACCGGGTGATAACGCCTCAGACGGCGCCCCTGCGGAACCAGTCACGATAGACTCGTTCTCTCTGAAGTAACCAGCCGTTGCCCTTGTGGCCCCGGCCCCGGTATTTCCCTCCAAGCGAAAGACTTCTAGCGGTGACAGACAGTCAGAAATCCGACGAAACAGTGTCAGCAGCAGCTGCCAACGAGACCGAAGCTGAGGCTAAGTTCGTAGAACACAGCACAGCACACGGCACAGCACAGGCGACAGACACTCCCACCAGCACGGGGCCGGAGACGGCCCCCGAGCCCGAGGTTGAAGCCCCTACGGCCGAAGCCGGGGACGCAGCTGAGGCTGCTGAGGCGCCCGCCGCTGAAGCTGCTGCAACTCCTCAGGCTCCTGCCGCGGAAGAAGCTCCTGGCGCGGAAGCTGCGCCGGAGGCCCCCGCCGCCGCTGAGGCCGCCGAAACTCCTGAGGCTCCCGCCGCGCCGCGTCCCGCGCCGTCACCGGCAGCGTTCGCCGCCCGGCCTAAGGCGAAGCCCTCCCCGGCAGCTCCCGCAGCCGCCCCGGCCACCGTGTCCTCTGCCGCTTCGCTCGCCGAAGCCGCGCGCTGGGGCCGTGTCGAGGGCGACGGCCACGTGTTCCTGACTGTCGACGGCGAGGAACATCCCGTTGGCCAGTACCCCGGCGTCAGCGATGACGAGGCCCTGGGCTACTTCGCCCGGAAGTACGACGACGTCGTGGCGCAGATTGTCCTGCTGGAACAGCGTGTGAGCTCCAAGGCGCCCGCCACGGACATGCAGAAGACCGTCACCCACCTGCGCGAGCAGCTGGCCGAGCGCAACATGGTGGGCGACCTTCGCTCCGCCGAGGCCCGCCTGGACACTCTTGCCACGCAGATCTCCGAGCTTGAGAAGGCCGAGAAGGCCGAGCACGACGCCGTCCGCGCCGCCGAGCTCGCCGCCCGCGAGGCGATTGTGGCCGAGGCTGAAGAGATCGCGGGCCACGATCCGGCCCAGATCCAGTGGAAAACCTCAAGCGCCCGGATGAACGAACTGTTCGAGAGCTGGAAGACCGCGCAGAAGAGCGGTGTCCGGCTCGGACGCAGCAACGAGGACGCCCTCTGGAAGCGCTTCCGTGCCGCACGTACCGTCTTTGACCGGCACCGGCGGGCGTACTTCTCCCAGCTGGACAGCACCAACTCGGCAGCCAAGGCCGCCAAGGAGAAGCTGATCACCGAGGCCGAGGCCCTGTCGACCTCGACGGACTGGGGCTTTGCCGCCGGTGAATACCGCCGGCTGATGGACCAGTGGAAGGCGTCGCCGCGCGCCAGCCGCAAGGACGACGACGCACTCTGGGCCCGGTTCCGTGCCGCCCAGGATGTCTTCTTCACCCACCGCCAGGCAGCCAACGACGAGATCGACCAGGAATACGGCGCCAACCTGGTGGTCAAGGAGGCCCTGCTGGTCGAAGCCAACGAGCTGCTTCCGATCAAGGACCTCGCCGCCACCAAGAAGGCGCTCCAGTCCATCCGTGACCGCTGGGAAGAAGCCGGCAAGGTTCCCCGCGCCGACATGGGGCGCGTCGAAGCCGGGCTGCGGAAGATCGAAGACGCCGTCCGCCATGCCGAGGATGAGAACTGGAAGCGCTCCAACCCGGAGACGAAGGCACGCACCAACAGCGCGCTCACGCAGCTGGAGTCTGCCATCGCCGGGCTCAGGGATGACCTGGCCAAGGCCGAGAAGGCCGGCGACGATCGCAAAATCAAGGCCGCCAAGGAAGCCCTCGAGGCCCGTGAGGCCTGGCTGGAACAGCTCGAGAAGTCAGCAAGCGAGCTCTCCTAGCAGCAAGCAGCCCGGCGCCCGGCTTTTTTGAAGCACGTTGCAGCAGGCCCCGCACCGGTTATCCACATGACCGGATCGGGGCCTGTTTGCTTGGCCGGGGAGCCGACAGGATGGCTGAATGGTCATTCTTCACGGCCCTCCATCGCCTGACCCGCCACCATCCGAGCTGTACTCTCCGGGGGCATTGTTCTCCTGGCCCGAGCTCCAGGCGATGGCGTCCGACGGCGTGCTGACGCAGCTGTACCAGCGCGGCTATCTGCCGCCGGGCACGCGGCCCACTCCGCAGCTCCGCGCCCGCGCGGCGTCTGTCCTCATTAGTCCTGGCATCCGCCAGCGGGTCGTCGCTGGCAGGATGACGGCGGCCTGGATCTATGGCTGCGCCCCTGAACCGGACCGGCTCGCCTTGCTGGTGGATGCCAACCGGCGGATTTCCAGTCTGCGGTCCACCAGGGGCTGCACTTTCCATGAGGGGCGCCTGGGCCCGTTCGACGTCGTGAGCCTGGGCGGGCTGATGGTCTCCAGCCCGCTGCGGACCTCAGTGGACATCGCACTGCATGTCGAACCCGGGCGGGCCCTGCCGGCCCTGCAGGCACTCCTGGCCAAGCCCGAGCTGGGGCTACGGCTGCGGCTTCTTGTCCACGCCGTTGAAGCCACCCCCAGGATGCCGTACAGGCAGGCGGCCCTGTCAAAGCTCGAAGAGTTACAGGCCGGCCCGGCGCCCTAGCGTCGGATCACCGGCAGTTAAACGAGCCTCAACTGCGCCGCCGGTTGCCGGTGGTGCGGTAGACGTCGAAGACGCCGTCGATGCGGCGGACGGCGCTCAGGACGTGGCTCAGGTACTTGGGGTCGCCCATCTCGAAGGCGAATTTGGAGATGGCCACCCGGTCCGTGGACGTATGCACGCTGGCCGCCAGGATGTTGACGTGGTTCTCCGACAGGATTCTGGTCACATCCGAGAGCAGCGACTTGCGGTCGAGGGCTTCGACCTGGATTTCGACCAGGAAGACGCTTGACTGCGTGGGAGCCCACTCGACCTCGACGATCCGGTCAGGTTGCTCCAGGAGGCCGCTGACGTTGGTGCAGTCCGTCCGGTGCACGGAGACGCCGGAGCCGCGGGTGACGAAGCCCAGGATCGGGTCCGGCGGTACCGGGGTGCAGCAACGGGCGAGTTTGACCCAGACGTCGTCCACCCCGCGCACCACGACGCCCGAATCGGAGTACCGCGTTTTGGTGACCTGGGTGGGAATGGAAATCTCGGTGAGGTCGTCCTCGGGCGTGTCATTGCCGCCGAGGCTCTCCACCAGGCGTTCCATAACGGACTGGGCGGAGGTATGCCCGTCCCCCACGCCTGCGTAGAGCCCGGAGATGTCGACGTATTTGAAGTCCTCGGCGATTGCGGCGAGGGCGTCGTGCGTCATCAGGCGCTGCAGCGGGAGGTTCTGCTTGCGCATCGCCTTGGTCAGCAGTTCCTTGCCACGGTCGATCGACTCTTCGCGGCGTTCCTTGCTGAACCACTGCCTGATCTTGTTGCGGGCCCGGGCGCTCTTGACGAAGTGCTGCCAGTCCTGGCTGGGCCCGGCACCCTCGGCCTTGGAGGTGAAGATTTCGACCCAGTCGCCGTGGTTCAGTTCGCTGTTGAGCGGGACGAGCTTGCCGTTGACGCGGGCGCCGATGGTCCGGTGTCCCACCTCGGTGTGGACGGCATAGGCGAAGTCCACGGGCGTGGAGCCGGCGGGCAGCGCCATGACCTCGCCCTTGGGGGTGAAGACGAAGACTTCGCGGGCGTTGATTTCAAAACGCAGGGAGTCCAGGAACTCGCCGGGATCGGAGGTTTCCTGCTGCCAGTCCACGAGTGACCGGAGCCAGCCCATGTCGCCGTCGCGCGGGCTTCCGGGCCCTTCGGCCGCCCGGTTCGGCTGATCCTTGTACTTCCAGTGCGCGGCGACGCCGTATTCGGCGCGGCGGTGCATCTCGTGGGTGCGGATCTGGATCTCCACAGGCTTGCCGCCCGGGCCGATCACCGTGGTGTGCAGCGACTGGTACATGTTGAACTTGGGCATCGCGATGTAGTCCTTGAACCGCCCCGGCAGGGGGTTCCAGCGCGAATGCATGGCACCCAGGGCCGCGTAACAGTCCCGGACGGAGTCGACCAGGACGCGGACGCCCATCAGGTCATTGATGTCGTCGAAGTCCTTGTCCCGGACGATCATCTTCTGGTAGATCGAGTAGTAGTGCTTCGGCCGGCCCGTGATGGTGGCCTTGATTTTGGCCTCGCGCAGGTCTTCGGTGATCTGGTTCCGGATGACGGAGAGGTTCTTCTCCCGCTCGGGGGTCCGGTCCCCCACCATGCGCACGATCTCCTCATAGACCTTGGGGTAGAGGGCCGCAAAGGAAAGGTCTTCCAGTTCCCACTTGATCGTGTTCATGCCGAGCCGGTGCGCCAGCGGGGCGAAAATTTCCAGCGTTTCCCGGGCCTTGCGTGCCGAGGACTCGGCCGAAACGAAACGCCAGGTCCTGGCGTTGTGCAGCCGGTCCGCCAGCTTGATCATCAGGACGCGGATGTCCTTGGCCATGGCCACGACCATCTTGCGCACGGTCTCAGACTGCGCTGCCTCGCCGAAACTGACCTTGTCCAGCTTGGTGACACCGTCGACCAGCATGGCGACTTCCGGCCCGAACTCGGCCTTCAGGTCCTCCAGCGTGTACGAGGTGTCCTCGACGGTGTCGTGCAGCAGCGCCGCCGCCAGCGTGGTCCCGCTGAGCCCCAGCTCCGCCAGAATGGTCGCCACCGCCACGGGATGGGTGATGTAGGGATCGCCACTCTTACGCTTCTGTCCCCGGTGGCAGCGCTCCGCCACGACGAAGGCACGCTGGATGAGGTCGAAGTCCTCTTTGGGGTTGTTGGCGCGCACGGTGCGCAGCAGCGGCTCGAGAATGGGGGAATAGGCGGGGACTCCGCGCCCGGTCAGGCGGGCAAGCCGGGAACGGGTGCGTTCGCGGCGGCCGGGGAACGTGGGGCGTGCGCCCGAGCTGTCCACGGGGACCAGCGGATCGGCGCGTCCGGCAGCCACCACACCAGTCTGCGAACCCTGGCCTGGAGCCTTATCCGCCGGCGCTGATGGCACCGACGTCGCACGTTCTTCCAATGGAGCACCTCTCCGAACCCGTTAATTCTTCCAGTCTATTCCCGCAGCAGGATACTTCGATAACCGGCGGCGATACGGCGACGGGCCGGAGAGCGTCACGAATGACGTTCTCCGGCCCGTGGGGACCACCGGAAGACCCCCGGTGGTGACCGGTCCGGCAGGACCGTGGCGGCTACGCGGTGGCCGGCTCCGCCGGGGAGTCGGTCTTGGCGGCAGCGTGGGCGCGGCGATGGTGCACGCGCTCGGCCTGCTTGACCAGTTCCGGTTCGCCCTGGCGCAGCCAGGCGTAGAGCGGCGCGGCGATGAAAATCGTGGCAGCCGTGCCGATCAGGATCCCGACAAACAGTGCCAGGGAGAGGTCCCGCAGCGTTCCGGCGCCCAGCAGTCCGGCACCGATGAAGAGGATGGCGCCGACCGGGAGGATCGCCACCATCATGGTGTTGATGGAGCGGACCAGGGTCTGGTTGACGGCCAGGTTGACTTCCTCGCCGAAGGTCCGACGGGTAGAGGCCTGCAGGTCCGCGGTGTTCTCACGGATCTTGTCGAAGACCACCACCGTGTCGTACAGCGAGTAGCTCAGCACGGTCAGGAAGCCGATGATGGCCGACGGCGTGACTTCGAAATCGCTCAGTGCATAGACGCCGGCGGTGATGAACATCGTCACGAGCATGCCCACGATGGCCGAGAGAGACATCTTCCAGGTCCGGAAGTACAGCGCCATCAGCACGGCGGCGAGTCCGACGAAGATCGCCAGGCCCAGCAGGGCCTGCTTGGTGACGTCAGCGCCCCACGTGGGGCCGATGAAAGTTGATGTCACCTCGTTGTCGGTTACGCCGTAGACCTCGGTGAGGCTCGCCTTGATCTGGAGCGTCTCATCTTCCGTGAGTTTGTCCGTCTGGATCCGCATCGTGTTGCCGGCGACGTTCGCCACTCGGGGGACGCTGCCGGGGACAACGTCCTCCACAGCCTTTTCGCCGATGGCTGCGTCGGTGGTTTTCACGTTGGAGACGGTGAATTCCGAACCACCGCGGAATTCGATGCCGAGGTTGAAGCCGCCCTTGACGACCGGCAGCAGGATCGACAGCGCCACGAGGACGCCCGCGATCAGGAACCAGATCTTCTTGGATCCCACGAAGTCGTAGGAACGTTTGCCCGTGTAGAGCTCATTGCCAAAATTGGCGAAACTGGTGGCCATTTAGTTGCCCTCCTTGGACGTGCTCTTGGAGGAGCCAGCAAGCTGTTCCTGTCGTTCCGCGAGGCGTCGTTCTGCAATGGTCATCCGGCGTTCGGCCTCAGCCGTGGCGCCGGTGTTCTTGGCGCGGAGCGCGGCAACTGCAGCCGGCTTGTCCGCGGGAGTGCGGAACCGGCCCGCGCCCCGGTACAAGGGAACGGCGCCGAGGCTCTTCGGGTCCAGTCCGGAGAGCGGATGGCCTTCACCGAAGAACTTGGTGCGGGCCAGCAGCTGCAGGGTCGGGTGGGTGAACATAAAGACCACGATGAGGTCGGCAATGGCCGTCAGGCCGAGCGTGAACGCGAAGCCGCGGACGTTGCCCACTGCCACGAAGTACAGCACGAGGGCGGCCAGAAGGTTGACTGCCTTGGATGCCAGGACGGTGCGCTTGGCGCGCCTCCAGCCGTTCTCGACGGCCGAGACGAGGCCGCGGCCTTCACGGAGCTCATCGCGGATACGTTCGAAGTAGACGATGAACGAGTCCGCGGTCTGGCCGATGGCCACGATGATGCCTGCGACGCCGGCCAGGGACAACCGGTAGTTCTCGGTCCAGCCGAGGATCGCGATGGCCAGGTACGTCAGCGCTCCGGCCACCACGAGGGAGGCGACGGTGACCAGGCCCAGTGCCCGGTACTGGATCAGTGAGTAAACCACCACCAGCAGCAGGCCGATCAGGCCGGCAAGCATACCCATCCGCAGCTGCTCACCACCGAGGGTGGCAGAAATCTGCTGTTCGCTCTGGATCTCGAAGCTGATCGGCAGGGCGCCGAAGCGGAGCTGGTCGGAGAGGGCCTTCGCGGACTCCTCGGTGAAGCCGCCGGTGATCTGCGGACGGCCATCGGTGATGACGGCGAGGGACCGCGGAGCGGAAATGACCTGGTCGTCGAGGACGATCGCGAACTGGGACTTCGGATCCGAGCCGCTCTGGCCGCCGCCGGCGATGTAGAACTGGTACAGCCGCTCGGTGACTTCCTTGAACTTGGCGGTGCCCTCGTCGTTGAACTGGATGTTGACAGCCCACTCGTTGGTCACGGCGCCCTGGGCACCGCGCTGCAACTGGAAGGAGGAACCCGCAATGTCTGCGCCCTTGACCTCAACCGGGCCAAGGATGTACTTGATCGCCGGCGAGTTGGCGGTGGCCGGTTCGCAGGTGACCAGCGGCTGGGTCGGGTCGGAGCGTTCCTGCTTGTCCTGCGAGGGGTTGTCACAGTCGAGCGTCTCGAACTTCTTGTAAATTTCGGGAGTGACCCAGTTCACGTCGCTGCCGTTGGTGGGCTCAGCGGTGGGCTGGGGCAGCTGGTCGTCCGGGGTCAGTGACTCCGCGGGGACAGCTGCGCCCGGACCAGCTTGGAGGACGGGCCGGAAGTTCATGTCGGCGGACGCCTGGATCAGCGCCCGGGTTTCCTTGGACGGTGTGCCCGGCAGGCTGACGACGACGTTGCGCCCGGACTGCGTGCTGATTTCAGCTTCCGCGACACCGGAGCCGTCCACGCGCTGACGGATGATCGCCACGGCCTGGTTGAGCTGTTCTTCGTTGATGTCCGAACCGCCCTCAACCTTGGGCGCCAGGATCATCTGGGTGCCGCCTTCAAGGTCCAGGGCGAGCTTTGGAGCCCAGCTCGCCTGGCCGGCCATGGTGCCGCCTGCCAGGACGGCGGTCAGGACGGCGAGGATAACGCCGAGCCAGACCAGCACCCTGAGGGCTGAGTTTTTGGGGCCAGTTCGTGCCATTGTCGATCTTTCTATTATTTACGGAGGAAACCGCCGGGCGGCCCGGTCGGGCCGCTCCGGCGGTGGCCCGCAGCCGTTACTTCGCGGGATAGCTCAAACAGGCAGACTAGCTGTCTTTTTTACCTTCGTCGTTGAGGCGGCGCAGGGTTTCTTCCGGCGTCTCGTCGCGCGGGGCGTCGTTGACGGGGGCGGCGCTGTCGGCCTTGTCGATGGTCAGCGAGGAGGCATCGTTGGGAACGACGGCGGGCTCCTCAGCGGCGACAACCGGTTCGACGATCTTGGTGACGGCCTGGCGGTGAACGGTGGCGGTGTTACCCGGGGACAGTTCCAGCAGGACCTTGTTCTCTTCGTCGTCGATCTCGACGATCCGGCCGTACAGGCCGAAGCTCGTCATGACCTCGACACCCGGGGCGAACTTCGACTGGAGCTGCGCCTGCTGCTGCTGGGTCTTCTTGTTGCGGCGGAACATCATAAAGACGAAGACGCCGAGCATGGCGAACAACAGGATGGTCATGATGTCGATACCGCCGCCGGCCTGCGGCTGGGTCTGGGCAGAAATAAGTCCGAACACAGGAATAGTTCCGTTCTGTACTTGCGTAGCTGGTTTTACAGCAACGTCCGCTTCGCTCCGGGCTGGCTGCGAATCATGCCCAGCCGACGGCGGCCAGGTGCTGGCCGCGCACAGAAACAAAGACCCGAACGTGCCGAGCGTCATTCCAGTCTAAAGGGAAAAGGTTACGGAGCGGTGCTATTGACTATTACGGATCCATTCCGGATCAGCGTCCTGGCCAAGCCCGTCCGGCACGTCCGGGGTGTCGTCCTCTGCACGGAAGAGCTCGAGCGGGTCCTGGGCGAAGATCCCGGACGGCACCGCGAAGCCGAGGTGTGTCCAGGCCGGGGCGAGCGCGATGCGCCCCCGCGGGGTGCGTCCCAGCAGTCCCTCGCGGACGAGGTATGGCTCGGCGACGGTTTCCACCGTTTCGGTCTCTTCGCCGACGGCGATGGCCAGGGTGGACAGGCCCACGGGCCCTCCGCCGAATTTGGTGATGAGAGCCTCCAGGACGGCACGGTCGAGACGGTCCAGTCCCCGCTTATCGACCTCGTACATGTCCAGCGCCGCGGAGGCGGCGCGTGCGTCGATCTGCTCGATGCCGTGCACCAGTGCCCAGTCGCGGACCCGGCGCAGGAGCCGGTTGGCGATGCGGGGCGTGCCGCGGGAACGGCCCGCGATTTCGCTGAAGCCGGCGGAGTTGACCTTGAGGTCCAGGAGGCCGGCGGAGCGCCGGAGCACGAGCTCCAGTTCGGCTACGGAGTAGAACTCGAGGTGGCCGGTGAAGCCGAAGCGGTCCCGGAGCGGGCCGGGCAGCAGGCCGGCGCGGGTGGTGGCCCCCACCAGGGTGAAGGGCGGGAGTTCCAGCGGGATGGCGGTGGCGCCGGCACCTTTGCCGACGACGATGTCGACCCGGAAGTCTTCCATCGCCATGTAGAGCATCTCCTCGGCCGGCCGGGACATCCGGTGGATCTCGTCGAGGAAAAGCACTTCACCTTCGGAGAGTGAGGACAGGATGGCCGCCAGGTCCCCGGCATGCTGGATGGCCGGGCCGCTGCTGATCCGCAGCGGGGCGTTCATCTCGGCTGCGATGATCATGGACAGCGTGGTTTTCCCCAGCCCGGGAGGGCCGGAAAGCAGGACGTGGTCAGCGCTGCGGCCGCGCATGCGCGAGGCCTCCAGGACCAGGGAGAGCTGCTTGCGGACCCGGTGCTGGCCGACGAAGTCGTGCAGGTTCTTGGGCCTGAGGGCGGCTTCGATGACCCGCTCCTCCGGCTCCTCTCCCCCGGCGACAATCGACGGCTCAGCCACGGGCGCCTACCCTGTTCCCGGCGCGGGCGCCGTCCTGGCCCAGCCAGCGGAGGGTGGCGCGCAGGATCTCGGCGACGTTGCCCTTCTCGGCCAGTTCGGGGGAATCAGCCAGGGATTTGTCGATGCTGGCGGTGGCGTCCTTCTCGGACCAGCCAAGACTCGTCATGGCTGCAACGACCTGCGGCTTCCAGACCGTTTCGGAGGACTCCGCCGGGGCCGTGGCGCCGGTGGCGGTGCCGTGCGGCACGAGTTTTCCGGCGAGTTCCAGCACGATCCGGCCGGCGACCTTGGGGCCGATGCCGGGCACCTTCGTGAATTCCTTGCCGTCGCCGGAGTGCGCGGCGACGCGGATGGCTTCGGGCTCGTGCACGGCCAGGACGGCCAGCGCCAGCCGGGGGCCGACGCCGCTGACGCTGAGCAGGACATCGAAGACTTCGCGTTCGTCGTCGCTGCCGAATCCGAACAGGGTGAGGGAGTCCTCGCGGACGATCAGGGAGGTGAAGAGTTTCCCCTCCTCGCCGGCACGGAGCCTGCTGAGGGTCTGCGGCGTGGCGTTCACGCTCATGCCGGCGCCGTTGAGGTCGATCACGGCGGAGGACAGGCCGACGTGCGCTACGGTTCCGCGGAGAAAACTGATCAAAGCCGGGCTCCTGAAAATTCAGCTGAAAGATAGAACCGGGAAGACCCGGCTATCCGAACATATCTACGAATACCCTATCAAGGGCTGGGACCGGACAGCCGGACATTCAGCGTGAACGGCGCGCTTTGGCTTCCGCGTCTGCCCAGGCCCGCTGGGCCGGGGTCAGGGAGAGGCTGCCCGGTCCCGTGGTGGCGACCGCGGCTCCGCTGCCGGCCCGCCAGGCGTGGGTGATGGCCAGCGCGAGGGCGTCGGCGGCGTCCGCCGGCCGGGGCGGGGCGTCGAGCCGGAGGATTTTGGTGACCAGCTTCGTGACCGCCTCCTTGTTGGAGGTTCCGCTGCCGGTGACGGCGGCCTTCACCTCGGACGGGGTGTGCAGGGCCACCGGAATGCCGCGGCGTGCGGCAGCGGCGATCACGACGCCGGAGGCCTGTGCGACCCCCATTACGGTGCTGACATTGAGCTGCGAGAAGACGCGTTCGACGGCGAGGACGTGGGGTTCGTACTGGTCGAGCCACTCGTCGATGGAGGTGGCGATGACCAGCAGGCGCTGGTCCAGGCTCTCCTCCGGGGAGGTTCCGACGACGCCGAACGCCACCAAGGTGGCGCGGCGGTTCTTTTCGACGTCCACGACGCCGATCCCGCAGCGGGTGAGGCCCGGATCGACGCCGAGGACGCGGAGGGTCACTCGGATTCCAGTGCGGCCTGCACTTCGTCGCTGAGGTCGGCATTGCTGTAGACGTTCTGGACGTCGTCGAGTTCCTCGAGGGCATCGACGAGCTTCATGAACTTCTTGGCAGCGTCGAGATCCAGCGGGACCTGCATGGACGGGACGAACTCGGCCTCGTCGGTGTCGTATTCCATACCGGCTTCCTTGAGCGCATCGCGGATGGCCTGCAGGTCGGTCGGTTCGGAGTGGATCTCGAAGCTGTCGCCGTTGTCCTTGACTTCCTCGGCGCCGGCGTCGAGGACGGCCATCAGGACGTCGTCCTCGGTCAGGCCGTTCTTGGGCAGCGAGACGACGCCCTTGCGGGAGAAGAGGTAGCTGACCGAGCCGGGGTCGGCGATGGTGCCGCCGTTGCGGGAGATAGCGAGCCGGACCTCGGACGCTGCACGGTTCTTGTTGTCCGTGAGGCATTCGATCAGCAGCGCGGAGCCCTGCGGTCCGCGGCATTCGTACATGATCTCGGTGTAGTCCACGACTTCGCCGGTGAGTCCGGCGCCGCGCTTGATGGCGCGGTCGATGTTGTCAGCGGGGACCGAGGTCTTCTTGGCCTTGGTGACGGCGAGTTCCAGGCTCGGGTTGCCGGCGAGGTCCGGGCCGCCCATACGTGCGGCAACTTCGATGTTCTTGATCAGCTTGGCGAACGACTTGGCCCGGCGGCTGTCGAGGATGGCCTTCTTGTGCTTGGTCGTCGCCCATTTGGAGTGGCCTGACATGCTTTACGCTTCTCCTCTGATCATTCGAATAAACAATTCGTGCACGCGCTTCTCCCCCGTCACTTCCGGGTGGAAGGAGGTGGCCAGCAGCTTGCCGGAACGCACAGCAACAATTCTAGCCGTCCCGGCCAGCGCCTCGGGGTGGGATGCCTTGGAAGGTTCCACTATGGCGAGGACTTCCACGCCGGCGCCGACGCGCTCCACCCAGGGTCCGCGGATGAAGACCGCATGGACAGGGGCGACGCCGTCGGCGGTGGCGCTGAAGTCCAGGCCCTTAAAGTCGAGGTCCGTCTCGAAGGACTCGCGCTGCCGGCCGAAGGCGTTCCGGCGCACCGTGATGTCCAGTCCGCCGAAGGTCTGCTGCGGGTTGCCGGCGAGGTCCTTTGCGGGGTCGGCGATCTCCTCCGCGAGGAGAATCATCCCGGCGCAGGAGCCGTAGACAGGCAGCCCGTCTTTGATGCGCTGGCGCAGCGGGTCGCAGAGCCCGAAGGCGCGGGACAGCTTGTCGATGGTGGTCGATTCGCCGCCGGGAATAATGAGTCCGTCGAGGCCGTCGAGCTCGGACGGCCGGCGCACGCCGGTGCCCGTGGCGCCGGCTGCTTCCACCGCGTGCAGGTGTTCGCGGAAGTCGCCCTGAAGTGCCAGGACGCCGATCCGCAGCCCCGTTCCCACACGGGAAGAGGGCGCAGAAGTGGGGTTGGTCATCGGACCAGCATAGTGGCCCGCGCACGTCGCCTGCCGCCGCCCGGCGGGCCTCCATGCCGCCGCTGGGATATATTACAGAGCATGTTTTACTTCAGCGTTCCGCTCGGCAAGCTCGTCCGCCGGGTCACCCGGCTCAGGGGCGGAGGCTCCGCCCTTCCCGGGCTCGTGGTTGAAAAGATAGACCCCGGCTTCATGCGCAGGACCCTGTCCACGCTGCCGCACGGCGTCGCCGTCGTCAGCGGCACGAATGGCAAGACGACCACCACGAAGATGGTGGTCGAACTGCTGGAAAGCCAGGGCATGAAAGTCTTCACGAACCGCACCGGCAGCAACTTCACCCGCGGTGTGGCCGCGGCGCTGCTGGGAGAGGTGGACTGGCGCGGACGGCTGAACGCGGACGTCGCCGTGCTGGAACTGGACGAGGCCCACGCGGTGCACTTCGTCAACCAGGTGCCGCCGCGCTACTGCCTTCTGCTGAACGTCCTGCGGGACCAGCTGGACCGCTTCGGTGAGATCGACAAGACCGCGCAGCTTCTGCAGCACATCGCCTCCAAGACCACCGGTACGGTCGTGCTGAACCGCGAGGACCCGCGCGTCGCGCGAATCGCGGACACGCTCAAAACTGATACCGTCACCGGTCCCGACGTCCTTTACTTCGGCCTCGACGATTCCCTGCTGAGCACCTTCCCGAATGACGACGAGATGCGGGCGGCCCCCGGGAGCCCGGTGCCGCCGGCTCCTGCGAAGCCGCACGCCGACGTCGTGTTGCGCCGGGTGGGTGCGGCGGACGCGGACTTCGAGTACGACGGCGTTACGGCCAGCACCTCCATGAAGCTCCGCGGCGTCTATAACATCTTCAATGCCGCGGCCGCGCTGACCCTGGCGCGGGCCATTGCCGTGGGGGACTCGGTCCCTGGAAAACCGGCTGTAGCGGACAACGAGGGCCTGCTGAAGGCGCTGTCCCAGGTGGCGCCGGCGTTCGGCCGCGGTGAGAGCCTCGTCGTCGACGGCCTGCCGTTGGATCTGGTGCTGGTGAAGAACCCCAGCGGCTTCCGCCTCGGGCTGAAGTCCTTCCCGGCCGCGGGTTACGCCACGATGATCGCGATCAACGACAACTACGCCGACGGCCGGGACATGTCCTGGCTCTGGGACGTCGAGTTCGACACCCTCCGGGAGGGCGGCGTGGACCAGTTGAGCGGCTCCCGCGCCTACGACATGGCGCTCCGCCTGCAGTACGACGACGTCGCGATCGGAGCGGTGAACACCGAGATTGCGCCGGCACTGGCGGCTTTCATCAGCGGCGCCAGGGACAAGCCAAAGCGGGTCTTCTGCACCTACACAGCGATGCTGGCGATCCGCCGCGAGCTGTCCAAAATCACCACAGTGGAGGTGGTCTCATGACCCCCCAGTCCCCCGCCAGCGAATCCGGCCCGTCCAGCGAGTCCACGTTCTCCTTCGGGCACGAGCTTCCGCCCGAGGAATCCCCGGCGCCCGGCAAGGGCACCATCCGGGTCCTGCAGCTGTACCCGCGGGACATGAACATCTACGGCGACTGGGGCAATGCCCTGGTGCTGGCCCAGCGGCTGCGCTGGCACGGGTACACCCCGGAGCTGCTCGAGTACAACGTCGGCGACACGTTCCCCTCGGACATCGACCTGATCGTTGGCGGCGGCGGGCAGGACAGCGGCCAACTCGTCATCCAGGATGACCTGCTCTCTCGCGAGACCGTCCTGAAGGAGCTGGCCGAGGACGGCACCCCGATGCTGGTGATCTGCGGCCTCTACCAGCTGTTCGGGAAGTTCTTCAAGACCCGGACGGGGTCTGTCATCCCGGGAATCGGCATCCTGGACGTGGAGACCCACGGCACCGACGAGCGGCTGATCGGCAACGTATCGGTGTCCTCCCCCGAGTTCGGCACCGTCCTGGGGTACGAGAACCACAGCGGCCAGACAACCCTCGGTCCCGGCGTCTCACCCTTGGGCACCACGGCGAAGGGCACCGGGAACAACAGCAGCGACGGCCAGGAAGGCGCACGCTACCGGAACATCGTGGCGAGCTACCTGCACGGCTCCCTGCTGCCCAAGAACCCGGCGCTGGCGGACTTCCTCATCAGGACCGCCGCCGAACGCAAATACGGCAGCTTCTCCCCCGGCACCCCGGACGACTCCTACGCCGTCCTCGCCCGGGAACACGCCGCCCGCCGCCCGCGCTGACCCCACCTGAGGCGAAATCGCCGGAAAGCGGCACAGTAGCCGGAACGTTCCGGCGACCGGAGCGCGCTTCCCGCGACCTCGGCGGACGGCAGCACATTCTGGAGAGGAGCCGTTCACGATGATCCGGATTGACCGCGACAACCCCGGGCGTGCCGACGTCCAGCAGCTCCTGGTCGAGCACCTCGCGGACATGTTTGCCACCTCGCCCGCCGAGAGCGTGCACGCCCTCGATTCCGCGGCTCTCTCCGGACCGGGCATCACCTTCTGGACCGCACGGGAAAGCGCCGCGGTGCTCGGCTGCGGGGCGCTGAAACAGCTCCAGAAGCGCGAGGGCGAGATCAAGTCCATGCGCACCGCTGCCCACGCACGGGGCCGGGGCATCGCCACCCTCCTGCTGGCCCACATCCTGGCAGAGGCCCGGCTCAACGGCTATGTCCGCCTGTACCTCGAGACCGGAAGCCAGGACTTCTTCGCCCCGGCCCGGCGGCTGTACCAGCGTCACGGATTCAGCATTTGCCCGCCCTTTGCCGACTACGGGGACGACGCGAACAGCGTCTACATGTCCCTTGCCCTGGACCCGGGCCGGCTGCAGGGCCTCGGTCCGCGCCGGGCGTGAGCTAAGTCCCGGCCGCAGGTCAGTTGCGCCCGGCGAACGCCAGCACGTCGTGCGCGATGCGTCCGCTGGAGGCTGCCCGGAGGTGGCCCTTGCCTTCATACCAGATGAGCGTGCAGTCCGGGATCAGCCCGGCCGTTTCCTGGGCGACCTCACGGGGAAAGAACTGGTCGGAGCCTCCGCAGATCAGCAACACGGGCCGCCGTATGAGCGGGAGTACCGCCCGGGAATTAAAGGTCATTTCGCCCTGCACCTCAGTGAGCACGTCCTGGGAGGGGAAATCGGACCCGCTCAGCAGCCGGCGGCTGATCAAGGGCCCGATCAGCCGCCGCAGCCACATCAGGCGCCGGCCCGGCAGTAGATACTCTGCGAAGACCGTCCCGGCGCCGTTCGTGTCTCCGCCTGCGAGGGCCGTGGCCATCCGCGAATCAACGTCCTTGCACCAGTCGCTCAGCTCCGCGGCCGTGACCACCATGGCGATATGGCCGAACGAGCCGGGATGCCGTGCGGCCAGATACTGGGCGATCATCCCGCCAAATGACTCCGCCACAACGACGTCAACGCACCCGCCGAACTCCTCGGCGATGAGCCGTGCGTAGTCGTCCGCCATGTCCGCAATGCTGTGCTCCGGCGGCATGCCCCGGCGCCGGGTGATAATCCAGACGGCGTATCCGGCGTGGAGAAAGGCGTCGAACTGCCGCCGGAACATCCCGCGCAGCATCCCCGTGGGGACCGTGCTCCCGGGACCGCCCTGGATGAAAAGGAGTGTCTTCGGGCCGCTTCCCCAGCTCAGGTAGTCCATGCCGTTGGGGAAGGTCCCGTTCCGGGCTTCCCGGTCCGCCGTCGATACTTTGCCCACGAAAGCCTCCTGCGCCGGCGCGTCTACGGTTCCTTGGTGATGAGCAGTTCGTGGGCGCCGGCGGCCGCGGCCCCCATGGACTCGACCGCGGTCTGGGTGCGCTGGCGGGTAGCCGCGTCAGCCGCGGCCCCGGCGCATGAACCCTGCGGGGCGTCAGAGGCAACCGAGCACCAGCGGTAGGGGCCGCGGACAATCACCGACGGCGCCCAGGCCAGGTCGGAGGCGGTCCAGGTGCCGGCGGTGTCCTGGCTGAACTGGACCCGGACCAGCAGACCCTCGTTGTTCACCACATAGTTCGGCGAGAGTTCGGTGATCCCGTTGCCCAGGCCGTAGGCAATCCAGGTGCCCTTGTACTGCTCGATCGGCAGGACCGAGTGCGAGTGGTGGCCGTAGATCATGGTGAACTGGCCGCTGTCCGCGAGGGCATGGGCGACGCTCTTCTGCTCGGCGTTGGGCACGCTCGAATATTCGTCGCCGGCGTGCATGGCGCCCAGCACGATGTCCGCGCCGAGGTCCCGGGCCTTCTTCGCCTTGGCGACCATGACCTCGGGGTCGAGCATGTCCACCTGCCAGGCCGCTTCCGGGAGCTGTCCGTTGAGCCCGTACGTCGCACTGATCACGGCGATCTTCGCCGCGGCGGTCTGCAGGATCAGGACGCCCTCGGCGTCGGCTTCGCTCCGGTAGGCCCCCGTGTGCTGCAGCCCCGCAGCGTCAAGTGCATCCAGGGTGCGGACCAGCCCGGCGGTGCCGCGGTCAATGGTGTGGTTGCTCGCGGTGGTGCACGCCTGGTAGCCCACCTGCTGGGCGGCTGTGAGGATCTGCGGCGGAACGTTGAAGGAGGGGTACGCGGAGAAAGGCCCGGCCGGGCCGGCCACTGGCGTCTCCTGGTGGCAGATCGCGAGGTCACTCTTCTCGATGTACTTGCGCTGGCCCTCAAGCAGCGGCCCGAAGTCCAGGCCCTTGGCGCCGGTGGCCAGGGCGTCCGCGCGGGCCTGCTCCCAGAGCTGGGCGTGGACCAGCATGTCCCCGGTGACCACTACCGAGGTGCAGCGGACGGCCGCGCAGTCCGGTCCCTTCCCTGGCGTCGGAGTCGCCGAAGGACTTGGAGTGCTCGACGGCGACGCCGCCTGGGTGGTTGCCGGCGTCGTTGCCGGGCTCTGGGCCGCTGCCGGGCCGGAGGAGCTCCCGGCCGCCGACGGGGAGCCTGGGGCAGTGCTTTCGGATTGTGCGCCGATGCCGCAGGAAGCCACGGAGGCCACAAGGGAGAACGCAGCGGCGGCGGCGAGCAAACGGCCGCGCAGCTGGGGGGTGATGGTACGCATGGCGCCCATCCTACGGCGGCAACGGACCCAACACGCGTAGCAAACCGTTGAGACTCGCCCCATTACATGAAAGAGTTATTTCATGACTAATCCCCTGTTGAGCCCCAGCCCCCTGCCGTTCGGTCTGCCGCCGTTCGCGGACATCACGGATGAGCACTACGCCGAAGCCGTGGAAGCCGGTCTCGCCGAGCACCTCGGTGAAATCCAGGCCATCGTGGACACCCCGGAGCCAGCCAGCTTTGAAAACACCGCACTGGCAATGGAGCGGTCCGGGCAGCTCCTACAGCGTGCGGCGGCGTCCTTCTTCACCCTCGTTTCCGCCGACGCCTCGGACCCCATCCGCGACCTCGAGACCATCCTGTCCCCGCGGTTCTCGGCCCACCAGGACGCCGTCTACCTCAACCGGGGACTGTTCGAACGGTTCTCCGCGGTCAACACGGACCAGCTCGACGCCGAGTCCGCCCGGCTGGTGGACGAGTACCTCAAGGAGTTCCGCCAGTCCGGCATCCAGCTCGACGGCGCCGGACAGGAACGGCTCAAGGCCGTCAACGCCGAGCTCTCCCGGCTCGGAACCGAGTTCGGCCAGCGGGTGAAGGAAGCGATGAAGTCCGCTGCGCTGCTGCTCGACGACGCCGCCGAGCTCGCCGGGCTGCCTGCTGACGATGTTGCCAGCGCCGCGGAAGCCGCCCGCACCGCCGGGCACGAGGGCAAGTTCCTGCTGACCCTCATCCAGCCCAGCAACCAGCCCGCCCTCGCTGCCCTCGAAAACCGCGACGTCCGCCGCCGCCTCTTCGAGGCCTCCATCGGCCGCGGCAGCGACGGCAGCGCCCTCGACGTGCTGGACCTGGTCAAGGACCTGGTGAGGCTCCGCGCGGAGAAGGCGGCGCTGCTGGGCTTCACCAACTACGCCGAACTCGTCGTGGACCAGCAGACCGCCCCGGACTTCGCCGCCGTGCAGACCATGATGAACCGGCTCGCACCGGCCGCCGTCCGGAACGCCGACGCCGAGGCCGAAGCGCTGGCCGAAGTCGCCGGCCACCCCCTTGAGGCCTGGGACTGGGCCTATTACTCCGCCAAGGTCAAGCGCGAGCGGTACGCCGTGGACGAGCAGGCCCTGCGCCCCTACTTCGAGCTGGACCGCGTCCTCAACGACGGCGTATTCTTCGCCGCCAACGCGCTCTACGGCATCACCTTCCACGAACGCGCCGACCTCGCCGGCTACCACCCGGACGTGCGCGTCTGGGAAGTCCGCAACCACGACGGCGCTGAGCTTGGCCTGTTCCTGGGCGACTACTACACGCGCGAGTCCAAACGCGGCGGGGCATGGATGAACTCCCTCGTGGAACAGTCCGGACTGCTCAACACCCGGCCCGTGGTGATCAACAACCTCAACATTTCCAAGCCGCCGGCCGGGGAACCCACGCTGCTGACCCTGGACGAGCTCCGCACCACTTTCCACGAGTTCGGCCATGCCCTGCACGGGCTGTTCTCCTCGGTCACCTACCCGCGCTTCTCCGGCACCTCCGTGCCGCGCGACTTCGTGGAGTACCCCTCGCAGGTGAACGAGATGTGGATCATGTGGCCGGAGGTTCTCGCGAACTATGCCCGCCACTACGCCACCGGGGAGGCCCTGCCGCAGGAAGTGGTGGATAAGCTTGACGCTGCGCAGCTCTGGGGCGAGGGCTTCGGCACCACCGAATACCTGGGCGCGGCCCTGCTGGACCTCGCCTGGCACGTGCTGGACGGTTCCGAGGTGCCCGAGGACGTCCTGGAATTCGAGGCCAAGGCGCTGGCCGCGGCCGGCGTCGCCCATCACCTGATCCCGCCGCGCTACCGCACCGGCTACTTCCAGCACATCTTCGCCGGCGCCGGCTATGCCGCGGGCTACTACTCCTACATCTGGAGCGAGGTGCTGGACGCCGAAACGGTCGAATGGTTCAAGGACAACGGCGGCCTCACCCGGGCCAACGGGGACTTCTTCCGCGCCGAGCTACTCTCCCGAGGCCACAGCCGCGACCCGCTGGATTCCTTCCGCGCCTTCCGCGGCCGCGACGCCGAGCTCGAACCCCTCCTCAAGCGCCGCGGCCTTGACTAACCCGCCTCCCCCACCCCATCGGTTGCTCCGTAACCGCCCGTTTGGAGCCCCATAAGGGCAGTTGCGGAGCAGACGATGGGGAAAAGCACGACGCCGGCCGGCCACCTGGGAAAGGTGACCGGCCGGCGTCGTTGTTGTTGCTTTAGTTCAGTTACCAGCCGCGCTCGGCGAGGCGGTGCGGCTGCGGGATTTCGTCCACGTTGATGCCGACCATCGCCTCGCCCAGGCCGCGGGAGGCCTTTGCGATCTCTTCCGGGTCATCGAAGAAGGTGGTGGCCTTCACGACGGCGGCGGCACGCTGGGCCGGGTTGCCGGACTTGAAGATGCCGGAGCCGACGAACACAC